>NZ_JBHUMY010000011.1:0-98148 GCF_042685365.1 Paenibacillus thailandensis | reverse complement strand
CAACACTAAAGTCAAAAGAAGAGTTAAGAGAAAAAATGATGAAGCCGGAAGTGATTTCGGGTTCGGAGATTCTGCTTCGCAGCTTGGTGCTTGAAGGAGTCGAGTGCGTATTCGGCTATCCGGGCGGCGCGGTGTTGTACATTTACGATGCGATGCACGGATTCTCCGATTTCCAGCACGTCCTTACGCGCCATGAGCAAGGCGCCATCCATGCGGCCGACGGCTACGCCCGTTCGAGCGGCAAAGTAGGCGTCTGCATCGCGACCTCCGGTCCCGGGGCAACCAACCTGGTAACGGGCATTGCGACGGCGTACATGGACTCCGTTCCGCTTGTCGTCATTACGGGCAATGTCGTGTCGAGCCTGATCGGCACCGATGCCTTCCAAGAAGCGGACATTACGGGCATTACGATGCCGATTACGAAACATAGCTACTTGGTGCGCGACGTCAAGGATCTGCCGCGCGTCATCCACGAAGCTTTCCATATTGCCAATACGGGACGCAAAGGCCCGGTACTGATCGATATTCCGAAGGACGTATCTGCGGCCAAAACGCTGTTTACGCCGGTCACGGACGTGAGCCTGCGCGGGTACAATCCGACGGTTACGCCTAACAAGCTGCAAGTCGATAAGATGCACAAAGCGATCGCCGAAGCGAAGCGTCCGCTCATTCTCGCCGGAGGAGGCGTCGTGTATTCCGGCGGCCACGAAGAGCTTTACCAATTCGTAACGAAGACCGGCATTCCGATTACGACGACTTTGCTTGGTCTCGGCGGTTTCCCGAGCGGCCATGAGCTGTGGCTCGGCATGCCGGGGATGCACGGCACGTACACGGCGAACAAGGCGATTCAAAAGTCCGACCTGCTCATTTGTATCGGCGCCCGTTTCGACGACCGCGTCACGGGACGGCTGGACGGCTTTGCGCCAAACGCCAAAATCGTCCATATCGATATCGACCCGGCGGAGATCGGCAAAAACGTCGCGACGGAAATTCCGATCGTCGGCGACGTGAAGACGGTTCTGGAGCTCGCGAACCAAGGCGCGGCCTGGGCGGCGAACGCCGACGAATGGCGCGCGGAGCTGCAAGCTTCCAAAGCGCAATATCCGTTTACGTACGAGGATTCGGAGACGGAGCTCAAGCCGCAATGGGTCATCCAGCACATTCATGAAACGACGAACGGCGACGCCATCGTAACGACGGACGTCGGCCAGCACCAGATGTGGGCGGCGCAATATTACAACTTCAACAAGCCGCGCTCCTGGGTCACATCCGGCGGCCTTGGCACGATGGGCTTCGGCTTCCCGTCCGCAATCGGCGCCCAGATGGCGAACCCGGACCGCGTTGTCGTATCGATTAACGGCGACGGCGGCATGCAAATGTGCGCGCAAGAGCTTGCTATCTGCGCCATCAACAACATTCCGGTCAAAGTCGTGATCATTAACAACCAGGTGCTCGGCATGGTCCGCCAATGGCAGGAGCTGATTTACGACAACCGGTACAGCCATATCGACCTCGCCGGCAGCCCCGACTTCGTGAAGCTTGCCGAAGCGTACGGCGTCAAAGGCCTTCGCGCGACGAACAAAGAAGAAGCGCGCGAAGCTTGGAAGGAGGCGCTCGCCCATCCGGGTCCAGTCGTCGTGGAGTTCGTCGTTCGCAAGCACGAGAACGTCTATCCGATGGTTGCCCAAGGCAGCACGCTGGACGAAATGATCATGGGGGATGCGTAACATGAAGAAACATACGATTGCAGTTCTAGTGAATGACCAGCCCGGCGTTCTGCAGCGCGTTTCCGGCTTGTTCGGACGCCGCGGCTTCAATATCGAGAGCATCACGGTCGGCGCAAGCGAGGAGCAAGGCCTCTCCCGGATGGTTATCGTAACGACGGGCACCGACCAGATGCTCGAGCAGATTACGAAGCAGCTTTACAAGCTGATCGACGTAATCAAAGTCGTCGATCTTAGCGCCAATCCGATGGTCGCGCGCGAGCTCGCTTTGATCAAAGTGAGCGCCGAGCCGAACGTAAGGCCGGAAATTCTCGGCGTCGTCGAGACGTTCCGCGCATCGGTCGTCGATATCGGCACGCATTCGCTCATGGTACAAGTCGTCGGCGATACCGACAAAATCGACGCCATGATCGAGCTGATGAAGCCGTACGGCATCAAGGAGCTGTCGAGGACGGGCGTAACGGCGCTTATTCGCGGCAACGCGCGTTAACGCGTTAAGGCTTCGCCGTCGTTTAGGTTTTTTGAAAATATCAAAATTTATAAGTTTTTCGTTATTCGCACGCTGCATGGCAATACCCCGCTTTGAGCGGGAGTTTAAGAGGAGAACGCCCGATTCGTCGGGACCGGGGTCTCCGCTTAAACACCCGCTCAAATGGGTTAAATAAAAGGAGGCAATTATATCATGGCAGTTACGTTGTACTACGAAAAAGATGCAGACCTTAACGTTCTTCAAGGAAAAACGATCGCCATTATCGGTTACGGCAGCCAAGGCCACGCACAAGCGCAAAACCTTCGCGACAGCGGCCTGAAGGTCGTTATCGGCATCCGCCCGGGCAAATCCGCGGACAAAGCGAAGCAAGACGGCTTCGAAGTATTGTCCGTTGCGGAAGCGACCAAAATTGCCGACGTCGTGCAAATTCTGATGCCGGACGAAACCCAAGCGAAAGTATATAACGAAGAGATCGCCCCGAACCTGAAACAAGGCGCGGCACTCATGTTCTCCCATGGCTTTAACGTACATTTCGGCCAAATCGTTCCTCGTCCGGATATGGACGTATTCCTGGTCGCTCCGAAATCGCCGGGCCACATGGTTCGCCGTACGTATGAAGAAGGCTTCGGCGTTCCGGGCTTGATCGCCATCGAGCAAGACGCTACGGGCAATGCGAAAGCGATCGGCCTCGCTTATGCGAAAGGCATCGGCTGCACGCGCGCCGGAGTTATCGAAACGACGTTCAAGGAAGAAACGGAAACCGACCTGTTCGGCGAGCAAGCCGTTCTGTGCGGCGGCGCGACCGCTCTTGTAAAAGCTGGTTTCGAAACGCTTGTTGAAGCGGGCTACGCTCCGGAAATGGCTTACTTCGAGTGCTTGCACGAGCTGAAGCTGATCGTCGACCTGATGTACGAAGGCGGTCTTGCAACGATGCGCGATTCCATCTCCAACACGGCTGAATACGGCGACTACGTAACGGGTCCTCGCATCGTAACCGAAGAAACGAAGAAAGAGATGAAACGCGTTCTGGAAGACATCCAATCCGGCCGTTTCGCCCGCGATTTCATCCTGGAGAACCAATCCGGCCGCGCCATGCTGACGGCTACCCGCCGCAACGAGGCTGCTCATCCGATCGAGCAAACGGGCAAGCAGCTTCGCGAGCTGATGCACTGGATCAAGAAATAAGACGGCGTTCACGACAAAGCGCTGTAATCGAATAAAGCAACGCCCATAATTCGATCCCGGTCCGCCGGCCTTCTCGCCCGATCCCACGAGGGAAGGGAGTCCAAAGGCATGCGCGGCCCGGGATGATTCTGTTCCCGGAGGTGCAGGCAGCAATGCGGAAAATTTACATGTTTGACACGACGCTGCGCGACGGGGAGCAGTCCCCCGGCGTTAATCTGAATACGAAGGAGAAGGTCGAAATCGCCCTTCAGCTCGAGAAGCTGGGCATCGACCGGATCGAAGCCGGATTTCCTGCGGCGTCGCCGGGCGATCTTGCGGCGGTTAACGCCGTAGCCCGAGCGGTCAAAAACGCGTCGGTCATCGGCCTCTCCCGCTCCCGCGTACAAGACATCGATGCCGTTCGCGAAGCGCTGCAAGGCGCGGAAGACCCGTGCATCCATCTGTTTCTCGCGACCAGCCCGATCCACCGCAAGCACAAGCTGCGCATGGACAAAGATCAGGTGCTGGAGACGGCCGAGAAGGCGATCCGGTACGCCAAGCAATACTTCAACAAAATCGAGTTTTCCGCCGAGGACGCGGGACGCACGGAGCTTGATTTCCTCGTGCAGGTAACCGATATGGCGATTCGCGCCGGAGCGACGGTGGTCAACATTCCGGATACGGTCGGTTACTTGAACCCGGCCGAATACGGACATATTTTCAAAACGCTGAAGGAGCAGGTTCCGGGTATCGACAAGATCCAGCTCAGCGCGCATTGCCACGACGATCTCGGCATGGCGACGGCAAACGCTCTGGCAGCCGTGCTGAACGGCGCCGATCAGATCGAAGGCACGATCAACGGCATCGGCGAGCGGGCCGGCAATACGGCGCTGGAAGAGGTTGCGCTGGCGCTGGAGACGCGCTTCGACTACTTCGGTGCGAAGACGGGTTTGCGCTTGAACGAAATCGCGAAGACGAGCCGCCTCGTCAGCAGACTGACCGGCATGGTCGTACCGGGCAATAAAGCGATCGTCGGCGCCAATGCGTTCGCGCACGAATCCGGCATCCATCAGGACGGCATGCTCAAGGAGAAAACGACTTACGAGATCATCTCTCCGGAAACGATCGGCCTGAAAGAATCGAAGCTCGTGCTGGGCAAGCATTCCGGACGCCACGCGTTCCGGGAGAAGCTGATCGATCTCGGCTACGAATTGACGGACGAAGCCGTCAACGCCGCGTTCGCGAAGTTCAAAGACCTTGCGGACCGGAAAAAAGACGTCAGCGACGAAGATATCCGCGCGCTGCTGGAAGAGAAGTTGATCGACACGCCTGAAGTGTTCAAGCTGGAGACCGTTCAAGTGAGCTACGGCAACCAGTCGACGCCAAGCGCTTCGGTGCGTATCGTAACGGCGGACGGCGGCGTCCGCGAGGAAGCGGCCGTCGGCAACGGCTCCGTCGACGCGATTTATAACGCGATTGACAAGGCGACGGGCGAAACGGTCGAGCTGGAAGACTATTCGATCAAGTCCGTCACCCACGGCAAAGACGCGCTCGGCGAAGTGCATGTCGTGCTGCTGCAGGACGGCGTTTCGGCGTCCGGACGCGGCGTAAGCACGGACATTCTCGAAGCGAGCGCCCGCGCGTACGTCGACGCGCTTAACCGTCTCATCGACAAGCGCAAGACGAACGGGCGCCGCGACAAGATGAGCCTGATTTAACCCGAATCTACGAAATGCAGCCTTTCCCCGTCCGGGGATAAGGCTGTTATTTTTTTTTGCGATCTATTATAAGATCAGCCTATAAAGCCAATAGCTTTCATATCTTTGTTTAAACGCCGGGAATGTGATACAAATGATAATAGAATGAGAATACAGGTGAAGCGCGGACTTCACGACACGTTAAGGAGTGTATGGCAAATGGCAGAAGTAAAAAAAATCGCGGTTATCGCCGGCGACGGCATCGGGCCGGAAGTGGTCGGCGAAGCGCTTAAAGTGCTTAAGAAAACGGAAGAACTGTTCGGTTACCAATTCGAGACGGAGCACGGCCTGTTCGGCGGCATCGCCATCGACGAGAAAGGCACCCCGCTGCCGCAAGAAACGCTGGACCTTTGCAAAAAAGCGGACGCCGTCCTGCTTGGCGCCGTCGGCGGCCCGAAATGGGACAACAATCCGAAAGAGCTGCGTCCCGAGACGGGGCTGCTCGGCATCCGCAAGGAATTGGGGTTGTTCTCCAATATCCGCCCGGCAACGGTATTCGATTGCCTGAAGGAAGCTTCCACGCTGAAGCCTGAAGTATTGGAAGGAACGGACTTGATCGTCGTCCGGGAACTGACGGGCGGCATCTATTTCGGCGAGAAATTCCGCCGCGAAGGCGCGGGCGGTCAAGAAGCCGTCGATACTTGCGTCTACAACGTGCATGAAGTGGAACGGATCGTGCGCCAAGCGTTCGAAATCGCGCGCACGCGCCGCAAGAAGCTGGCTTCGGTCGACAAAGCCAACGTGCTGGAGACGAGCCGCCTGTGGCGCGAGGTCGTCAACCGGATCGCTCCGGAATACCCGGACGTCGAAGTCGAGCACGTGCTCGTCGATAACTGCGCCATGCAGCTGCTGCGCCGTCCGTCGAGCTTTGACGTCATCGTAACGGAGAACATGTTCGGCGACATTTTGAGCGACGAAGCGGCTATGCTGACGGGCTCCATCGGCATGTTGTCGTCGGCTTCGCTGGGCGAAGGCAGCTTCGGCCTGTACGAGCCGGTGCACGGATCGGCTCCGGACATTGCGGGACAAGGCATCTCGAACCCGATCGCCACGATCCTGTCCGTCGCCTTGATGTTCCGCTTGTCCTTCGGCTATCACGAAGCGGCCCAAGCGATCGAAGACGCCGTCAAGGAAGTGCTTGACGCCGGCCACCGCACGGGCGACATCGCGGTAGACAAGAGCAAGGCGGTCGGAACGGCGGCAATGGGCGATCTTATCGTCGCAGCCATGAAAAAATAATTAATCCTATTCAATTATAATGATTATATAAAGCAATTTTGTGCAATACTTTATTTTTGCCAACATGTTACATTAACGGATAAAGTCGTTTCGCTGACAATTTTTGTAAGTAACAAGAAATCGTAAGGAGGCACATTCATATGGCAGATCGTTTGGTTGGCCGTCCAGCGCCGGATTTTACGATGGAAACGGCAACGGGTGACGGCAAAGGATTCGGTACGGTCTCTCTTTCGGATTACAGAGGCAAATGGCTTGTCCTTTTCTTCTATCCGCTGGATTTCACGTTCGTATGCCCGACGGAAATTACGGCCCTTAGCCTTGCCGCCGAAGAGTTCAAGAAGCTGAACACCGAAATTCTGGGCGTCAGCGTGGACAGCAAGCACAGCCACCGCGCTTGGATCAACACGCCTGTCGCCGACAACGGCCTCGGCACGCTGAACTTTCCGCTTGCTGCCGACCTTACGAAGAAAGTCGCAAGCGACTACGGCGTTCTGATCGAAGAAGAAGGCGTTGCGCTTCGCGGCCTGTTTATCATCGATCCGCAAGGCGAAATCAAGTATCAAGTCGTTAACCACAACGACGTCGGCCGCAGCGTAGACGAAACGCTCCGCGTCCTCCAAGCGCTGCAATCCGGCGGTCTGTGCCCCATGAACTGGCGGCCGGGCGAGCAGCATCTGGTTGAGAAATAAGACAAGCTTTTCCGGATTTTAACCCGTGCTCATAAAGCGCGGGTTTATTTTTTTGTATGGCTGTTTCTTGTTCCGTTTCGTTCTAGAGGAAGCTGCGATGGCGGGGACGAATAAGAAAGATAGACAAGCAGGACGAGAAATTGAAGGTTATTATTAGCCGATGGAGGTGCGGTGGAAATGCAGCCCGTGTTAACCGAATTTCAGAAACGCAAGGTTGTGGGCGTCGGAAGTATCGGCAGCCCGACCAATCCCGGGGATGTATGGCCTGTTTTGTTCGCCAGATTGGAGGAAGTACCCGGCCGAGTCAATCGGCTGGAGACGATCGGATTGATCAAAAGAAACGAACATGGCTACATAGCGGGCGTGGAAACGGAGTTATTAAGCGAAGTGCCGGAAGGAATGGTCGCCTACGAGATCCCGGCCGGGAAATATGCGGGAATCACGCATAGGGGACCGTTAAATCAATTGAAATCAACGTTTGAAAAGCTCGTCGGCTGGCTGGCCGACAACCGTTACGATCCGTACGACGCCGTGTTTTTCGAAGTATACGATCATAGGTACAAAGACGATAACAACGACAGCGAATTCGATATATTCGTCCAGCTGAAACAAGTTTGAACTTGCTGCGGGAGACGCGCATGATAGGACTAAAGTACCGGTCCTTTAGCCGCTTTTTGTCGTCTGGTCGAAGTTTCTTGAAGGAATCAGGGTCTGCGGCGGCGAATAAAATAGCCATAGAGTGAATCAGACCATGCATGCAAGTTTGTCGGTGAGATACATTAGTGAACCTTGGGAGGGATTGCCCGATGAGTTTCTGCTGTGGTGCCAGTATGATTGGAACGAAAGGGACTTTAAAGCATGTCCGCACGCACATTCACAATGTTCCGATAATGTTTTGCCCGGTATGCCATCGTGTCGAGATTCATTACTTGGTTGAAAGCGAATATGAGATATTGGCCGAATATGCCCATAGCGACGGCGCTTCCGAGGTTGACTTTCAGGAATACGTCGAGAAGAAGCATCCGTCGTTATACGAGAACTGCGTCAATAACGAAGACGAAAGTCCGATGGAGATCGTAGACAGCCAGATTGATATAGCGCTGGACCTGCTTACCTTTGCGAAGCAAATCGGCGATGCGGAATGGGAGCAGGAGCTTAAGAACAGGCTTGCCATGCTGAACGGCAGACGCAATAAGCTAAGGCAAAAGCGCACGTCGGCTTAATATCCGGCATCCGCAGCAGAGCCGGCTTTAGCGCGTTGAAGACGAGCCCGACACCGCCTCCGTGAGGGGGCTTTTTTTGTTTCTAAGTCGTCCGCTATCGCTTACCCCCATAAGCGGTGAGGGCCGGCCGAATGGTATAGAAAGAGGTGGAGCTTTTGATTTTGATGTTGTTCAAACGGTTTTTTCGTAAAGCTTCCGCCGATCCGGCAACGGAGCCGGCGAAAGACGACTCTCCCGAACAACAGGTGTTATGCATTGCGCAAGGCGACGAACAGCTGCGCGAGCATTTTATATATAGCTATAAGCCTTTTATTCTAAAAACGGCAAGCCGTTTCTGCAAAAAGTACGTCAATCCGGAGAAGGACGACGAATTCAGCATTGCGTTAATGGCGTTTAACGAAGCGATTAACCAATATTCTCCGTCCGCGGGGAAGTCGTTTCTCGGGTTCGCCGAAACCGTTATCCGCAGAAGGTTAATCGATTACGTCCGCAAAGAGCAGAGGCATGCGGTCGTGTCGGCCTACAGCGCGTACGAGCAGGAAGACGAGGAGCGTCAACTGTACAATCCGCTCGAAGTCAAACGTGCGCTTCAGCATTACGACTTTGCCCGTGTCGCGGACGAAAGGCGGATGGAAATCGGAGAATTTAACGAAGAGCTCCGAAGTTACGGCATCACGTTTGCGGAGCTTGTCGAATGCTCCCCGAAGCATGCCGATTCGCGCCGGATGCTGATGGACATCGCGAGAACGCTAGCCGAGGACGAGAAGCTGATGCGCGCATTGCAAACGAAAGGCAAGCTGCCGGTTAAGGAATTGACCGATGCTTGCGGGGTTTCGAGAAAAACGATTGAACGGAACCGGAAATACATTATTGCGTTATGCTGCGTCATGACCGGGGCCTATCCATATTTGCGGGATTATTTGAAGGTCGGCGGAGGGAAGGACGAAGAAAGAGAGGAGATCGAATGTTGAGACGCGGTGTCGTGATGGAAGTGAATAGAAGTCATATCATCGTCATGACGGCGGACGGACAATTCGTCAAAGCCAAGCTTTCCGGAAACCCGGGAATCGGCGAAGAGATCGTCTATGAACCGTACGCGGCCAAATTTGCGGCAGGCAAAAGCGTTTGGTTGTCCGGCTCGGCGGCCGCCATCGTGCTGATTCTTATTCCTCTGCTTCTGTTCGTGCAGCGCCCTCACCCGGTCGTTGCTTATTTGAGCATGGACGTGAATCCAAGCATCGAGATCGGCGTGGACGAGGACCGGAACGTCCGGGAGCTTGCGGCGCTCAATGAGGACGGCAAGCCGATCATCGAAGGCGTCGATTATAAAGGCAGACCTGTGGGCGACGTTGTAGCCGCCGTCATGGACCGCATGGTGGATGCTCATTATTTGGACGTGAGCAACAAGGACATCGTTATTACAAGCGTTTTGCTGGATGAGGAGAACAGCGTTCTGGAGCAGCTTGAATCGTCGATAACCGATATCGTCAACCGGTCGGTGGACGACGTGTTGGCGAAAGCGACGGAGCAGACCGGATCGGCTAATGTCGTCGTCCTGCAAGCGCCCACGGAGCTGCGGGATGCCGCGACGGAGCTTGGCGTTTCGTCCGGGAAGCTGGCCGTCTACCTGATCGCCAAGGAAGAAGGCTACGATATCGGGCTCGACAGCCTGAAAGAAGCCTCGATCGATAAAGTGACGGAGAATGTCGGCGGCGTTCCCGCTATTGTCGCCGATTCCGAGCTGGCAAACAGAGAAGGGCTGAAGGAGCTTGTCGAGAAGGAGGGGCTTACCGCTACCGCCAAGGAAGAAGGAGGGACGAAGCTGCCAGCAGCCCCGTCAACGCCCGCGGCAACGGCAACGCCCGCATCGGCAACCGCGAAACCGGCAAAAGCTTCGACCGTCAAGCCTGCGGCATCGCCCCAAGCGAATGAGGACAAGGGCAAGGGCAACAACGCATCCAAGCCGGCAAAACCGTCAAAGCCGGACGGGTCTGCAAAGAACGGCTGGAAGGATTGGCCAAACAATAACGGCAATAAGAACGGCGGCAACAACGGCTACAATGGCAACAATGGCTGGAGCGGAAATAAAAATAACGGCGCTAATTCAAGCATCTGGGACAGAAACGATGACGGCCGTAACGACGACGACGAAGAGCGCTCTTGGAACAATGGCCGTAACGACGACGACGAAGAGCGCTCTTGGAACAATGACCGTAACGATGACGACGAAGATCGCTCTTGGAACAATGACCGTAACGATGACGGCGAAGAGCGCTCTTGGAACAATAATCGTAACGATGACGACGATTGGCGGGACCGCGATTCCGATGACGAGGAAGACGGCAAAGGCGACGCTTCGTACGGAACGGATAAAACGAAGGATAGGAACAAGGACAAAAACCAGGGCTACGATAAAGATAGAAACAAGGATGACGACTAAAGGAGCGATGGAACAAACCGGCGCCGCGGCTTGACGGCCGTATGGTTATAAAGACCTTGCGGCGCAAGCCGAAAAAGACTTCGCAAGAATCACATGGTTCGACATTATTCTCCGTTGACACCGATGAATTTGGAAATTTATGATTAGAGAGTATGAGAACAAAATAAGCAACGGGGAGGCTATTGCATGCTGGCGATTCAAAAACGCTATTTCCCCGCACTTGCGGAATACATCCGCGAAGGCAAGGAGTCTTCTCTTCACCAGGCCCGGAGAATGGGACAGGAGCTGCAAGGATCCGATCCCGAGGAGCTCCTTGCTTTGCATGAAGAAAGCATGCGAATACTGGTTGCCAATGTCGAGACGGAAGAAGCGCTCAAGCTGTACAACCGCTCCGTCTATTTTCTGATCGAAGCGATGGTAGCCTATCGCCTGCACGCGGAAGAGCCCGACGGGGCGAACGAACAGAAATTTTCGGAAATGCGGGAGATGTTGTATCGATCCAACCGGTCTTTTGAAATGGTTAAAAATAAATACGAAAACATATTGCAGCATATGGACAGCGGCATCGCTTTGTTTGACAGCGAGGGCATTCTGTCGTTTATTAATTTGCAAATGGCGAAGCTGCTCGACATTCCCCGGCGGTCCCTTGTCGGCTGCAACTTGATCGAAATTTTGCGGCACAAGCAGCTCGACCGCTCGAAGAGGAAAATTATTTTAAGGCTGTACAAGGAAATATCGATTCGGCACAGCCGTTATTTCGAGCTGGAGGATAAGGACGGAAGCCATTATTTGGTGACGGTCACTTACGGCGACCAGCTGGAAGGCGATTTTCTCGTCAGCGTAAAAGACGTTTCGGAGTACAAAAAAATTGAACAAACCGCCCTGCAAAACGATAAGCTGGCCATCCTGGGCCGAATTTCGGCGGGCATCGCACACGAAATCCGCAATCCGTTAACCTCGATTCGCGGCTTTATTCAGCTGCTTCGGCCTTTTTTGGTTCAGCTGGGCAAAGAAGAATACGCGCGGATCATTCTCGCAGAGATAGACCGGGCTAACGATATCATCTATGAATTTTTAAACTCGTCCAAGCCTTCAGCCCCCATGAAGCAAAATATTTCCATCGTCGATTTGATAAAAGAAATCGTTCTGCTGGCGGACAGCGAAGCGCTTATGCGCAACTGCCAGATTAATATGGAGACTTTCGGAAACTCCGACGACCTGCGCGTTTCCGTCGATGTCAAGCAGGTGAAGCAGGTCATACTGAATATCGTCAAAAACGCGTTGGACGCGATCGAGGAAGTAAAGGAGCACCGCAGAGGCTGCATCGACTTGGTCACGCGCCTTGACGGGCGTTACGTCGAAATTATGATTCGCGATAACGGCAAAGGGATGGATCGCGCGACGCTCAATCGGCTTTTCGATCCGTTCTTTACGACGAAGGAATCCGGAACGGGGCTTGGCCTCTCCGTCAGCTATCGGATTATCCGCAATCATAACGGATTTGTCCGGGTTGACAGCGAGGTGGATATGGGCACGTCCTTTTTGATTTATTTGCCATTAGCCGATTAAACGGGTAAAATTTTTGGAGTCGGGCTTAACGGCGCTGTCGGCACTGTCGTCAACGGCTGACGACGAGCCGTTTTGCATTGAATTCATATTTGAAAATGGGCTAATGTCTTGCACAAGGACCGTTTCGGAAAGGAAGAAAAGAATGGGCGTCACTTTTACATACGGATGGAACGGAGAGCAGCCAGCAGCCATAGACGCTGTGCTGCGTTTTATCGGGCCGGGGGAGCTTGAACGGGAAGGAGCGGCTTGGGTGCGGCCCGAAATCGACGCCGCCCTTCGAACGGCCGTATCCAAAGGGATATTCAAAGGAGATACGGCTCAGACGGAAACCTATCCGACGTTTGGCTTGCATTCTGCAGGCTATGTTGTTTTTGCGGGGCTGGCCGACGACGGAGGAACCGACGAGCTTCGGCTCTCCGCAGCAGCGGCGGCCAAGGCGTTAAAGCGGATTAAAGCGTCAAGCGTTTCCGTTATTTGCGATTCGGCCGCAATCGCCCGCTGCGGCGCCGAAAGGTTCGGACAAGCTTTGGCCGAAGGGCTGCTGCTGGCGCTGCACGAGCGGCTGCCGCTTAAGCGGGAAGCGGCTAAGCGGCATGTACTGGAGAACGTTCATCTTGTCCTCGATCCGGCCGCTAATCAGGCAGCAGCGCCAGCCGGCTTGGAGTCCGGGGTGAAGCGGGGCGCGGCTTACGCCGAAGGCGTCTGCTACGCGCGGGATTTGACGAATATGGCCGGCAATGAGCTGACCCCCGAACGGCTCGCCGCGTTTGCGGAAGATTTGGCCCGGGATTACGATCTGGACATTGAAGTGATCGACGAGTGGATGGCCGCCGAACAAGGAATGGGGGGACTGCTTGCCGTCGGCAAAGGCAGCGTGCACGAGCCGCGCATGATCGTTTTGTATTATGAAGGCGCTCCGGGAAACAAGCAGACATGGGGGCTGATCGGCAAAGGAATTACGTTCGATACGGGCGGCATCTCGCTGAAGCGGGCGGCAGGCATGGAAGAGATGATATCGGATATGGGAGGCGCCGCGGCGGTGTTGGGAGCGATGCGGATCATCGGCGAGCTGAAACCCGAGGCGAACGTTATCGCCGTTATTCCGGCCGCCGAGAACATGCCTTCCCATCGCTCCTTTAAGCCCGGGGATATTATCCGGATGATGAACGGCTTGACCGTTGAGGTGGTGAACACCGACGCCGAAGGGCGGATCGTGCTTGCGGACGCGATGACGGCGGCTATTCGGCGCGGAGCCACCAAGCTGGTGGATGTCGCGACGCTCACCGGCGCGGTCGTCAGCGCCCTCGGCGATCACGTGACCGGAGCGGTGGCGAACGACGGCGGTCTGCTGCGCGAAGTCATCGCGGCCGGGGAGAAGGCGGGCGAGCGCATATGGGCGTTTCCGTCCTATCCGGAATATGTGAAGCAGCTTAAAAGCGAAGCGGCGGACTTGAAAAACGGCAGCGGCCGGTACGGAGCGGCGATTACGGCCGGGCTGTTCATCGGCGAATTCGCCGAAGGCTTGCCCTGGGTTCATCTCGACATCGGCGGCACCGCTTTTATCGACAAGGCCAGAGGCTGGGAGCCCAAGGGCGCAACCGGCGTCATGACCAGGACATTGGCGGAATTGGTGCAGGCGTTCGATTGAAGCCGTGGAACGGGGGCAGGACCCCGCTCGCGCTTCGGGAGCGCGCGTATCGCGCGTGAGCGCCGGGGGAGCCGTCTCGGCGATGAAAGAATGTTTAAGCCGAGAGGCCTCGTCTTGGACGGCTGCTTGCCACGCGGGAGGGTCGATTCATGCTGGGGGCGCTCGATTGGCGATCCGGCTACCGAGCCGGGTATAAGGTATTACCTTGTACCCGGTTTTTTATTTGTTTCGCGGGCCGCCGTAAGAGCGCTTCATAGGCCGCTTTTTGAGCTGTTTCGACAAAATCATACGGACCTTCATTGCGCTTCGAAGCTCCGATCGCCCGACGGCGGGAGCGCAATAGGCCAGCCGTTGTCAGTCTATGATAACAACCGGCCTATTCATGGATATACTATGATATGAAGGGGCTTTTTTCATGCTTGGACGATATAAATTCAATCTCGGTAAGGCATTGATTTATAGGGATAAACAAAGTTCGTGTGCCTATTATGCTCCTTGGAGATAGATCCATTCGCAAATCGAGATAGCTTTTTCTCAAAAAAGAGTTAGAATCAAAGAAAAAGCAAAGAATTGAAAGCATTTTGAATGTTTGCTTTGAGCGGCTTGCCGGCAACTCCAATCATTCTTGTAAAGCCTCTCAAATGGAAGTTGAAGCGCTTTATTTTTTTAACTACAATGAAGTTGGTTGTCACTACGTTTCTCATGAAGAGAGTGGAGGTCTTCAGCAATGAACACCGATGATTGGCATGATTCGCCATGGAGCAGTTATTACGGTCCCAATCTTGGCTATGTGCAAGAGCAATATGAGCGATATTTGTCAGATCCTGAATCCGTCAATTCGACTTTCCGCGAGCTGTTTGCCGCATGGGGGGCACCTCCGGCCGGCGGAGCGGCTGCTGCCGTTTCCGGGTCTGCGTCCGTGTCCGGCGCGCTTAACGATCCGGCGGCGCTGAAGAAGACGATTGCCGCCCACAAGCTGGTATCCGGCATTCGCCGTTACGGTCATCTGGCCGCGAATATTTATCCGCTTGAAGAAGATCAGAAGCGCGGAACAAGCAAGACCGATCCCGCAACCTACGGATTGACGAAAGCGGATCTGGCGTCGATTCCCGCTTCGCTGATTTGGGATAACGCGCCGTCCGATATTGTGAACGGTTGGGACGCGGTCCAGCGTCTGACGGAAATTTATACGAGCAAAACCGCATATGAGTTTTCACATATTCAAGATGAAGACGAACTGAACTGGCTTACACGCCAAGCTGAAGCATCCTCGTTTTCCATGACCCGCGAGGAACGTGCGGAGGTGCTGGAACGCCTTATCCAGGTCGAACAGTTCGAGAGCTATTTGCACAAGACGTTTGCCGGACAGAAGCGCTTTTCGATCGAAGGCGTCGACATGCTCGTGCCGTCCATGGAAGCGGCGATCCGCTTGGCGGTTTCGGACGGGGCCAAAGACGTGCTGGTCGGCATGGCGCACCGCGGCCGGTTAAGCGTGCTTGCGCATGTCCTGAATAAGCCCTACGAGAAAATTATGGGCGAGTTCTATCATCCGCCTCTTACCGTCACCGATCCGGCCGAACTGGAAATCAGCTTCGGTTTCTCCGGGGACGTTAAATATCATCAAGGCTGGAAGCATCAGATCAAGGACGGCGATAAAGTCAAGGCGACGATTACGCTGGCCAACAACCCGAGCCACCTTGAAGTGGTCGATCCGGTCGTGGAAGGCTTCTCCCGCGCGGCGCAAGAAGACCGCACGCAGCCGGGCTTCCCGCGTCAAGATTTCAGCAAGGCGTTGGCTATATCGGTTCACGGCGACGCCGCTTTCCCCGGCGAAGGGGTCGTTACCGAAACGCTGAACTTAAACAATCTGCGCGGTTATACGAACGGCGGAACGCTTCACATTATCGCCAACAACCGTCTCGGCTTTACGACGAACCCGGAAGACTCCCGCTCGACGCTTTATTCGAGCGACGTGGCGAAGGGCTTCGAGATTCCGATCATTCACGTCAACGCCGACGATCCGGAAGCCTGCATTGCGGCCGTGAAGATCGCTTACGAATACCGGAAGCTGTTTAAGAAGGATTTTGTGATCGACTTGATCGGCTACCGCCGTTACGGCCATAACGAAGGCGACGATCCGGACGCGACCCAGCCGCTTGTTTACGGCAAAGTCCGGAACCGTCCGACGGTCGCGACGCTGTACGCGGACCGGCTGCTGGCTGCCGGAGCCGTTACGCAAGAGCAAGTCGATGCCATGAAGCGGCATTCGACGGAACGCCTTCAGAAGGCTTACGAGCAAATGCGCGAAGAAGCGGCGCACGATCATCACCTGCCGGTCTTCCCGGTTCTGTCGGATTTGCAGGTATCGACGGCCGTGCCGCTGGAGCAGCTGCGCGAATTGAATCAGGAGCTTCTGAAGCGTCCGGAAGGCTTCACCGAATATTCGAAGCTTTCCCGCATTCTGCAGCGCCGCGGCTCGATGCTGGACGAAGGCGAGAAGGTGGATTGGGCGCTTGCCGAGACGCTTGCGTTCGCGACGATTCTCGCGGACGGCACGCCGATCCGGTTGACCGGCCAAGATTCGGAGCGCGGAACGTTCGCCCATCGCCATATTATGCTTAACGATTACAAGACGGGCGAGAAGTTCTCGCCGCTGCACGCGCTGCCGCAGGCGAAAGCTTCCTTCGCGGTGCACAACAGCCCGCTCACCGAAACGGCCGTTCTTGCGTTCGAATACGGCTACAACGTATTTTCGCCCGAAACGCTTGTCATGTGGGAAGCCCAATTCGGCGATTTCGCCAACATGGCTCAGTCCATATTCGACCAATTTATATCGGCAAGCCGTTCGAAATGGGGAGAGAAATCGAATCTGGTCGTTCTTCTTCCGCACGGTTTCGAAGGCCAAGGTCCGGAGCATTCCAGCGCCCGCCTGGAACGTTATTTGCAGATGTCGGCCGAAAACAACTGGACGGTCGCCCATCTGTCGAGCTCGGCCCAATATTTCCACCTGCTCAGAAGACAAGCCGCGCAGCTTGGAACCGAGCATGCCCGTCCGCTTATTCTGATGACGCCGAAGAGCTTGCTTCGCAATCCGCGGGCCGCGGCTCCGGCCATTCAGTTCAGCGAAGGATCGTTCCAGCCGGTTCTGGCTCAGCCGGGACTCGGGATGCAGGAGAAAGAAGTGAAACGGCTTATTTTGTGCAGCGGCAAGGTCGCGATCGATCTCGAAGAGGCGTTGCCGGCGGAAGGCATGGAATGGCTGCACATTCTGCGCGTAGAGCAGCTGTATCCGCTGCCTCAGAAAGAAATCAAAGCGGCGTTCGACCGGTACAAAAACGTTGAAGAAATCGTATGGGTACAGGAAGAGCCGAAAAACATGGGCGCTTGGACGTATATGGAACCGCGGCTTCGCGAGCTTGCTCCTCAAAAAGCGGCAGTGCGCTACATCGGCCGTCCGGACCGTTCCAGCCCGGCTGCAGGCTCCCCGGACGTACACGCAGTAGAACAAAAATGGATCGTAAACACGGCATTAAACGGCGAAGCATACGTCAAGGGGGTAAAAGCAAATGTCTGATATCATCGTACCAAGCTTGGGAGAATCGATTACGGAAGGCTCCATTTCCAAATGGCTCGTCAAGGTAGGGGATTCCGTCAATCAAGGCGACGTTCTGCTTGAGCTTGAAACGGATAAAGTCAATATTGAAATCAGTTCGGAAGAAAGCGGCGTAATCGCCGGCATTCTGAAGCAAGAAGGAGACACCGTAAACGTTGGCGAAGTGATCGGAACGATCGGCGCCTCCGCCGGCGGAGCGGCTCCTGCAGCCGCTCCGGCGGAAACGCCTGCAGCGCCGGCACCGTCCGCAGCCGAACCAACTCCGCAAGCCGCCGGTACGGCGGCCGCGGCTCCGGCATTCGTACCGTCCGCAGCCTCCAAGGACGTCATCGCGTCGCCTGCCGCCCGCAAAGCGGCACGCGAGCAAGGCATCGACCTGGCCCAGCTGAAAGGCACGGTAGGCACCGTTCTTGCCAGCGACGTTCGGGCCGCCGGACAAGCACCGGCGCCTGCGCCTGCACCTTCGGCCGCTCCCGCAGCGCCTGCCTCGGTATCCCCGGAAGGCAAACCGGTTGAGCGTATCCGGATGTCCCGCCGCCGCGCCACGATTGCGAAGCGGCTTGTGGAAGCGCAGCATACGGCTGCGATGCTGACGACGTTTAACGAGGTCGATATGACGGCGATTATGGATATCCGCAAACGCCGCAAGCAATCGTTTACGGAAAAGCATGAAGTAGGCCTCGGATTTATGTCCTTCTTCACCAAAGCGGTTGTCGGCGCGTTGAAGCAGTTCCCGCTGCTGAACGCCGAGATCGACGGCGAAGATCTGATCGTGAAGAAGTTTTACGATATCGGCATTGCCGTATCGGCGAAGGAAGGACTCGTCGTTCCGGTCGTCCGCGACGCCGATCGCTTGAGCTTTGCCGAAATCGAACGCTCCATCAGCGATTTGGCGAAAAAAGCTCGCGCCAACCAGCTCGCCTTGTCCGACCTGGCGGGCGGCAGCTTTACGATTACGAACGGCGGAACGTTCGGTTCGCTAATGTCGACGCCGATTTTGAACGCGCCGCAAGTCGGCATTCTCGGCATGCACAAGATTCAATGGCGTCCGGTTGCCATCGATCAGGAACGAATGGAAAACCGTCCGATGATGTACATCGCATTGTCTTACGATCACCGGATCGTAGACGGAGCGGAAGCCGTCCGCTTCCTCGTCACGGTGAAGGAAATGCTCGAGGATCCGGAACAATTGCTTCTTGAAGGTTAATGCGAACTTATAAGCAAAAAGCGAATACGATAGGAAACGGGCTGTCCCGCAAGTGTCATTGAAGATGACTCGCGGGACAGCCCGTTGTTTTGTTACCGGCAATGCAGCAAGATGACCGAAACCCGGCACGGCAGCCGAACCGAAAAATGCCGTGCCTGCAAAGGGACGAGCGGGCACCCGGGCACCGCCCGCCCGTTCGGTCGTTTGCAGGCTTAACGGTAAATGCCTTGCGCTTTGAACTTCTCCCGCAGCCGGTCGGCCAAATCGTCGTCGGAGAGCGGATTGCGGTGCGTATTTTCCAAGTAAATATACTTCTCCGTCTCCGGCATAATGTACTCCTTGTACCAGAGGAAAAAGTCCGGGCTGTCGCCGTGCATCCGGATAAACTTAAGCAAGGTGTCCATATTGTATACGGTGCTTTTTACGTTCGTCAGCCAGTCGGCTTTATAAAATCTTTCCCACTTTCCGTGCTCGGCTCGGGAAAGGAGCTTAATCCCTTCCGCATATTCGCGTTTGGCGTCCGTCGCATAAACGAACGACAGCGCAAAGCTGCCGCCGTCAAACGCTTCGTAAGCCTTGGCGAGGGCGATAAATCCGCGGCATCCGGACCGATGCAGCTCCCCGTGAAACAGCAGTTGATCGTATAAGCGCATCTTCTCGTTTTCCTCCAGCCGACCGGCAAGCGCTCTGCAGCTTGCAACCCACTGTTCCCAGCCGGGCAACGCTTCCTCGCATTTGCGTCCGAACCATTTGACCTGTTCCGCGAAGGGGACGTCTCCGGTCGCCCAATGGAGCCGCTTATCCGACTGATCCCGCTTGCCCTGTATCCAGCGGCCGACGATTTTGCGGGCCGGATGATGGTAAAATTCATCGCCGGCACGATCATCCTCATGCGGGCCGTAGCGAATCGTCAGCTCGGCATATTGGCGGTACAAACGGGCAATGCCGTCATGCTCTCCGGAGAACAGGCGGCCGATCCAGTCCGCTAAATGCCGCTCTACGTCCTCTTGGCCGGTTAGCCACAGCTTGCCGATGAAGTCGAGCAGGTACGCATGCTGCCGGATATTGCCGCAGTTGATCAGCCAATAATCTTGAGCGCCGGCATGGAACGCTTGCTGAAGCTCGCGGTTTACGAAAGCGGAGGATGACGGGAACATCGTCAAATGATTGGATGCCTGAAGGTCGTGGAACGTGACGTGATAATACAGCCCGTGCTTGCCGCGGTCGCCCGCATCCGGCAGCGCCGGTTTTCTAAGGTTTGTATTGCCGTGCCGGCGAGATACCATTTTGCCGTAGCCGTTGTCCGCCCATACTTTAATGACGTCGTCCGGCAGATCGATATGGCCTTCTTTGTACAATTCGGCGATTTCGCCGTATAAGGCGACGCAGCAGACCGGTTCCGGCACCGCTTCGTGCACCATTTCGTATTGCTTGCGGATGACCCGGCTAATCATCTCGCCCCGCGATTCGGACGTCACGAACGAAGGATCGTATTGCCAGAACGGCGCGTCGCCTTGCCCCCGGAACGACAATACCCATACGAGGGATTGCTCCTTCTGTTCCTCTATCGCATCCCGCCACAGCTTCTCGAAAAGCTCCGGATGCTCCTTGTAGCTCGGCGTCTTCCCCGGATAGGCACGCAAAAACATCTCCGCCCCAAGCGGCTCCGCATGGTGATGGGTGATCCATAGTCCCATCTCGGACGCCAGCTTCCAATGGATGCCGTCTCTCGGCAAATCCGTGCCGGGAATGACCATGTTGCCGCCGCAGCGGAGCAGCGCTTCGAATACCGGCATCCATACCTCCTCCGTCGGAGGGTAGCCGTCCTTCCAGCCGATGAGACATACCTCGTCGTTGACGAACCATCCGCGGAATCGGACGGCGGCTTCCGGCGAGATGTAATCGGTTGCAACAATCGAGACGGAGGATTGCGGCAAGATCGGAATATCCGCCCAGAACCAGAACGGGTCGACGCCGAGATAAACGCGGGACAAATGAAGAATGCCGTACACGAGGCCTAAGTGATCGCGTGCGGCTATAACCATCGCGGCATCGTCTCCGGCGGCTGCAGGGAAACGGATCACGAACGCTTCCGGCCGTTCCGGGCATTCGTCCTGCGGCTGAGCGTAGCGGATGGCGATGGAGAAATCCACCGCTTTGGCCGCGGAACTTTCCGAGCCGAAAGAAGGGGCTTGTCCGAAGACCGCCTGCCAGTCTCTCGCCAGCATATCGAGCGCGTGACGAACCGGCTTCGCCGGCCGCTCGGGTACGGAAATCGGGGTATCGGGAAGCAGCTTGTACACGTTTGCGTTGCCCATGACATACTTCCTTTCGAATGAAGTGGATTCATCCCTCATTATACCGTTGTTCAAAAAGACGGCGGAAGCGGACAAAAACGGTTATTTCCGTTAAATATCCGTGTTTCTGGCCGATACGGCGAAAGCAACGAAGCCGCCTTCCGACTTCCCGGCGCGCGCCGCTTCGTAGGGACGCGCAACGGGGACGGACGATCGGAGCGGAAATTTGGAGATTGCAAGGCCGAAGCAGCCGCCTGTTACACGAACCAGCCGATCAAAAGCGGCGCGGCGCAAAGCGTTACGAACGCGGTAATCATCATCGCGATGCCGGCTACGGAACCGGTCGCCGCATTGTATTCGAACGCTTTGCTGATGCCGGCGGAATGGGCGCTTGTTCCGAATAGGACGCCGCGGGAAAGCGGGCTGTCGAAGCGGAACCAGCGGACGACAAGAGGTCCGGCGATCATGCCGACGAGCCCGGTGACCAGCGTCGATACGGCCGTAATGGTCGGCAGCCCCCCGATCATATCGGAGATCGGCAGCGCGATGGCGGTTGTGGCGGAGCGGGGAGCGATGCTTTCGACGAGCTCGGGGCCAAGCCCGAACAGCTCCGTCAATCCGGCGGAAGTGACGAAGGCGGCAAGCGCGCCGCAGGTGACGCTGACGAATATAACCGCCGCATGCTTGCGCAGCATATCGAGATGCTTGTAAAGCGTAACGGCAAGAGCGATCGTGGCCGGCTCGACCATGGCCGTCAGCCATCGGCCGCCCCGGTTGTATTCGTCATAAGGCACATGGAACAGCTTGATGGCGATAATGACGACAATAGGCGTAACGAGCAGCGGCGTCAAATAAATTTTCGGGTGCGAGCGGTATAGCCGTTTCGCTCCCCAATAGACGGCAGCCGTAAACAAGAGCCAGAAGAAACCTGTCATTTCGTTCATCGCTTATCCCTCCCGTTCCCCGCGCGCCTGGTTGCGCGATAGCAGCTGCGCCGCATATCCGGCGCATAACATAACGGCGACGGTGCTGGATACGATAATGGCCGCAAGGCTTAAGCCGCTTGATCGGATAAGGCTTTCGTAATTGACGATGCCGACCGTCGACGGAACGAAAAACAAAAGCATTTCCGCAAGCAGCCATTGGGCGCCCAAGTCGATCCAGGACAGCTTGACGACCTTCAGCTTCAACAAGGCAAACAGCAGCACGATGCCGAGGATGCTGCCCGGTACGGGCAGCCGCAGCGCCTCGACGGCGAAGTCGGCGATTCGGGACAAAGCGACGATAAAAACAATTTGCAGAAGGATCAATCCGATTTTGCGCAAATCGACCTTTATACGCAGTCGTTCATGCTTGAGCAGCTTCGATATAGGTTTTTCCATGTTCTCTCCCGTTCCTTTCTCTCTATCAGGTAGTGTACAGCAAGGCGGTGCATGGGTAAAATGGATTTACAGTATCGTTTACATTCCATAATGGCATAAAGGACGGGCGTCATGGACATTAAACATTTGCAGTATATCGTCGAAATTATTCGCCAGAACAGCTTTACGAAAGCGGCGGAGAAGCTGCACGTCACGCAGCCGACGATCAGCAAGGCGATTAAGGGGCTGGAGAACGAGCTGGGGCAGGACGTGTTCGTCCGGGAAGGAAAACAGGTGAAGCTGACCGATACCGGAGAAGCGATCTACCGGTATGCGCAGCCGATCATGCAGCTGTTCGACGGCTTGACGACGGAGCTGAGCGACCTTGCTTATTTGCGCAAAGGCTCGGTTCGCATCGGCTTGCCGCCGATGACGGGGGCGAATTTTTTCCCGGAAGTGATGAAGCAGTTTCAGGAACGTTATCCGGGCATTGCGGTCCATATGGTTGAGGAAGGCGCCAAAAAAATCGAGGAAGCGATCCGGGAAGGGGAGCTGGATGCCGGGGTCGTGCTGCTGCCGGTCGATCAAGCGTCGTTCCATACGATTCCGCTTGTCGCGGAACGGATAATGGCCGTCGTTCATCCGGGACATCCGATCGCGGAGCGCGATGAAGTTCGGCTGGCCGAGCTGGCGGAGGAGCCGTTTGTGATGTTCAGCGCCGGTTTTGCGCTGCATGAGCGGATTATTGCGGCATGCCGGGAAGCCGGATTTGAACCGCGGATCGTTTACGAAAGCTCGCAGTGGGATTTTTTGCGGGAGATGGCGGCGGCGGGTCTTGGCGTATCGATGCTGCCGGAGACGATATGCCGGTCGTTTGCGCCGGAGAAGGTGAAGGCCGTTCCCCTTGTCGACCCGGTCATTCCGTGGCTTCCGGCGATGGTCTGGCGCAAGGAAGGGTATTTGTCGCTTGCTTCGCGGGCATGGATCGATTTTACGAGAGAGAAGTTCGGGAAGGAGTGACTTCGACGGGAGGAAACGGCCGCTTCGCCCGTCGCGCCGTTGTCGGAGAGCCGGGAGCTGCGCTGCTCCGACGAAAGCCGGGACCGAGCCGGCATAGAACTAACGGCCGTTCAGCCCGAGGCTCCGTTGGCGAAGATGACCTGCTCCACCTTGGCGATATGCCGTTCCATTTTGCCTGCCGCCGCTTTGGCGTCGCCGGCCGCGATCGCTTCGTAAATCGCGGCATGTTCCCGGAGCAGCCGTTCCGCCGTGGAACGCTCGGCGTAGAACCAGAGGGCGCGCATGTCCCGCATATGGACATGAAGCTTGTTCGAGAGCGAGTCCATCAGTTCGGACAGCACGGGATTATGCGTGGCCGCGGCGATCGACCGGTGAAAGCCGACGTCCGCCTGCTCGCTTGCCTCTTCGTTGCCGAGCGTCCGCTCCATCTCGTCCAGGCGCTCCTTCAGCAAGGCAAGATCGCTCTCGGAGCGGTTCGTCGCGGCCAGCGCCGCGCAGCCCGTCTCCAGCACCCGGCGCACCTCCAGCAAATGCCGCAGCGGCAGGGCGCGGTCCGCCCAAACGTCCGGCTGCAGCATGCCGGGATGGAGCGGACTTCCCGTCCCGCTTTCGGCTTCCGGGCGGACGCTCCGCACGAAAGTGCCGCCGCCTTGGCGGATGTCCAGCATGCCCAGCGCCTTAAGCGCGCCCAGCGCCTCGCGAATCGTCGAGCGGCCTACTCCGTATTGGACTGCAAGCTTTTCGACGGAAGGCAGTCTTGCGCCTTGTTCGTACTCGCCGTCCTCCATTTTTGTTTTTATATCCCGCATGACCCACTCGTAGCTTTTGAGCGGCCGATTGTCGTTGTTCATCCCATTGTCGCCTTTCTGCATAGAATAATATCAGCATCGAGCGTCTATGACAGCCGCGGTCGGTTCATGAATCTTCGAACTTCTGCGATAGACGTTTTAATCATTTTATTGTATAGTAAGTTTCGGAAAAAGTCATCTGATGACCTGACTAATTATAAGGCGGCAGGTTATTCATTTTTATGGGGGAAGAGGTGCTCTAAACGTGCTGGATCCTCGTTTAAAGCGGGAATTGGCCGCGATTATCGGAGAAACTTTCGTGAAAGACGACCCGCAATCGCTCGTAACGCATTCTTACGACGGAACGCCGATGCTGCAGTCGATGCCGGACGCGGTCGTATATCCCGAAAGCACGGAGCAAATATCGGAAATGATGAAGGCGCTTCACCGCTACCGCGTACCCGTCGTCAGCAGAGGATCGGGCACCAATCTGTGCGGAGGAACGGTACCCGCGCAAGGCGGCGTAGTGCTCGTCACGCACCGGATGAACCGGCTGCTCGAGATCGATACGGACAATCTGACGGCCACCGTGCAGCCCGGCTTAAACACGAAGGCGTTTATCGAGCAAGTCGAAAGCCTCGGCTTGTTCTACCCGCCCGATCCGAGCAGTATGGCGGTCTCGACGATCGGCGGCAACATTGCCGAATGCTCGGGCGGGCTGCGGGGGCTTAAATACGGTACGACCAAAGACTACGTCATCGGCTTAACCGCCGTATTGGCGGACGGCCGAATTATCCGGACCGGCGGCAAGCTGATGAAGGACGTAGCCGGTTACGATCTGACCAAGCTGCTTGTCGGTTCGGAAGGGACGCTTGCGATCATTACCGAAGCGATCCTGAAGCTCATCCCGCGACCCCAAGCGAAAAAAACGATGACCGCCATGTTCCGCGACCTGAACGGCGCGGCGCAGGCCGTTTCGGCCATCATCGAAAACCGCATCATTCCGGCGACGCTCGAAATTATGGATCAGGCGACGATAAGGGTAGTTGACGATTACGCGAAGCTTGGACTTCCTCGCGACATGGCGGCGATTCTGCTCATCGAGCAGGACGGCGACGAAGCGGGCGTGGAGCGGGATATCGGGCGCATCGCGGAAATATGCCGGGAGCAGCGGGCGGACCGGGTCGAAGTCGCGGCTACCGAGGAAGAAGCGCTCAAACTGCTGACGGCGCGGCGCAGCGCCTTTACCGCGCTGGCGCGGCTGAAGCCGACGACCATTCTCGAGGACGCCACCGTGCCGCGCTCGCGCATCGCGGACATGGTAGCGGAGATCGGCCGGATCGCGGCGAAATACAACGTGAGCATTTGCACCTTCGGCCACGCCGGCGACGGCAACCTGCATCCGACAGCGACGACCGACGCGCGGGACGCGGAGGAAATCCATCGGGTCGAGCAGGCGTTCGAGGAAATATTCGAGGCGGCGATCCGGCTCGGCGGGACGATTACGGGCGAGCATGGGGTAGGCATGGTCAAGTCGCCTTATTTGGAATGGAAGGTCGGGGAGGCGGGAATGGACGTCATGCGCGGCATCAAGCAAGCGTTCGACCCGTACAACCTGCTTAATCCCGGTAAAATGTTTCCGAAGCAATCCCGCAAAAGGCTGGTGATCGGTCATGGCTGATCTAAAGAAACAAGCGCCGCCGGAGGGGAGCGCTGACGCAACCTCCGGCGCCGACCCGGCAACCGGAATCCCTAGCGGCAGCCCGCTTGTTGCCGATCCGGGCGCTCGCGCGCAATCCGGCTCCTCCGGCCCCCATTCGCTTGCCGCTGCTCCCGCCGGACATCGGCAGCCCGAAGCCACCGGCGGCAATCCGCTGGCGGCGAAGCTGAAGCTCCGGCTGGACGAGGACCAGTTGACCAATTGTATGCGCTGCGGCTTTTGCCTGCCCGCCTGCCCGACGTTCCGCGAAACCGGCATCGAGGCGGAATCTCCGCGCGGGCGGATCGCGCTGATGAAGGCGGTTGCCGACGGACTGATGGAGCCGGACGCGGCGTTCGAGGAGCAGATGAACCATTGCCTCGGCTGCCGGGCTTGCGAGCCGGCATGTCCCGCCGACGTCAAATACGGACGGCTGATCGAACAGGCCCGGGACGCCATCGAGGACCATACGGACAGTCATCGGCGGTGGGTCAAAGCGGTGCGCCGCGCCGTCTTTCGCTCGATATTTCCGCATCAGCGCCGGATGCGGCTTGTCGGAAGCGCGTTGCGGCTATACCAACGTTCCGGGCTGCGTCAGCTGGCGCGCGGCAGCGGCATGCTCAAGCTGCTTCCCGAGCATCTGGCCGCGATGGAGCAAGTGCTGCCGGAGGCTTCGTCCAAGGGGGTTGCGGAGCGGATCGGCGTCCGCCATCCGGCCAAAGGGGAACGAATTGCAACCGTAGGCTTGTTCCGCGGCTGCATGATGGACGTGTTGTTCACGGAAACGAATATCCATACGGTGGACCTGCTAACCGAAGCGGGCTTCGAGGTGGTCATTCCGACGGGCCAAAACTGCTGCGGCGCGCTCCACGCCCATAGCGGGGAAGCCGCGGGAGCCAGGGAACTGGCGATTGGCAACATAGAAGCGTTCCGTGAGGCGGGCGTCGACTACATCGTGTCGAATGCGGGCGGCTGCGGCGCGATTATGACGGAATACGGCCATTTGCTTCACGAGGACGGAACATGGTCCGAAGAGGCGTCCCGGTTCGCGCAGCGAGTGATCGACGTCGGCGAGCTGCTTGTCCGCTTCGGCAGGGAGTTGCCGTTTAGCACGGAAGCGGCCTTTCCCGAAGCGGCTGCGAGCGGAGATGCCGCATCGACAGGAACGAGGATTAACGGGCATCCACCCTATGAAGGAACCATGCGATGCGAAAGGATGCATGATGGCGGAAACGACGAAGGATGCGGGACGTCGAAGCTGCGGGTTACCTATCAAGATTCCTGCCACTTGCGCAACGTGATGCGCACCCCCGGCGCGCCTCGCCGGCTCATTCGCCGGGTGGACGGCGTCGAATTCGTCGAAATGGCGGAAGCCGACCGCTGCTGCGGCTCCGCCGGCATTTACAACCTGACCCAGCCGGAGATGGCCGGGCAGCTTCTCGCGCATAAAATGGAGCATGCGAACGCGACCGGCGCGCAGGTGCTCCTGACCAGCAATCCCGGCTGCTTGCTGCAAATGAAGCTGGGCGTCCTGAAGCACGGCCGCGCGGACATGCAAGTCATGCATGTCGTCGACTTTTTGCATAGACATAGATCGAGCGACAGCTAATGCTTCAGGCATGCTAATACGGATCGCACCTCTTTGTGCGGCTCGCGCTAAGCGGGCCGCGGCAGCTTCTATCTATCGGAAGCCGCAGATGAGGCAGAAGGCGAGGCATCGGCGATTTTCCGATAGGTAAGCTCGTCGGCGATAATGAACAGCCGGGCATGCTCGGGAATCGGCTGCTCCAGCTTGCGGATAATGCCGGTATCGTCGTGGTCGGACACCAGCACGGCTCCCAACGATTTCAGCTCTTCGTAAGCGTCGTTATAGGTGATCCAGTGTTTTTTCTTGCCGATCGCATACAGCTCGTCTCCGTGCTGCTTGCTCAGCAGGTTCATGAACAGCTTGGACGCTCCCTTCTGAATCGTTGCGCTGGCGATTAAGTAGGAGATCGATTGCTGCGATAAAATAAGCTCGTCGACCTTGGCGTGTTTAAAATGAATGCGGTGGTTTTCCTTCAAAATTTCGGCGACGGTGTAAATGTCGCGGTTCGTTTTCTCCCCGTAGCTTTCGATGGTCGTCGCAATGAGGAGCGTTTGCCCGTCCGCCAGTTGGGGCGTTATGCCTTGCGGGGCGAAAATGATAACCGCCTTGGCTTCGGCCGCGTTCGCGCGGTCGAGCGTTTCATGCTCGGTCGGATCGCCGCTGATATAATGGATCCTTTCATGCTCGAAAGGCGTCTTGGGCAAGTCCGCGATCAGGACGATATCGGCCCGCAGGTCCGCATTCAGCATTTCGCCCACCGCGTCTTTTATTTTATCCTCCGACCACCCGATGACGACGTAATGCCCTTTCCCCTTGTAATCCAATTTGCCCTCCTCCTTTTGCCGCTTCCAGGTCAGAAATTTATCCGTTATTTTTCCGATGCCCGCCCCGATGATAAAAAGGCCGGCGAAGATGACGATAACGCCAAACGCCATTCCCGCTTTCGTTACCGGAAAATAATCGCCGTAGCCTACCGTGGTCGTCGTTACGACGACCCACCACAACCCTTGCCAATAGGTCGGAAACTTCTCCGGCTCCAGCCAATGAATGATCGCCGGGCTTGCCGCAAAAAAAACGGCGATAAACTTCAGCAACGTTTTATCGTTCATTTGAATGATTTTTTCCAGCGCTTTCTGAAAGAAGAACATGGCCGACTAGCACCTTTCGTATGAGGATTCGCCGCTTCATTCTTTAATAGTACAGCAAACGCCGCGGGGAATAAACCAAAATCAGGGATAAGCCAATAGTATCCTCCGCGTAACTAACTGACGGCAAAGTGCGTACTTCCGCTTCGGCGGCAAGGCGTTTATGATCTTCCTTGTAGCGCGCGCGAATGAAAACAAAGGAGCGATGATCGGATGCAACTGCAACTCGCGTTGGACCTTGTCAATATACCGGAGGCTATCGAACTCGTCAAAGAAGTGGAGCCTTACGTCGATATCGTCGAAATCGGGACGCCTATCATTATCAACGAAGGACTGCATGCGGTAAAAGCTTTGAAGGAAGCTTTCCCTTCTCTTCAAGTGCTGGCCGACTTGAAAATTATGGACGCCGGCGGATATGAAATCATGAAAGCGGCGGAAGCCGGAGCGGACATCATTACCGTACTGGGGGCCACAGACGATTCCACGATTAGGGGAGCGGTCGACGAAGCCAGGAAACAAAACAAAAAAATTATGGTCGATATGATCAACGTTAAAGATATCGCAACCCGCGCGAAGGAAATCGACGCGCTTGGCGTGGATTACATCTGCGTTCATACCGGCTATGACCTGCAGGCGGCCGGAAAAAACTCCTTTGAGGAGCTGCAAACGATCAAAGCCGTCGTCAAAAACGCCAAAACGGCCGTCGCCGGCGGCATCAAACTTCATACGCTGCAGGAAGCGATATCCGCCGAGCCGGATCTGGTCATCGTAGGCGGCGGGATTACCGGCGCCGACAATAAAAGCGGCGTGGCCGCACAGATGCGGCAAATGTTAAGGGGCTAAGCGCTATGCTGCCGGAAGGATCATATACTTCGGCAATCGCCCTCGAGCTAAACCGGCTGATGAACGATGCGGCGCTTGCCCAGCCGGATGCCGTCGATTCGTTTGCGGATCGGCTGCTTCGGGCGAACCGGGTTTTCGTCGCGGGAGCGGGACGTTCCGGCCTAATGGGCAAAGCCTTCGCAATGCGTCTCATGCATCTGGGCATCGCGGCTTACGTCGTCGGCGAAACGATTACGCCCGGCATTGCCGAATCGGACGCGCTTGTGCTCGGTTCGGGTTCGGGCGAAACGGCAAGCTTGACGGGTATGGCCCAGAAGGCGAAACGGCTTGGCGCTTCCGTTCTGCTCGTGACCGTCAACCCGGATTCCCCGCTTTCACGGCTTGCCGACGAGACGGCCGTGCTGCCGGCGGCGGCCAAAGATGCGGCGCCCGGTTCGGGAACGACCATCCAGCCGATGGGATCGCTGTTTGAGCAAGGTTTGCTCGTATTTTACGATGCTGTCGTATTAAAGATGATGGAACGGAGACAGATGAGCGGAAGCGCCATGTACGGCAGCCATGCCAACCTGGAATAAGCGGCCGGCCAGAAAGCCCATAGGCTTCCATGCGTTTCCCGTTTAGTTGCTTCGCCCCGGTATATAACATATACTTAGTATCATTACGAAACTACGTATCGGGGGGCGAAGCGAATGGCGCTTGAAGTGAAAGATCGCATTAATCTGAAAGCCATCAATTGTGAAAAAGAGCTGACCCTTGCCGTAATCGGCGGAAAGTGGAAGCTTATTATATTGTGGCATCTCGGCTTGGAAGGAACGAAACGGTTCAGCGAGCTTCGCAAGCTTATTCCGGGCATCACGCAAAAAATGCTGACGAACCAGCTGCGCGAGCTGGAAGAAGACAAGCTGGTCAAGCGCAAAGTATATCCGGAGGTTCCCCCTCGCGTCGAATATTCCATGACCGAATATGGCGAAAGCCTCATGCCGGTACTTCGCGGCATGTACGACTGGGGCAAAAATTACGGCGAAAAAGTCGTATGGAACGATTAACGTTCCTCGGCCGAACCTATGAAAAGAAGACGGATCGCCATCCCGATGAAGGATGCGGCCGTCTTCTTTTTGCCGTGCCGTATCTTGAGAATCGAGTTCTCTTCAATACGGATAACGGCGCCGCAACGGATGGCCGCGCGCGCAAAGCGCCGTTCTGGCGAATCCGATCAAAAAAAGCGACCCGCATCGCTGCGGGTCCAAGGTACTGCTATATATATAACATTGGGGTTGAGTCTTATTATAGGGGCGAAACCTTAACGGAAGCTTAGTAGAACCTTAATCGTTCCATAAATTCGGGTTAGAAATCTTTAAGAATCCGTTTATCGAGGTTGTTTCGATTGCGGCAAGAACGATTCTTTGTCGTTTTTGTACAGCGGCGATGTCCTGATTTTAGACTAAAAAGAAATATATGGCTGTGCTATTCTAGTGGCAGATGTCTGATATTTATACAAAGGAGTGCTGGCCGCTATGATCCGAATCGGCAAAATCAGTTATTGGCACGTACACGCTTGGGATTATACGAAACAAGCGCAGCAGCATCCGGAAACCGAAATCGTCGCCGTATGGGACGAGATCGAGGAGCGCGGCAGAGAGGCCGCCGACCGGATTGGCGCCCGGTTTCATGGAACGCTTGGCGATCTTCTGGCAAGCGACGATATCGACGCCGTCATCGTGGACGCCCCGACCTCCATGCATCGCGACGTCATGGTGGAGGCGGCACGGGCGGGCAAGCATATTTTTACGGAGAAGGTGCTCGCCCCGACGCTGAAGGAAGCGAACGAAATTGTGGCGGCGGTGAATGAAAACGGTGTCAAATTGACGGTTTCGCTTCCGCGCCTGAACGACGGGTATACGATTGCGATTCGGGAGCTGCTGGCGGAGGAAGCGCTTGGGCAAATCACCCTCGTTCGCGCCCGGCTGTCCCATAACGGGGCGACGGCGGGCTGGCTGCCGGAACATTTTTTCAATAAGGAACAATGCTTGGGCGGCGCTTTAATCGATTTGGGCTGCCATCCGATGTATTTGACGCATTTGTTCCTGAACGAAGCTTCGACCGGCGTGTCCGTGCAGTACGGATTCGTCACCGGCAAGGAAGTGGAAGACAATGCCGTTGCGCTGCTGTCGACTCCTTCGGGCGCGGTAGGCATTGTCGAAGCGGGCTTCGTCAATGCGCATTCGCCTTTTACGATCGAGATCCACGGCACGGAAGGCACGCTTCTGTACGGTACCCCGGAACCGAAGCTGCTGCTTCGGACCTCGAAGAAGGGTGCGGGCAGCGCGGAGGCTTGGCGGGAGGTCGATACGGCAGCGAAACGCGAGAGCGCGTTCGAGCAGTGGGTAGGCCATATCCGGAACAATACGGCGGCGGAGGAAAACATCCGGCTTGCGCTGGCCTTGACGAAGCTGATGGAAGCTGCGGGACAATCGGCTCAAGAAGGCCGGAGAGTCCGGCTGGAGGAGCTGCAAGGATAAGAGAAGCAAGAAGCGATCGGCGCATGCCGATCCAGATAATTTTGAAAGCGATTCCATACTGTTGATGAAGCACAGACGTTAATAACCGATCTCGTTAGTCGTCGCAATCAACCATTAAGGATTCTCTGAGTCTTCTACCAATTAAAAAGGAAGGTGTAAGGGATGATTAGAGGTACGATATTGCTCGCGATCGCGGTTATGTTCTTTACGGCGCTGGCCGGCTGCTCGGGAGGCGGCAATGCTGGTTCAGGCGGGAAGGAAGCGGGCAAAACGACGGTTACGTTGTGGCACCCGATGACCGAATTGACCGGCGAGGCGATGGAAGAAGTCGTCAAGGCGTTTGAAGCGAAACACCCCGATATTAAAGTCAATCCGGTTTATATCGCGCAGCAGGGCGAAGGCAAAAACGAAAAGCTGCTTGCCGCCGTAGCGGGAGGCAATCCTCCCGACGTCGCGTACTTCGACCGGTTCGAGGTCGCGACATGGGCGGCGCAAGGCTCGCTGACCGATCTGACCGAATTCGCCAAGGCGGACGGCATCACCGCAGACCAGTTCTATCCGTTCGCATGGGAGGAAGCGAACTACGAGGGCAAGCTGTACGCGATGCCGACGACGACGGACGCGCGACTCGTATTTTACAACAAGGATCATTTCAAGGAGGTTGGCCTTGATCCGGAGAAGCCGCCGCGCACCATTCAAGAATTGGAGGAAGCGGCAGAATTGTTGACCAAGAAAAACGGGAAGCGGTTCGAGCGGATCGGCTTTATTCCGTGGTACGGCCAAGGCTGGTTTTACGGCTGGGGCTGGTCGTTCGGGGGCGAATTCACCGATGCCGAAGGGAACGTGACGGCAAATGATCCGAAAAACGTAGAAGCGCTCACCTGGATGGCGGAATACGCCAAAAAATATAACATCGAAGATATCGCGTCGTTTACGGATTCGCAAGGCACGACGACGATGGACCCGTTCTTCACCGGTCAGCTCAGCATGCAAGTATCCGGTCCGTGGACGGTGTCCCAGGCGAAAAAGTTCAACCCCGATCTGAACTACGGCGTATTTCCGATGCCGACGCCTACCGGCGACAATCATACGACGTGGTCCGGCGGCTGGGCGACCGTCATGCCGAAAGGCTCCAAAAACCAGGAAGCGGCATGGGAGTTCATGAAGTTTTTCTCCGGCGAGGAAGGGCAGGAAATTTTCAGCCGGATTTCCGGCGACTTCTCCATTAACGATAAAGTGAACGAGAAGCTGGGGTATAAAGAAGATCCGATTTTCAAAGCGTTCATCGACATTTTGCCGGTGTCGCACGCCCGTCCCGTCATGACCCAAGGGTCGCTGTATTGGAACGAGCTGGCGACCGCGGTCGATATGGCTACGCGGGGCAACGGCACGCCGCAGGAGCTGCTGGATCAAGTAACGGAGAACGTATCGAAAGCGTTGGGGAAGTAAACGTTCGTTCAAGGGAAGGTTAGCAGCCTTCCCTTTCCTTCACGCGGAAGAGGAAACGCCGATTACGGCTTTGGCCAGGAGGGATGTTGGATGAAAGCAAAGGCAGCGATGGAATCGACCCCGGTTTTGCAGAGAGCGACAAGGACAAAAAGGAGCGGCGAAACGTTTTACGGCTGGCTCTTCGCTTCGCCTTGGGTGATCGGACTGCTTGTATTTTTTGCAATACCGCTCGTTTCTTCTTTTTATTTCAGCCTGACGACGTACAGCATTTTGCAGCCGGGCGAATTCGTCGGCTTTGGAAATTACGCCGCGTTATTGAGCGATTCCGTCTTCTGGAAGTCGATCTATAACACGGTTTATTTTGTCGTCTTTTTCGTTCCGCTCAGCATTTTTTTCGGCGTGGCGCTTGCCATGCTGTTAAATATGCGGGTGAAGGGAATGCCGGCGTACCGAACCGTGTTTTTCCTTCCGACGCTGGTGCCGAGCGTAGCGATGGCCGTCTTGTGGATGTGGCTTCTGAATCCCGGCTTCGGTCTCGTGAACGGCATGCTCGATGCGGTAGGCATTCAAGGTCCGGCTTGGCTCGGCAGCGAGACATGGTCCAAACCTTCGCTCATTATGATGTCGCTCTGGGGGATCGGCCAGTCCGTCGTCATTTATTTGGCGGGGCTCAACGATATCTCGTCCGACTATTACGAAGCTGCGGAGATCGACGGGGCGGGCTGGTTCGGCAAGACGCGGAACGTGACGCTCCCGCTGCTGACCCCCGTTATTTTTTACAACCTTGTTATGGGCATGATCCATGCGTTCCAGCAGTTTACGCTTCCCTACACGATGACCGGAGGGAGAGGCACCCCTGCCGATTCGATGAAGTTTTATGTGATGTATCTGTACGACAATGGGTTCAAATTTTTTAAGATGGGCTATGCTTCGGCGATGGCCTGGATTTTGTTTATCGTCGTTATGGCGCTGACCGCGCTTATTTTTGCGACGTCGCGAAGATGGGTCCATTACCAGGGAGAGTAGAGGCAGGCTATCCGGAAGCAAGCTTTTGTCGCGAAGCGGAGCCTGCGATCGCGGCTCCACAAAACTTTTTGGGAGGGGATGTTTATGTCTGCCACAACCAACCGGACGGTCAAAACGATCGCGGCCCAGCTTCTATTGATTGCGGCCTCCGTATTTTTTCTGGCGCCGTTCTTCTGGATGGTTTCGACGTCGCTGAAGCCTGCCACGCAAATCCATACCTTTCCGCCCCAATGGATTCCGAAGCCGTTCATGTGGACGAACTACATCGAGGCGATGGACTATATCCCGTTCTTCGCTTATTTGAAAAATACGGCCGTCATTACCGGCTTCAGCACGCTTGGCGTCGTGCTTGCTTGCCCGCTTGTCGCCTACAGCTTCGCCAAGCTGAACTGGAAAGGAAAGGGAACTTTGTTTTTTATCACGATCGCCGTCATGATGATACCGGGACAGGTCACGATGATTCCGCTCTTCCTGCTGTTCGAGAGGCTGAATTGGATCGGCACGGCGCTGCCGCTTACGGTGCCGGCGTTTTTTGGCGTACCGTTTTATATTTTTTTGCTGCGCCAATTTTTCTTGGGGCTTCCGAACGAGCTGAAGGATGCGGCAAGAATCGACGGAGCGGGCGAGTTCAGGATTTATTGGCAAATTATGCTGCCGCTGGCGAAGTCCGCCGCGCTGGCCGTCGGGTTGTTTCAATTTATGGCGAGCTGGACGGACTTCATGGGGCCGCTGTTGTACTTGACGGACCAGCAATCCTATACGTTGTCGCTTGGCCTTCAGCAGTTCCAGAGCCAGAAAGGAACGGAGTGGGGGCTTATGATGGCCGTATCGACCATGATGACGGCGCCGATCATCGTGCTGTTCTTTTTCCTGCAGAAGACGTTCATTCAAGGAATCACCTTCAGCGGCATTAAAGGGTAAGCGGCGGCATTGGCCGGCTTCGTAAGGTTAGCTGCTCTTGTTAAAATATGAACATTCCGCCAGGCGTCCTGCGCTTCCGCAGTTGAATATCCTTATATTGAATTGAAACGCTTTCAGACCTAAGCTTGAGTTAGCGCCCGGCGCGCGTCTCAAGCTTTTTGGCATGGACGGGCTTAAGGCGACAAGAAGATCGAAACGGCAAGGCATGCGGCGGATATGACGCAACTGCCGCCGTAACAGATGGAGGTGCCAATCGTGGCTTTATACCGTTTGAACTTAGACGCGCCGGACAAGGAGATTGTCCCGTCGACCCTTAAACTGGGAGGGACCAGCCCGTCGGGCGGACGCATTTCCTTTACGAATTATTATATGGAGCTGGACGGCAAGCCGTATTTCGGCATTTGCGGCGAATTCCATTACTCGAGGTATCCGAGGGAGGAATGGGACGCCGAGCTTTCCAAGATGAAGCTGAACGGGATTAACATCGCAGCGACTTACATCTTCTGGAACCATCACGAAGAAACGGAAGGGCGCTTCGAATGGGACGGAAGGCTCGATTTGCGATATTTTATCGAGCTGTGCGGGAAACACGGGTTATTCGCCATCCTCCGCGTCGGCCCGTTTTGCCACGGAGAGGTAAAGAACGGCGGCATGCCGGATTGGCTGTTCGGACGGCCGTTCGAAATCCGCTCCAACGATGAGCGTTATTTGGCTTACGTGCGCCGTTTGTACGAGCAGATCGGCATGCAGGCGGCGGGGCTTTTTTACCAGGACGGCGGGCCCGTCATCGGCATTCAGCTGGAGAATGAATATATGCATGCCGCGGCGATCTGGGAGCTTACGGCGAAGCAGGGCGACGTCTATATGACGCCGGGGGCGGACGGCGAATCGCATATGCGGCGTTTGAAGGCGATCGCCCGGGAAGCCGGGCTCATCGCCCCGATTTATACAAGCACGGGATGGGGAGGAGCGCCCGTATTGGAGGACGAGGTGCTTCCTTTGTACGGCGGTTACGCCTATACCCCTTGGACGGTCAACGAAAGCAATCCCGAGCAGAAACCGACGGGCGAATATGTTTTCGCCGACTACCATAACGACGAGGGGGAAAGTCCGGGGTTCGAGCCGCCGTATTCCAAGTCGAAATATCCGTTTGCGTGCTGCGAAATGGGCGGCGGGATGCAGACCTGGTACAAGTCGCGCTTCGTCGTGGAGCCGCAAAGCGCCGCAGCGATGGCGGTCATGAAAATCGCGGGCGGATGCAATTTCGTCGGCTACTACATGTTCCACGGCGGCACGAATCCGGTCGGCCGTTCGGGTTATATGAACGAAAGCACCACGCCGAAAATCACGTACGATTTCCAGGCGCCGATCGGGGAGTTCGGGCAGGTGCGGGAGTCGGCCGCGAGGCTGAGGCTGATCCACTCGTTTCTCCGAGCTTTCGGCGAACGGCTGGCGCCCATGGGGACGGTGCTGCCCGAAGGCGCGGCCCGCATTCAGCCGGACGATGCCGGCACGCTCAGGTATGCGGCGCGGGTGCGCGGCGGCTCCGGCTTTTTGTTCGTCAACAACTACCAGGACCATGCGGCGATGGCCCGCCACCGCGACGTCCGATTCCGGATCGGGCTCGGCGGCGAAACGTTGTCGTTCCCGCAGCGAACGACTTTGACAATCGAAGACAAAGCGTACGCGATCATGCCGCTCAACCTTCGCATCTCCGGCTTGCGGCTTAAATATGCGACGGCTATGCCGGCGGCGATGATCGAAGGGGACGACGGCGTCCCGGTTTATTTGTTCGCGATGCCGGGAGGGACGGAAGCGGAGCTGTGCTTCGATTCGAACGGGATCGCGGAGATCGAATCCGGCGAAGGGGTAACGGCGTATCGCGGAGATGAGGATATCGTTGCTTTATCCGGCGAGCGGTCCGGGGCTTTCGAGGTGCGCAAAAGGAACGGGGAGCGGGTCCGGTTCTACGTCATGACGGAGGCCGAGTCGTTAACGATGTGGGAAGCCGAATGGCGCGGCCGCAAGCGCGTTATTTTCTCGGAAGCGCCCATTGCGGATACGGAACGGGGACTTCGGTTTATATTGTCCGGGGAAGCGGAGCTGCGGTTTCGCATGTTTCCGGGGAGCGATGCGAAGCTCATCGGCCCGGGCGGTCTTTCGCTGGAGGCAGAACGGTGGAGAGCGGAAACGGCCGAAGGCGGCTGGTTCGATTCGTACCTCTTAAGTATTCCGCGCCGCGAAGTGAAGCCGGATGTCGAATACCCGGCCGAGCATAAAGCGGTCGTCCGCGTACCGGACGACGCCTTCGAGGGCCATGACGAGGTGATGTTGTCCGTCGAATACGACGGGGACGTCGGTTACGCTTTTGCGGGCGGCGAGCTGTTCCATGACCACTTTTATAACGGGCAACGCTGGGAAATCGGCTTGTCCCGCTTCCGGGACCGATGGCCGGGCCGCGAAATCGTCCTGCACGTGACGCCGCGAATAGCGGGCAAGCTGCGTTTGTCCGCCGATGCGGGGATGGCCTTGCAGCAGGAGCTGATCGGAAGCAAAATAGCGGCCATCCGCTCCGTTCGGGCCACGCCTGTATACGGTATTACGCTCGTATAACCATCGGAATGGGGCAAGCATTTCCGGACGTACCGGCCCGGGAGGCTTGCTCTTTTTTCTTTTCGTCCTTGGACAACGGCGGCGAAACCGTTTTCGCCCGGTTTCTTCAGAAACGGCGGTTTCCGGCCGATAAACTATTAAGTCACTGTAAGCAACCGGAATAAACGCAAATCGGAAAGGAGTGGCGAAAAATGAACGCCGTTGAAGCGATAATAATCAGCATGCCTTATATTAAGGAGGTTATTAGGGAAGACGCCGCGCTGGCGGTCTTTGATAAAGAGAAGATTTTGTACTGGTCCGACAGCAAAACGCTGAAGCTTGGCTTTAAGCCGAATCACCCGCTCGACGAAGAACAACGAAACCTGTCGCTGCTAAAAGACGGAAAGGAAAGATTGTTGTCCCGCATGCGTTATCCGGGAGTCGATTTTCCGTTCGACGTGCTCGCTTTGCCGATAACGGACGAGAACGGTGAGGTGGTGGCCGCGCTTAGCATCAATTACAGCCTTGAGAACCAGGAAATGACGGACCGGCTGATGAAGGAAACGGAAGCGATTGCGGAAAATCTGCTGAGCGGCATTCAGCAGGTAGCGGCCCATTCGGAGGAGCTTTCCGCGACATCGGACGAAATTTTGCGCAATACGCGAAGAGCCGTGCAGGATTCGGAGGGCATTACGAGCGTTACGGGGTTCATCCGGGAAATTTCCGCCCAGACGAATCTGCTTGGCTTAAACGCGGCCATCGAAGCGGCGCGGGTCGGCGAGGCCGGAGCGGGCTTCGGCGTCGTGGCCAAGGAAGTGCGCAAGCTGTCCGAGGACACGAAGGAAGCGACGAACCGCATCGAAGGCTCGCTTAACGCCGTTCAGCAGTCCATTCAGCAAATGGAGGAAGAAATCAAGCAAATCGCCGCCGCTTCCCAGGATCAGGCGCAGCTGGTCATGAACTTTATGGAAAGCATCGAGCACCTGAACGAGACGAGCCGCAATTTGCGGGCGTTTATTAACAAAGTGATCAGTTACGAGCAATGACGGACTAGTCACCACATGCAACGGCAGCCCCGGGACGATGCGTGAACCGTCCTAGGGCTGCCGTCTGCGCTTCATCAATCGGACCGGGGAGCGGAAGAACATTATTTGTTCCCGTAGATGCCAAGCCGGTTGACGATGCCCGGGGCGATCCGAACCGCCGCTTCCTTGCCGCCGCTGCTGCCGCGAACCTTGTTCAAATCCGCCGTAAGCTCATAGAACCAGGCTTCGTCTTTCGCCGCCAGAGCAATATCGATCAAGCTCTCGAGTTGAACGGCACTGCGTTCGGTATATTCGGGCAGCTCCCGCAGCCATGAATGACGAACCGCAATGAGCTTGCCGGCCGAGCCTTCGTTGTCGGACTGTACGACGCGCACCTTCGCGACGCCGTGCGTATGATCGGACGCTTCCAGATAACCCGTGATGAACTCGCCTTCCGCCGACCTTCCTTGCACCCAATCGCCTACTTCGTATTTCATCATTCCACCGCCTATCTGCAGGTTTTTGCCTAACTGTAATCAGAAATGTTACATTTCAAAGAAATAAACGCCGAAACCAATCGGCGGCTTTCTTTGTACTGTAATATTAATGGATACAGTTAACGGTGTCAACCATATTCGGAATTATGCGATAACGGGCGTTTTTAGCCGCGAAATAGGCTAAGCGCGGTCAAGAAGCGCCGCGCTCAGCCTTGCGTTTTGGGCACGGGAGGAACCGCGTCGCTTTTGCGCGACTTGCGTCCTTCCATGTTCAGCTTGCGCTGCGCCGCTCCAAGCGCGATGTCGGCGACGATCGCAAGCAGGGCGGCAGGAATGGCCCCGGCATAGATGCGAAGCGGGTTCTGGTTGTTAATGCCGGCGTAAATTTCCCGGCCGAGCCCTTCGCCGCCCACAAGCGGAGCGATCGCGGCTACGCCGACGGCGATGACGGCGGCGATGCGGATGCCCGAGACGATATACGTCAAGGAGAGGGGCAGCCGAACCTGCAGCAGCATTTGCAGCCGGCTCATGCCGACGCCCCGGCCGGCCTCCACGTAGCTCGGATTCACTTCGGTCAAGCCGACGTAAGTGTTCCGCACGACCGGGTTCAGCGAATACAGGAACAAGCCGATCGTGACGGTAAACGTCCCGAGCCCGAGCCACATCATGAGCAGCACCAGCATGGCCAGGCTCGGAATAACCTGAAGCACGTTGGTGACGGCCATAATGAACCGGGCGACCGCTTTGTTCCGGCTGCACAATATGCCCAAAGGGACGCCGATGACGATCGCGAGCCCGACTCCAAGCAGCACCATGAGCACATGCTGGAGCAAATATTCCCACAGCATCGCCTGGTTGCGGGACACGTAGCCGATAAAGTCTCTGAACGTCAAATTCGTTGCTTCCATTCCCATATCACTCCTTCAGCAAGCCGACCTGCTTGAGATAAGCGGTCGCGACCTCTCGCTCGCTTTTCTTTTCGATATCGACCTGGTAATTCAAATCGATCATCGTTTCGACGTCAAGCGTGCCGATGAGCTCCGCGAGAGCCGTTTTGGCCTCGGGGTATTCGGACGCGATCTCTCCTCTCATGACGGTCGAAGCGTCGTACGGCGGGAAAAATTGCTTGTCGTCCTCAAGCGTTTGTAAATTGTAAGCCTTCAGTCTGGAATCGGTCGAATAAGCCAATACGATATCGACTTGCTTGTTCGCCACCGCTTGGTAGACCAGCGCGAGCTCCATCGGATAGGTGGTGCCGAAGCGAATGCCGTAATGCTTCGCGAACGCCGGATAACCGTCGCTTGGCCGCTCCAGCCACGTCGTGTCGACGCCGAGGCGCATGGAGGCCGCGTCCGGCTTAACGTCGGAAATTTTGGAATAGCCGTTCTGTTCGGCTACGTCCTTCCGGACCGTAAACGCGTACGTATTCTCGAAGCCAAGCGGGTCGAACCATTCCAGGTTGAAATATTTGCGGAAGCCCTGCTGCGCCTGCTCGAGCACGCGCGCCCGCTCCTTCGTGTTTTCGATCGGAAAATGGTTGTTGAATATTTCGCCGCTGTACAAGGTGGCGACATCGACGTCGCCTCTTATCAATGCCGATACGACGAGCGGACTGGAAGCGAGATCGGGGATGACCTCCGCGCTGGCGTCCGTCCGGTCCTCGATAAGCGCCCTGTACATTTCGGCCAATATTTTCGCTTCCGTAAACGTTTGGGCGCCGATGACGATGTCGCTTCTCATGCCGCAGCCCCCCGCCAGCGCCGGCAAGGCGGCAAGCAGAACGACGGCGACCGATTTCAAGACGAACCTATGCCGAGCGAAACGAAGTTTAGCCATTATGCCGCGGCACCTCCCGTTCGGCCGAAGCGGCCGGATAGCCACCTCTCCAGCAGGCCCAGCAGGAGGTCGGCGAAAAACGCCAGCGCCACGGCGCCAATCGCTCCCGAAAAGACGAGCTCCGGCTTGTTGACGCCCATCCCCGACACAATCAGCTGGCCGAGCCCGCCCGCGCCGATCAAGGTGGCCAGCGTCGCCCAACTGATAATATAAACGGTCGTGATGCGAATGCCGGACATCATGTACGGCAGCGACAAGGGGAGCTGTATCGACCAGATGCGCTGCATCGTGCTGTATCCCATGCCGCGGGCCGACTCGAGCACATGCGGATCGACGGCTTTGAAGCCGTCGTACGTATTGCGCAATATCGGCATGATGGAATAAAGCAGCAAGGCGAGCACGGCCGGCTTTATGCCGATGCCGAGAAGCGGAATAAGAACCGCAAGCAAAGCGAGACTCGGTATGGTCTGCAGGATGTTCGCGACAAAAAAAACCGTCGTCCGAAGCCAGTTCTGCTTGGAATAAACGAGAGCGATGCCAAGCGGAATGGCGACGACGCTGCCGAGCGCGATGGATGCAAACGAGATGACGAGATGCTCGCGGAGCGCGGTCCATAAATCGGGAAAACGCTCCTGGAGAAAAGCCCATATATCGGCCATCGTTACACCTCCTTGCCCGTATTGGAGGGGAAGTCCCCGTTGTCGCGGGCATTCGCTTCGTCATCCGGTTCGGCAGGCCTATCCGCTCCGGTATCTCCGGACGCCGGCCCGCCCGATGCCGGATCGGATTTCGGTTCGCCGGCATCGGGATCGGGAGCGAACGTCGGCAGCACTTCCGCAAGGTGGCGCACGACGCTGCCCCTCGTAATCAGGCCGACCAGCCGGTTGTTGGCGTCCACGATAGCCAGATTGGATAGCTTAAAGTTGTTCAGCAATTCGACCGCTTCCGGCAGCGGCGTTCCCGACGGCAGACTGTACGCGACGGGCTTCATGACGTCCGCAATGGTCATGTTCTCGTCGCCGTAATGCTCAAGCACGTTGAAGATCGAGACGATGCCTTGCAGCTTCCGGTTGCGGTCCGTAATGAACAACGTATCGACGCGCCGGCGTTCCATGATGGCGATCGCCTCCGCCAAGCCCCGGTTCGGGTAGATCGTTACCGGGTGGCGGACCATCACATCGTCGACGGACGGCATGTCGTACACGTTTTCTTCGTTGTCTCCGGGATCCGGATTTTCTTGCGCAAGGCGCTGCTGTCCGATGAACGAACGGACGAAATCGTTTGCGGGGTGGCGCAGAATTCGTTCGGGCTTGTCGCTTTGCACGACGGTGCCGGCCTGCATAATGACGATGCGGTCGGCGATTTTGAGCGCTTCGTCCATATCGTGCGTGACGAACACGATCGTCTTGTGAAGCTCCTGCTGCAGCCGGACGATATCGTCCTGCAGCTGCTCGCGGCTGATCGGATCAAGCGCGCTGAACGGCTCGTCCATCAGAATGACGTCGGGATCGGCGGCGAGCGCCCGGATGACGCCGATCCGCTGCTGCTGGCCGCCGCTGAGCTCGGAAGGGTAGCGGTCCTTGTACTGATTGGCCGAAAGGCCAACCATGTCCATCAATTCCTCGACCCGGCGTTCGATCTTGTTTTTATCCCATTTTTTCAGCTGCGGCACGACGCCGACGTTGCGGCCGATCGTCATATGGGGGAACAAGCCGATGCTTTGGATGACGTAGCCGATATTGCGCCTCAGCTTGACCGGATCGATGGCCGATATGTCTTCGCCGTTAATGAGAATGGTGCCGCTTGACGGCACGATCAAGCGATTGATCAGCTTCATGGTCGTCGATTTGCCGCAGCCGCTCGGCCCGATCAATACCGTAATTTCTCCTTTATGAAACGTCAGGTTTATGTCTTTAAGCGCGTGAAATCCGTCGGGATAAATTTTATTTACGTTTTTGATTTCAATCATGAGCGGTTATGCCCTCCGTTCCCGTTGTCGGTCGATACCCTCGCGGTCTTGGTCCATATTAATATAAACGTTTAACGGAAATTTGAATCAGCGGCGGGACAAAAAAGAAAAACGTCCTTATTCCGGGCCGTCATCGGCGCGGGAATACGGACGTCTCAAGTCGATTCAATAACGTTGTGTTCTCCATTATTTGATTTCATAGCGATGCCGCAGCGATTCCGCAAGCTCGCGGATTCGCTCCTCCTCGGGCATCCGGAAAGCCGCTGCTGCAGCCTCGTCCGCTTCCGGCGATTGGGAGCGGCGGACGACTTCCTTCACTTCGTTAGCGAACGGAACCGCCGAGCCGGGCATCAAGTCGGCCAATTGCTCCAGACTTGCCATCTTGTCGTCCCGCACGATCGGGTATTGGCCGGGCTCGGCCCCGTCTGCGGCGATTCGGTAGAACGACCGGACCGTCTCCGCCCGCTGCCTGCCGTCTCCTTCGACGATGACGAACGCCTGAACGATATAAGCGTTCAATTGCCTGCGCTGCGCAATGCCGCAAAACTTGAACCCGCCGATGCTCAGGTCGTAGTCGCCGGGACAATACGATCCGGCGATTTCGCCTTTGTCGATCCGGCGGCCCGTCGCGGCAAGCGCGTCCGCAATCAGGCGGTACATCCGCTCGAAGTCGCCGTGAAAATGTTCGCCGGCGCTCCCGTTTTTGGGGAGGATGAGCGAAACGTTGACGACGCCCGAATCGAGCGGAACGGCTGCGCCGCCCGAATTGCGCACGGCGACGCTCCAGCCTTCCGCCTCGAGCCGCTCCTTCGCTTGCGGCGCGCAAGGGAGCCGGCTGTCGCGCAGCCCCATGATGAAAGCGGAAGGGTGGCGCCACAGATGGCAGACGGCGGGGCCGCCCGTTCCCGTCTGCCGGCACAGCAATTCATCGAGAGCGAATGCGTATAAAGGATCGGCCGCATACGGTTCGTTCATGCGATCCAAAATATAGATAGGCCTTGTCGTTTCAAGCTTGCCGTCCATGTTCATGGCGTTCGCCATCTCCTTTCGCATCCGTCCGAAATTCTCGTTTGGCGCTTCAAACCAAGAATTTCCTTAAGGTTTCTATCTCTTTCTTTCATCCAATGGGCTTAGTCGCCGGGAAGATTGATGTCAAACCTGCATTTTCCAATTATATCCAGGATTATGGCTGTATCGACTATTGCCCGGGCAATGACGAGAAGGTCTTAGTCGCGCGAATGCCGTTACATCAGCGCGTTATCCCGCTTTAAACGGCGGTACAGCACGATTCCCGTCAAAGAGCACAGCCATGCGCACACGCCGATAAAGAGATAACCCGCCTGCAGCCCTTTTACGATGCCCGCTGCAGGTCCGTATACGGCCGTCATCGCCGTCCGGAATAAATCCGAGATCGCCCCGACCAGAAAATTGCCGACGATGCTGGCAACGCCCATGAACGTTACCGTGAACGTAATGGCCATGTCGCTGTTGCCGGCATACTTGCGCGCAAGAAACGCCATGACGGTCGGATAAACGGGAGCGATGCCGATTCCCGCCGCGGCGAACAGGACCGCGCCCGATTCGCCGGAGGCGATAGCCGCTACGGTGCACGCTCCGGAGAATGCGGAATAAACGATAATCGATTTGATATAACCGATCTTGTCGGTCCAAACGCCGAGCACAAGCCTTGCAAGCGTAAAGCAGAGGAAGAAGGCGGAAAGCATATAAGACGAGGCGGAAGAACTCCAGCCGTAAGCCTTCTCCAAAAAGTTGACGAGCCAGCCGCCGACGGCAAGCTCGGATATGACGCCAAACGATAAAAGCAAAACGATGAGCCAGATGACCCGGTCGCCCATGAACTGCTTTATCGATATCCGTTCCGCTTTGACGTCGTCTCCGGCCGGGAAGGAGGCGGCGAGCGCCGGAATCATCGGCAGGACGGATAACGACAGCATGATCAGATACATGCCCCTCCAGCCGATCTCCTCTCCTCCAAGCGGGACTCCCATCAAGGCTGCTGCGGCGATCGGCGCGACGGTGGAGCTTAGCCCGTAGAAAAAATGCGAAAGGTTCATCATGGCCCCGGTGTTTTTCGTAAATACCCGCGCCCCCAATATAGCGAGCGCGATTTCGAGAATGCCGTTTCCTATGTACATAAAAAAATACGATAATGCAAAAGTTCCGAACGTCGCGGACAAATAGATGAAGACGCCGGATAAGGCCATCGAGCCGAACGCGAGCGACGTCGAAAGCTTTAAGCCCCATTTGCCGACCATCCAGCCGGTAAAGCTGCAAGCGAGCAAATAGCCGAGCGAGTTGAGCGCGAGCAGCAGCCCGAGCTGCATCTCGTCCAGCCCGAAATCCGCCTGCATGCGCGGCACGGCAGGGCCCTTTATATTTTCCGAAAAGCCGAAAACGGTATAGCCGATAAAGACGACAAGCAGCATCAGCACATAATGCCGCTTGATCGGATCCGTTTGGTAACGGATTTGTTCCATTCCGATCGATTCCCCCTGCAAAAATTGTCGGTAACTCGTAAACGTTGTCTATCGAAGAAGCAACTGCCGGCGAGCGGGCGATTAGCGGCGAAGCGCCAGACACATAATAAAGGTCGATGGCCCGAAATGAAACCGGCATTCCGGCATCATTTGATTACTATAACATTGCTTCCAAACAGCGACAATCGTTAACTTTTTCGGTATGTCGCGGACGACGAAGCCGTTTCGAATTGGAAATTATTGGACTTGCTTTCCTGCCCAAGGCAAGCCTATAATGTGATCAGTGAGATTGCAGTTAATTTTATAGTTACTCCCCATTTTTGAGTAAAACTGTGTTACAACGCATGCAGTTATAGGCTCATTCTCACACCATCACATCTTAACCGGAGGGATTTAGCAGTGGCTAAAGTATTGTTCATCAAAGCAAACGACCGTCCCGTAGAACAAGCGGTCAGCGTAAAGCTGTACGACGCATTCCTTAAAACGTACAAGGAAGCGAACCCGCAAGACCAAATTACGGAGCTCGACCTGTTCGCGCTGAACCTGCCGTATTACGGCAACACGACGATTACCGGCCAATTCAAGCTTGCGCAAGGCATCGAGCCTACGGCGGAAGAGAAGAAACTGGCCGATCTGGCCAACCAATACCTGGATCAATTCCTGGCCGCCGATAAAGTAGTCGTGGCCTATCCGCTCTGGAACTTCACCGTTCCGGCGCCGCTCATTACGTACATGTCGTACCTGTCCCAAGCGGGCAAAACGTTCAAGTACACCGCGGAAGGCCCTGTCGGTCTTGCCGGCAACAAAAAAGTGGCCCTGCTTAACGCGCGCGGCGGCGTATATTCGACGCCTCCGATGGACGCGATCGAAATGGCTCACAAATTGGTGAAAACGACGTTCGGCTTCTGGGGCATCAACCAAACCGAAGACGTCATCATCGAAGGACATAACGCGGATCAGCAGCGTTCCGCGGAAATCATCGAAGCGGGGCTGCGCAAAGCGGCGGAAGTTGCTTCCAAGTTCTAATTCGATTGATTTCGTTTCGCAAAGACCGGCAAGGGCATATCGGATGCCCGTTGCCGGTCTTTTTTTGGCAAATAGATGATTGATAAATCTGTGCTCCTCCAAAATTAGATTGAAATGTCGGCTGGGCATCTTTTACAATATGAGGTACGTCAGCCAAGCTTGTAGTACGGCGGGGGCGACGCCCCGATTGCCGTCGAAGAGAGGAGCATACATGAAACCGGTTACGATTTACGATATCGCCAAAGAAGCGGGCGTTTCCGTTGCGACCGTATCCCGGGTGCTGAACAATTCGGCGCCTGTCAAACACGAAACCCGCGACAAGATCAAGGATCTTATTCAGAAATACCAGTTTCAGCCGAACGCTCTTGCGAGAAGTTTGCTGAAGAAGGAGACGGGTACGATCGGCATTATTTTTCCCGACATTACCAATCCTTTTTTTCCGATGCTGCTTGCGGGACTGGAGGAGGAAGCGAGAAGCAAGGGCTATCATTTTTTTCTGTGCGACACGGTATCCACGATGGGGCAGATGGAAGATCAATACGAAAGAGAGTCCCAATACATATCGATCCTGATGGAGAAGCAAGTCGACGGCATTATTATGGTCGGGGGACGGATCAACTTAGCGAGGCCTTCAAAGGAGTTGACGACGGAGGTGGCGGAAACGGCGAAGCGCGTGCCCGTTCTGCTCATAAACGGCCAGCTGCCGGGAACGGACTTGAACCGGATATACGCCGACGAACGGCTTGGAGCGGAGCTCGCTACGCAGCATTTGATCGATTTGGGTCACCGTCGCATCGCGTTTGCCGGAGGTTACCGGTTTATGTCGAATTCGGTGCAGCGCATTCAAGGCTTCCGGAAGACGATGGAGCGAAACGGCCTCGCCGTCCGTCCGGAATGGACGCTCGTCACGGGTTATTCGGCGGACAGCGGCAAGGAGGCTTTCGAGACGCTGCATAGCATGGGAGAGCTGCCGACGGCCGTTTTTTGCGCCAATGACCAGATTGCGATCGGCATGCTGAAAGCCGCCCGGAAAGCAGGGCTGAAAGTGCCGGAAGATCTGTCGCTGGTCGGCTTCGACGACATTCCTTACGCGTCCTACAGCATACCGGAGCTGACGACCGTATCGCTCCGCAGCTATGAGGTCGGACGGTCTGCGCTCGATTTGCTACACCGGATGATCGGCAAGGAAAAGGTAAGCAAGCGGACAGTCGTCAAGCCGGAGCTTATCGTACGGGAATCGACGGCCCCGCCGCGTTGTTGAAGGATTCTTTCGATTGCAGGAAATTGTTTCAAAAAATATAATTGACAACGCTTACAAATGTGCATACAATCAAGGTAACAAAAACAGCAGACATCAGCGCTAAAAATGAAACCCGTTTCATTACAATGCCGCCAATCTGTTCATATCGCTTTTCCTTATACACGATCGCCGATAACGACAAGATGTTTGGCCGCAATAGAATCTGATGAACGTCCGAAGCAATCGGAAATCATAAATTCTATTGGCGATAAAACCTGCTTTGACGCTTTCGAAGCGAGCCGGCTCCGGGAATTCATCTGGCTGCTTAGCTTCGAAAAGCTCCGAAAGAGGTTTTCTTGAAATATAAGAATTTATAAGTTTTGCGTTATAAATTGTCTTATATTTTCGCTGAAACGTTTCGTCCTTAAGACAAGGACCGAGAAGACCGTTTCTGCTTGTCCGGTTCCAGAGAGTGTATTTCTTTTTGTTCGGATTGTAACCGATTTCATGAAATGGGTTTCATTATGCTTGCATTTTAACAAGGCTTGGAGGTCATGCCGTGAACATGGAAATCAAACCAAGCGAAGCCGTAAGCTTTCGGCCTTCCGGCGTCTGGCTTGAAGGCGTTCCGCGCATTTTAATGAGCGCTTCTCTGTTCTATTTTCGCATCCCGAGGGGGCTGTGGAAGGAGCGGATGGAGCAGCTCAAGTCATTCGGGTACAACGCCATCGACGTTTATTTTCCGTGGAACTACCACGAACGGTCGGAAGGCGAGTGGGATTTCGGCGGGGAACGCGACGTAACGGCGTTTCTGGCGGCTGCCGCCGAGACGGGGCTTTGGGTCATCGCCCGGCCGGGACCGTACATTTGCTCGGAATGGGACGGAGGTGCCCTGCCCGCCTACCTGTTCGCCGAGGAAGGAATGCGCCTGAGGGACAACGACCCGCTTTTCCTGCGGCATGTCGAGAGATGGTTCGGCCGCATTTTGCCGCTTCTGAAAGCCTATGAGGCGGGCGCGGGGGGCACGGTCATCGCCGTTCAGCTGGACAACGAGCTCGACTTTTACGGCTGCGCGGACCCGAAAGGGTACATGGAGGCTTTGGTCCGAATGGCCGCTTCGGCCGGCCTTAACGTTCCGCTGTTCGCGTGCGCGGGGCAAGGCGGCCTTCGGCAGGCGACCGGCCTCGAGGAAGGCGTGATGCCGACATGCAATTTTTATCCGAACGACAAAGATCCGGCGTTTGAGGAGAAGGCGCTCCATTACAACGGGCTGCTGCGATCGCTCGGGTATCCGCTGCTCGTGACGGAGACGAACCGTTCCCATTATTTGCTGCGGCGGCTCCTGTCCTGCGGCGCCAAGCTGCTTGGCCCGTACCTTCAAGTGTCGGGGACGAATTTCGGCTTGACGAACGCGACGAACAATTGGGGCAAACCGCTTGCTTTCCTGACGTCCGACTACGATTTCGGCGGGATGATTTCGCCCGAAGGGCATATCCGGGAGGAGGCCTACGAAGGCCGGCTGCTCGCCCGGTTGATCGAGGCGTACGGGACGGATCTTGCCGAAGCGGAAGCGATCGGGCCGGATCCGGAGCTGAAGATGGCCGGCGCTGCCGTTTCCAAAGCGGCGATTGCGGGTCCCTATACGCTGAAGCTGGCGGGAGGAGGGCGGCTAGTCTTCTTGACCAACCTGGAGGATTGCGATCATGCGGTCTCCCTCGCCGGTCTTGCGGGGACGGCCGATACCGGCATCGCCTTTACGCTGAAGGCCGGCCGCTCGGTTGCTCTTCCGGTCGGCTTGCCGCTTGCCGCGTGGGGCATGGAAGGCTCCGTTCGCTACTCCACGGCCGAGCTGTTCACGGCTACCTGCGGCGAAGGCAGCGCCGCTTTGTTCTTCCACGCCGAAGGAAGCGGGCAGCTTGCGCTCGCGATCGACGAGCCGCTGACGGCCGTCTCTTGGCAAGCGCAAGCCGAATACCGGGACGGCGGGCTCGTTGTATCGTTTGACGTCCGCGAGGGGGATGCCGTTTGCGAGCTTGTGACGAAAGCAGGTACTACGCTGCGCGTTATCGTTATGGATCGCGCGAAAGCGCTGCTGTTGGAAGAGGCGCGAGGCGACGGAACGTTCAGTATCGGCAGCATGCCGCGATATCCGGACCGGCCCGAGAAAGCCGAAGCCGGCTGGAGCCTCGTTCGAACGGCGGGAACGGAGCCGCTGTCGAACCGGAGGTTGTACAGGAAGGCGCTGCGCCGTCTGGAGCGGGAATCGGTCTACCGCGGTTTCGCCTGGTACGAAGCGGAGCTTGGCGTGCCGGCCGCCGCACCGGTGCTCGGCTTGCTCTTGAAAGAGGCCGCCGACGTCGTGTCCGTCTATGCCGGCGGGCGGTATGCCGGAACCGTCACTCCGGGCGGAGGCAGCGTTTATGTGCCGCTCGAAGGCGGCCCGCCGGAGGACGGGCGATGTATTTTGCAGGCTCGGGTCGAAATATGGGGCCATTCCAATTTCGACGACGTCCGGCTGCCCGGCTTGAGGCTGCACGCCGGGAAGGGGATAACCGGCGCTGCGGCCGTAACGTCCGTCAGCGACATTAACGGCAATTGGAGCGTATGCCGCCTATCCGCCGGCGAGCCGGAAGAACGGCTGCTGAGCGAGGACACCGCTCTATGGCCCGTCGTCGGGTTCGGCGGGTGGTTGTCGGCGGATCATCCCGCTTACGAATTGTACCGCCGCAAGGTTAAGCTGAGCGGCGACGCGGACAGCTGGATCATTAATATCCAGAATATTCGGTCTATTTGCAGCTTGTATGTGAACGGAAGCAAGGCCGGCGACATCAATCCGTTTGATCCTTTCCTGGACATTACCCCTTACGTCGCCCCAGGCGAAACGGCCGAAATCGCCGTATGCGTCAAACGGGTGCTTGGCTGGCCGGCAGGACGGGTCGTCCTGTACGAAGGGACGGAAGTGCGGGATTGGACGATATGTCCGGCCGACGAAGACGATTTGCGCGTTTGCGCCGACGCCGTGCAAGGGAGCGGGGAGGAGACCGCCTTGCCCGTTATTTTGTCCCCGGGAGAAACCGCCTGGCTGTACGCCGAGACGCTCAATTCCGATTGCGGGGGCGGCTGGCGGATGCATGCGGCCGGGGAAGGAGTGAAACTGACGGTCTTGCTGGAAAGCATCGTCGTAGGCCGATTGTGGCTTGGCGAAGCCGGCAGGCAAGCGGCGATGACGGGCGGCAGCGCCGATACCGTTTATTTGCCGGGCGTCTGGTATAAGGAAGGCGCCGGCAAGCTCGCCATATGGCTTGAAGCGGTGGACCGCGCACGGGAGGCGCGTCTCGAATCGTTAACCTTCGTGCCGGTTGGCAATCGGATTCAGCCGTAGCTTCCGAAGCGAGATTTTGTTGCGAAGAAATTTCATGAAGCAAAGCTCCACAAAACTCTTAGGAGGAAACAACATGACGGCTCAGACGGAAACCGCGGCGGCCGTCCCCAAGCGGGAGGCGTCAGCCGGCATCAAGCTGAAGCGGCTGTGGAACAACAAAACGCTGCTTCTCATGTGCCTGCCGGCCATCGTATTTTTTATCATTTTCGCTTATTTGCCGATGCCGGGCTTGTATCTCGCTTTTATTCAATACAACTATTCGGATGGCATTTTCCGAAGTCCGTTCGTCGGTTTCGACAATTTCCGTTTCCTTGTCATGAACGGGGATTTGTGGCGCCTGACGTTCAACACCGTCGCCTACAACGTCGTTTTTATCGTGCTGGGGAACGTGCTGCAAATTTTTGTGGCCATTCTGCTGAACGAAATCCGGAAAAAATGGTTCAAAAAAATATCGCAGACGATTATGTTCCTGCCCCACTTCATATCGGCGGTATTGATCGGGCTGATCGCCTACAACATTCTGAGCTACGATTACGGTTATTTGAACAGCGTCCTGGAATCGCTTGGCATGGAGCCGGTCAAAGTCTATTCCAATCCGAACGTATGGCCCATTATTATCGTGCTGACCTATCTGTGGCAATCGACGGGTTACGGCTCCATCGTTTATTTCGCCGCGATCATGGGGCTGGACAGCGAAATTATCGAAGCCTCCGAGATCGACGGCGCGAACGCTTTCCAGCGCATTATTTATATTTTGCTGCCGTGGCTGAAGCCGACTTTTATCATTCTCGTGTTGTTCTCCCTCGGCGGCATTCTGAAAGGAAACTTCGGGTTGTTCTACAACCTGGTGGGCGCCAACAACACGGCGCTGTACGGGACGACCGACATTATCGAAACGTACGTGTTCCGCTCGCTCATGACCAACTTCAACTTCTCGATCGGAAGCGCCGTCAGCTTGTATCAATCGGTATTCGGCTTCGTGATCGTCTTGACCGCCAACTGGATGGTCCGCAAAGTGTCGCCGGACAATTCCCTGTTCTGACCGGCCGGCCTGCCTAAGGCCCGGCATGCATAAAGAGGAGGTGCTTCCATGGAAATCGGGGAATCCCGCAGCATTCGCACCGATGCGAGCGAAGTGATCGTGAAGGTGTTCGGCTATTTGTTTTTGTCCGTCTTCGCGATTTGCTGCTTGCTGCCGTTTCTGCTCATCCTCGGCACTTCGTTTACGGCGGAAAGCGCGATTAAAAAATTCGGCTTTAATTTTGTGCCAAGGGAATTCAGCACGTTCGCTTACAAAATCGTATTCGAAAATCCGGACGTCATCGTCGGCTCTTATATCGTCACGATTGTGCTGACGATCGCCGGCACGGCCATCGGACTGTTTATCGTCGCGATGAGCGGCTACGCCTTGCAGCGCCCCGACTTCGGCTACCGCAACGGGATATCGTTTTTCATCTATTTTACGACGTTGTTCTCCGGCGGGCTGGTGCCTTTCTATTTGCTCGTTACCCAATATCTGAGCCTGAAAGACAATTATTTGGCCGTGCTGCTTCCCGGCCTGCTCAGCCCGTTTCTGATCATCATGATGAAAAGCTTCGTCCGGTCCATCCCGCACGCCATAACGGAATCGGCCAAAATCGACGGAGCCGGCGACTTTACGATTTTTCTCAAGCTGATCCTGCCGATGTCGACGCCGGCGCTGGCCACGATCGGGCTGTTCATCGCATTGGGCTACTGGAACGAATGGTACAACTCGATGCTGTTCCTGTCGCCGGACATGAAATATAGGCCCCTGCAGCTGTTCCTGTACAATGTCGTCACCAGCGCGGACTTTATCCGCAACTCGGCCGCCGCCTCCAACGTGGAGCTGCGGGATGTGCCGCTCGAATCGATGAAGATGGCGACGGCCGTCGTCGCGACCGGTCCGGTTATCTTGTTCTACCCGTTCGTCCAGCGTTATTTCATTAAGGGTATTACCGTCGGAGCCGTGAAAGGCTGATTGATCGGCGGAACGGCAACGTTCCTAAAGCGCGGCGGGAACCGACGATCCATTATAAAGGGGGAAAAAGGATGTTGAAGTTCAAACCGATTATTTCGCTTCTCGCTGCTTTCCTGCTTATTTTCTTGGCCGCTTGCTCGGGAGGCGGCGGAGGCGGCAACGGGGACACGGGGGGCCAGCAGCAGGGCGAGTCCGCTTCGCCGTCCGCGGATGGCAAGAGCAGCAGCGGCGGGGCCGTCGATACGTCCAAATTCGTCAAAATCAGCTATGTCGTGCTCGGCAACAAGCCGACCAACGGACAATTCGAGAAAGTGCTCGCCGAAGTGAACAAAATCATGAAGGAAAAAATTAACGCCGAGCTGGAATGGAAATGGGTCGAATGGGCGGATTGGCAGACGAAATACAATCTGCTGCTTGCGTCCGGCGAACCGGTCGACCTCATTACGATCGGCACCGACTGGCTCGACACATGGGGCAACGCGCAGCGCGGCGCATTTATGAACCTCGACGAGCTTCTGCCCGTATACGCGCCGGAAACATGGAAATCGATTCCGGAAGAAGATTGGAACGAAAGCAAATATAACGGCAAAATCGTGCTCATCCCCGAAAACGATTACACGCAATGGGTAAATCACGGCTTCTTCTACCGCGGCGATTGGGCGAAGGAAGCGGGCATTACGGAGCCGATCAAGGATTGGGAAGGCATCGGCCAATATTTGCAATACGTGAAGGACAATAAGCCGGATGTCATTCCGTGGGACGCCGCGGCCCAAACGAGCACATTCGGCGGGTATTTCAACTCGTATACCGACGAGCTGGAGCTTCCGATTTCGACCGGCTACCTCCCCGTATTCGCGGCGAAATCGTACGACGAGAGGTATACGGCGGTCAGCCCCGTTTTCGAAGATACGTTCCTCAATTACGCGAAGCTGATGAAGGAATGGGGAGACAAAGGATTTTGGCGCGAAGACGTGCTGAACAACAAAAACGACGCCCGCGCCGCTCTCCGCGCCGGCCTGTCGGGCATGGACCAGCACCATACGCAAACGTTCAGCGGTCTTCGGGTGCAGATGGATAAAGACCAGCCGGGCTCCGAGCTGCAAATGTTCCCGTTCTCGCGGACGAGGGGCAATCTGCTGGAGCTGTCCATTACGCACGGCGGAACCTCCGTCGGCGCACACAGCAAAAATCCGGAACGGGCGCTTATGGCGTACGATCTCATTCGCAACGACGAGCAAATTTACCATCTGATCAACTACGGCATCGAAGGGGTCCAATACGAAATTAAAGACGGCAAGCGCGTGCAGCCGGCGGGCTATGACGAAGCTCAGCATGGTTTCTACTCGGATTTCTGGGGCGGTCGCGTCGACAAATTCGAAATTCCGAGCGCCAATTCGTGGGATCAAATCGAGGAAACGCTTTACGCCGAATACGACAAAGTCAAAAAACCATACCCGTACGGCCAATTCGTCTTCGACAAAACGCCGGTCGACGCGGAGCTGACCGCCATTACGCAAGTAACGGGCGAGCTTGGCCCGGCCATCGGCTACGGCAAGGCTGGCGACCCGGTCAAAGCGGTCGAGGAATTCCGCAGCAAGCTGAAGACGGCGGGCGTCGACAAGGTGCTTGCGGAGCTGCAGCGCCAGCTCGACGAATTCAAGAAGAAGATGGAAGGGCAATAAGGGGGTTGAAAAGGTTATATAAAAGCAAAGACCCGGCTTTAGTTAAAGCCGGGTTATTCATTTCCAATTAAATAATCGGTTATTTAAACAATGGTAACGTATTTTTAAATAGCGCAAACCCGCCTTTTGCTGCACAATGACAATGGGGCCCATATGCGCTCTTCTTGGAATGAAACCAACTCTAAATTCGAGGAAGGTGTAGGACGGATGGAATACCGATTTGATTTCGGCGCGGGGGAAGCGGAAGCGGGCTATACGAAGGTGCCCGCAGGCACGGCGTACGATAAAGCGCTCGGCTACGGCTTCGAAGGCGGCATTGTGAACGAGCGGGACCGAGGCGGTCCGGATAAGCTGAGAGGATCGTTCTGCATACCGGTGAACGCGTCGTTTCTCGTCGATTTGCCGGACGGCAATTACACGGTCACCGTCACGATGGGCGACCAGATCGCGCCTACGACGACGACGCTTAAAGCGGGGCCGAACCGGATGATCCTGCATGAAGCGGCCGCGTCGGCCGGGCAATTTCTCGTTCGCAGCTTTACGACGAACGTCAATACGGGACAACTGAAGCTTTCGTTTTCGGGCATCGCCCCTCGCGTGAACGCGGTCACGATTCGGCCGGCCCCGCAGGCAACGACGATATTTCTTGCCGGCGATTCTACCGTTACCGACCAGGAGACGTTCCCTTACGCCGGATGGGGGCAAATGCTGCCGCTGTATTTGAACGCGGAAGTGGCCGTCGTCAACGAAGCGAAATCGGGCCGAAGCTCGAAGAGCTTCCTGAACGAAGGGCGGCTGCAGCCGATTTTGGACCGGATCAAGCCGAAGGATTTCCTGTTCATTCAGTTCGGGCATAACGACGAGAAGACGGACGAGGAGCGGGCGACCGATCCTTTCACGACCTACAAGCAATATTTGAATGTATATATAAAAGAAGCGAGGGAACGCGGAGCGATACCGGTTCTGATCACCCCCGTGCAGCGCCGCAAGTTCGGTGCCGACGGCAAAATTATCGACACGCACGGCGATTACGTAACGGCGATGAAGGAGCTGGCGGCGGAAGAGAACGTGCCGCTGATCGATTTGACGGCGAGCAGCACCGCGCTGTACGAAAGCATGGGGGACGAGCCGTCGAAGGCGCTGTTCATGTGGGCGTATCCCGGCGAGTTCGCGGCTTTCCCCGAAGGAGCAAAGGACGACACGCACTTCCAGGAGCTGGGCGGGATCCGCATCGCCGGCCTCGTCAAAGACGGCATCAAGGAGCTTGGGCTTATGCCGCTTTGCGTCTATTTGAGAGATTAGATTCTATAAAAGTTGAACAAATGAGCTCCCTGACAATGCCTAATGAAATGGAGAAAGGGAATCCCTTTCGGAATGGATGGCTGGCCATTATTACGTTCAACTTTTATAGCTGCGCCGAAGCACAAATTTCTTTACAGAAAATCTATTATTCGCCCGTCTTTAATCCGGTATGATACAAGTAGGAACGGCTTCGTTCGTCGCCTTGGCCGATGGGCATGACGTTCCTCGAATCCATAACGAAAAGGCGGCGCAATCGCGATGAGTGCAAACGGAATCGACACGGGATTAAAGCTGGAGGGCCAGACGATCGACCTGGTGCTGCTGGAGCCGGCCCATAAGGGCGAGCTGGCCGCAGTGCTGCATAATGATGCGATCTGGGAGTTTACATGGCGGAAGATAACGTCGCTGGAACAGGCGGAAGCGCTCGTAGACGAAGCGCTGCGGGGGCGCGCGGGAGGCACGCAGCTTCCGTTTGCGGTTATCGAGAAGAAGACCGGACAAGTCGTCGGCACGACGAGAATCGCGGATATCAACCAAACGCACCGGAACGCCGAAATCGGCTATTCGTGGCTGTCGCCCCGCGTATGGCGGACGTCCGTCAATACCGAATGCAAAAGGCTGCTGCTCGCCCATTGCTTCGAACGGCTGGGGACGCTTCGCGTGCAATTTTCGATCAGTCATTTCAATGTCCGGTCGCAGCGGGCGGTGGAACGGATCGGAGCGGTACAGGAAGGCGTTCTGCGGCGGGCCAGAATCAAGCCGGACGGGTCGGTGCACGACGTTCTGCTGTACAGCATTCTCGATACCGAATGGCCGGCGGTCAAGGAGCGGCTGGACGGCTTGCTGCGCAAAAAATACGATTGATTCGCCGACCCGGCGGCGAAATCGGAATATCCGGTTCCGTCAGCGGGAAACCGAAAGCGGGCTATATTTGCTTGCGGTAGTCGCGCGGCGGCACTTTCGCAATCCGCTTGAACGTTTTGCCGAAATGGGAGAAATTGTCGAAGCCGACATCCGCCGCTACCTCGGTTATGCTTTTGTCCGTTTCGCGCAGCAGACGCTGCGCTTCCTTGATCCGGGTCAGCACGAGATAATCGGTATAGGCGAAGCCGGTAATCTCCTTGAATTTGCGGCTTAAATAATGCGGGCTTATATAAAAACGGTCGGAGAGCTCCCGAAGCGTAAGCGGTTCGGCGAAATGGGCGTCGATATGGCGGACGATTTCGGATATTTTCGCATGGAGCGGCGTATCGTGATGAATCGGCACCGGGTCGTGCTCCTGCAAATATCTGGCGGCCGTCAGCAGCAGATCGGTCACGGCGGCGGCGGGAACGAGCTCGTAGCCCGCCGGCTTATGGCGGAGTTCGTCCGCAAGGCGGCGAAGCTGACGGTCGACCGGAAGCTGCTCCTGCCGCGGCAGCCGGATGACCTTGCTTGCTTGCTCGAACGGACTGAGCAGCAAGGCGCGGTGCAGGCTGGAGAACCCGTTAAGAAACGCGTCTCCGAAATGGACGACAAGCCGTTCATGCTCCGGATCGCCGGCATGCATCGTCTGGTGCAGCACGTTCGGCTTAATAAACACCAGGTCGCCTTGCTCTACCGGATAAGAACGGTCGCCGACGAAATAGATGCGGCTGCCGGACAGCATGTAATAGATTTCGTAATAGGGATGAAAGTGGTCCGCTCCCATCGTATAGGGGGCGGATCGTTTCACGTATTCGACGAACAGCCGGTCGACGGTTCCGAAGCGGAACGATTCCGTCTGGACATCCATTCGCGCGCCTCCTCCGATCTGCTGCCGCAAACGCAAAATATGCGGCATTTATAGCGATATCAGCATGATTTGCAAAGAATTATAGCATTAAGATGCGATAAGATGAAGCCGACAGCAAAAGCAACGCTTCAAATTAACGGAAAAGGATGGATTCGAATGAGCGCGAAGAAAAAGTATGCCCTGGTAGGCACGGGCGGCCGGGCGGAGTTTTTTTATTCCGCAATTGCAACCGATTACAAAGAGACGTCCGAATTGGTCGCATTTTGCGATATTAACCAAATCCGCATGGATTACGCCAACAGGCGGCTGACGGAAAAATACGATTATCATGCGGTCAACACCTATAAAGCGGACCGGTTCGATGATATGATTAAAACGGAGAAGCCGGACGTCGTCATCGTGACGAGCGTGGACCGGACCCATCATACTTACATTATTCGCGCCATGGAGCTCGGCTGCGACGTCATTACGGAAAAGCCGATGACCGTGGACGAGAAGAAGTGCCAGGAAATTCTGGACGCCGTGGAGCGCACGGGACGCAATGTCCGCGTGACGTTCAACTACCGCTACGCGCCGCACCATACGAAAGCGAGAGAGCTGATCGCGGACGGCACGATCGGCAAGGTCACGTCGGTCCATTTCGAATGGCTGCTCAATACGAAGCACGGCGCCGATTATTTCCGCAGATGGCACCGAGACAAGCGCAACAGCGGCGGCCTGCTCGTACACAAGTCGACGCATCACTTCGATCTGGTTAACTTCTGGATCGGCTCGCAGCCGGAATCGGTGTTCGCGTACGGCGATCTGCTGTTCTACGGACGGGAGAACGCGGAAGCGCGCGGCGTGACCAAGTTTTACGACCGGGCGACCGGCCATCCGAACGCGGAGGGAGATCCGTTCGCATTGCCGCTCGACAGGAACGAGCATTTGAAAGCGATGTATCTTGACGCCGAGCCGGAGGACGGCTACCGCCGCGACCAAAGCGTATTCGGGGACGGGATCAGCATCGAAGACACGATGGGCGTGCTTGTTCGTTACAAGAACAACGCGATTATGACGTATTCGCTGAACGCTTATTTGCCGTGGGAAGGTTACCGGATCGCGTTTAACGGCACGAAGGGGCGCATCGAGATGTCCATCGTCGAGCAATCGTACGTCAATTCCGGCGGCAAAAAATCGGAAGAGGGCGCGCTGAAAGCGAAAACGATTAAAGTGTTCCCGATGTTCGCGGAGCCTTACGAGGTGGACGTCGAGGAAGGCGCAGGCGGCCACGGCGGGGGCGACCCGGTGCTGCTCAACGATCTGTTCGGAACTCCGGTGGAGGACAAATTCAAACGCGCGGCGAACCATATCGACGGCGCCAGATCGATTCTGACCGGCATCGCGGCGAACCGTTCGATCCAGACCGGCCAGCAGATCAAAATCGACGAGCTTGTCAAATTCCATTAGCAGTTGCGGCCGCCGATGCCACCCGCGCATCGGCGGCTAGCCCGATTTTATGAGAAGGAGCGGAAGATTGCCTTGAAAACTTTTCTCGATGAACGATTTTTGTTAACGAACGAAACCGCCGTACGCCTGTACGAGGATTACGCAAAAGATTTGCCGATCATCGATTACCACTGCCATTTGAGCCCGCAGCAAATTTATGAAAACGCTGCCTTCGAAAATTTGACGGCGGCTTGGCTGTACGGCGACCATTACAAATGGCGAGCGCTCCGCGCTAACGGCGTGGAGGAGAAATACGTAACCGGCGGCGAAGGAGTCACCGATTACGACCGTTTCCTGGCATGGGCGCGCACCGTTCCGCAAACGATCGGCAATCCGCTGTACCATTGGTCGCATCTGGAGCTGAAGCGGTTTTTCGGCGTGGAGGAGCTGATCAACGAAAAAAATGCGCCGGTTATTTGGGAGAAGGTTAACGCCGAGCTGAAGACCGGCAATTACAAGGCAAGAGACCTGATCGTCAAGTCCAACGTGGAAGTGATCTGCACGACGGACGATCCGGCCGATTCGCTCGAATATCATGTGAAAATCAAGGAGCTTCCGGACTTCAACGTAAAGGTGCTGCCTTCGTTCCGTCCGGACAAAGCGCTGGAGATTAACCGCAAAGGCTATTTGGAATGGCTCGGGAAGCTGGAGCAGGCTGCGGGGACGAGCATCGCGACTTACGACGACTTGCTGGCGGCGCTGGAAGCGAGAGTGCGGTTTTTCCACGATACCGGCTGCCGCGTATCCGACCATGCGCTTGATTACGTGCCGTTCGCGGAGGCGACCAAAGAAGAGGCTGCGGCTATTTTCGCCAAGGCGAAAAGCGGCTCGGCCGTTTCTTTGGAAGAGGAAAAGCAATACAAAACGTATACGCTCGTATTCCTCGGCAAGCTGTACGCGGAGCGCGGCTGGGCGATGCAGCTCCATATCAACGCGTCCCGCAACAACAACTCGCGGATGTTCGAGAAGCTTGGTCCCGACACGGGCTACGATTCGATCGGAGACAGCCCGGTGGCGCTGCCGCTTGTGAGGCTGCTGGACGCGATCGAGTCGGACGGAGGATTGCCGCGCACGATTCTGTATTCGCTCAATCCGAACGACAACGACATTCTGGCATCGATTGCGGGCAGCTTCCAGGGCGGCGGCATTCCCGGCAAAATCCAGCTCGGCTCCGCCTGGTGGTTCAACGATACGAAGGACGGCATGCTGCAGCAGCTGAAAGCATTGGCCAATATCGGCCTGCTGAGCCGGTTCGTCGGCATGCTGACGGATTCGCGCAGCTTCCTGTCGTATACGCGGCACGAATATTTCCGCCGCATTCTGTGCAACCTGCTCGGCGAATGGGCCGAGAGCGGCGAAGTTCCAGGCGACATGGAGCTGCTTGGCGACATCGTCGGCAATATTTCCTACCGCAACGCCAAGGCCTATTTCAACTTTTAAAAAAAATGGATATGAGAACCGCTTGCCGGCCGGCCCGATGGCCCGCCGCGAGGCGGTTCTTTTTTAAAGCGGTTCCTTGCTTCATTGCGTCTTTTTGGCTAATATTTATAAGATAACGCTTGACCAGGAGAGAATGACCATGAGCTCGAACCGCAACCATCCCATCGGGCCGCCCCGCTTTGCCATTGCCGTTCACACGCTGGTCATGCTGGCGCATTGCGGCTGCATTATGACCAGCGGCGCGATCGCCAAGCACGTGAATTCGCATCCGACCTTCTTGCGCCGCGTTTTGGCGCAGCTTGCGGGCGAAGGCATTGTGGAAGCGCGCGAAGGGCGCGAGGGAGGATATTTCCTCAAGGCGAATCCCGACAAGCTGACGCTTGCCGACATTTATATGGCGGTCCGCCAGGACGCGGAGGAATGCCCGGGAGCCCGTTCTCCCGAATGCGCCAGCGCCGCGGAGCAGATCGACCGGCAGCTCGAAGCGATTATGGCCGAGAGCGAGCAGAGGACCTACGAATTGTTGAAGCAGTACAAGCTGTCGGATCTATTGGACAAAATCGTCTTTCATTCGCCAGACGTTTAGTTCGGCCGTTTCCGGAAGTTTCGGAGGCGGTTTTTTTCTGTCTTTTTTCTTCAAAAATAAGCTTCCAGCACCTTTAAAAACGGTATCCCAGCCGGAAACCAGCTCCTCCTCAAATTGGAATTCTGTGAAAAGGTTAATCCTGCGAGCCCTAAATGCTGTGGTATAATCTGCTAAACGCGTGAATGTCGGAAGCGCCCACGTATTTGAATCAAATATTGGGAGGTAACCATGTTCAAACGGAACAACTTTTACGGGCTGCGCTTTGTTATCGCAATATGTACGGCGCTGCTGCTTTGCTCCGGACCGCTGTCCGCTGCCGCATCCGCCGCGGATACGGTAGGAATCGAGCTTGACGGGAAAACGGCGAAGCTGGCCGATCCGGCCCGCCTGGTGAACGGATCGATATTCGTTCCCGTCGCGAGCCTGTCGACGCTGCTTGGAGCAGATATGAAATGGAACAATACGAACGAGGAAGCAACGATACATACCGCTTTAGGAGATACAATCGTGCTGGGCAACGGCGTGCCGGTCGTTTATTTCAACGACGGGCGTTACGTGATGGATTCGGTGCCGTTTGTGGAAGAAGGCAGAATGTACGTCCCATTGCGGGAGACGGCGGAAATGATGCACGCGAGAGTAAGCTGGAACGATAAAGCCGGCACGGCGGAAATCAAGACGGTCCAGCCGGCGGTTGCGGCGGACGACTACGGTTTGGCCGAGATCAGCAAGGATTACGGCATGAGCCAGGCCCAGCTTCTTGCCCGCAACGGGCTCGCCGGCGGCGACAGCATCAAGCCGGGTAAGAAGCTGAAGGTTGTAATCCCTTACGTGCAGATGAACAAGGCGAAGCCGTTTACGGAAGAAGAGCTTACGCTGCTCGCCAAGATCACGCAGGTGGAAGCCGGTTATGAGCCGTACGAAGGTCAGCTCGGCATCGCGAACGTCATCTTGAACCGGGTGAAAGACTCGCGTTTCCCGGATACGATCAAGGACGTCATTTATTCGGGCAAGCAATTCCCGCCTGCGCACAACGGCCTGCTGGACAAAAGCAAGCCGGGCGAAACCGCGCTTCGCGCCGCCAAAGACGCGTTAAACGGCAAAAATAACGTGGGGGACGCGGTTTACTTTTTTAATCCCGAAGTATCCAAGGGCGAGTTTTGGTCCAGTCTTGACGTCGTCGTCACGATCGGCCATCACAGCTTTGCAAAGTAAGAGGCACAACTCCGGTCGCTTCCGCGCCTACCGCTCTTCCGTTCGTTCCGGGGAGAGCTGCCGGATCTAGTCTTTCAGGAAGGGCTTCCCGCTTTTGTGCGGGAAGCCTTTTTCCATTCACAAAAGCGGTTCTTCCTTGTTCAGGAAGAACCGCTTTTGCCTTTTTTCGAAGGTTATGCCGGCGAAGCGCCGAGGGCGAGGGCCGTTTTTTATCCGGCGAATTGGCTTAACGCTTGATCAAGCAGCCGAAGCATGTCGTCGATGTCGCTTTGCTGCACGATAAGCGGCGGCATCAGGCGGATCGTCCCCGGCTGCGGCGAATTGACCAGCAAGCCCGCTTCGCGGCAAGCGGCGACCAGTTCGCTGCCGTAATGGTACGGCAGATCAAACGCGACGAGAAGCCCTTTGCCGCGAATGTTGGACAGGTTGTGCTTGGAAGCGAGCTTCTGCAGCCCGTCAAGCAAATATTGGCCTTGCACAGCGGCGTTTTGCGCCAAATCCCGCTTCATAATCTCTTGAACGACGGCAAGCCCCGCCGCCATCCCAAGCGGCTGCCCGGTATACGTGCCGCCTTGGTCGCCGGCCTCGAACAGGTCGAGTTTTTCCTTGGCGAGCATGGCGGCAAGCGGGAAGCCTCCGCCGACTCCTTTGCCGAGCGTCATAATGTCGGGCTCGATGCCGTAATGCTCGTAAGCGAACATGGCGCCGGTTCTGCCGAGCCCCGTCTGCACCTCGTCGACGATTAGCATAATGTCGTAAATGTCGCACATTTTTCGAATCGCGTACAGGTAGCTTTCGTTAGCCGCATGAACGCCGCCTTCGCCTTGCACCAGCTCCAGCATGATGGCGCAAGTGTTGTCGCTGACGGCCGCAAACAAAGCGTCGATGTCGTTTAGCGGAACATGCTTGAAGCCCGGCACCTTCGGCTCGAACAGCGTTTGCCATTGCGGCTTGCCCGTCGCGGACATCATGGCCAGCGTCCGGCCGTGGAAGCCGTTCGTAACCGTAATGATTTCATAAGCGCCGTTCTTATGAAGAGCGCCGTATTTGCGGGCCAGCTTCACCGCGCTTTCGTTGGCTTCGGCACCGGTGCTCGTGAAAAAAACTTTGTCGAAGCAGGAAATGTCCGTCAGCAGCTTGGCGAATTCGAGCATCGGCTTATTGTAGAAAGCCGGGCTTGCGTGCACGAGCAACGAAGCTTGGCGGGCAAGCGCCTCCTGCAGCGCGGCAGGCGAGTGGCCCAAGCTGTTGACCGCCCAGCCGCCGGTGAAGTCGAGGTAGCGGTTGCCCGCCGTATCCCACAGGTACATGCCTTCGCCGCGCTCCATAACCAGATCCGGACGGACGGCGGTAAAAAGAATAGAATCGGCCGGCGACTTGTGTCCGCCCGTTATCGTTTTGCCGTCGAGCGAACCGGGACTCGTCATGGCGTCGCCGCTTTTCAACGCCGGCTGCTGAAGTTGAGTTTGCGTAATCGGTGACATCGGTTATCGAACCCCCTAAAAAGTGTTGTGAGCGTCGCTTCCTGACCGGCGTCGAACAGAACTCGGCTTCGGAAGCATCGGCTAACGATCGTAAATCGTTAAGCTTGCCGTTTGGAACGAATTATCGGAAACAGGCGGCAATCGTCATTCGCATGGCGTATGGGATTGGCCTCTGAGTGATTTCGAATGCTGCTGCAATCATGGATTCGGCTTCTGCATAAAGGATATGAATAAATATACAACAGTATTAATAATAATACAACTCAATGGAAAAATTTTTATCAAAGTCTTTCGAGGATGTGAGGCATCGGTTACAAAAAATCCGGGTATAAGAGCCGTGCAGCTCTTTACCCGGATTTTGGTTCGCGGTTGGCTTTTGCGATTATGAGTAAGCTTATTCGGAAACTTTCAGCAGCTTGGAAGCGTGCGGCGCCAGGGTAAACGACAGTTCCTCGGCCGGCCCCAGATCCTTGTGCGCCCACAGATCGCGGACGCTTGCGAGCTCCCGCAGCCCAAGCCGGGCAGCGTCAACCGTGACGGTCTGCTCGGATTCGGAGGCGTTGAACAGCGCGACGAACATGCCGCTGCCGCCGGCCTCCTTGGACGTCCAGACGATGCGGTCCTCCTCCCGGAACAGCTGGCGGGCGTCCCGTCCGTCGCGAAGAACGGCCAGCACTTCCTCGTTCGTCAGCAGCGACAGCGTCCATTCGTCGTTGTCCCGCATTTCCCCGCCGAACATAAGCGGCGAACGGAATATGGACCAAAGCGTCATCATCGTCACTTGCTCGTCCTTCGTAAAACGCGTCCGCCGGTCGCTGGCGCCTCCGTCCACCGAGCGGATGCCGAGATGGCCAAGCGGCAGCATGTCGCAGTCCGGCCAATGCCCTTCTCCGACGTATGGCGCCCACTTCTCGCAGCGCTCGAACATGGCGTAAAGCAGCCGCCAAATATCCCAATAATCGTCGGTCATCCGCCACATGTTCGCTTGCCCGATCAGCTCTTCGGCGTATTCCAGCGGAGCGGGGCCCGGCGAAAGGCTGAGCACCATCGGACGGCCGCATTGGTCGATGGCATTGCGGATCAGCTTGATTTCGTCCATCTGGATGCCGTACAGCAGCGAGGCGGCGATATCGTCCACTTTGACGTAATCGACGCCCCAGGAGGCGTACAGGTCGAACAAAGAGTTATAGTACTCCTGCGCCCCTTCCTTCGCAGGATCGACGCCGTACATGTCGGTGTTCCATTTGCAGATGGCGCCGTCCCACGTTTTGGCGATGGAGCGGGCGGTTGCCGCCGTGCCGAGCAGCGGCGTATCCGCATGGACGGCTTGGCGCGGAATGCCGCGCATGATGTGGATGCCGAACTTAAGGCCAAGGCTATGGACATAATCGGCAAGCGGCTTGAATCCTTTCCCTCCGGCAGCGGAAGGAAACCGGTTCGCCGCCGGGATAAGGCGGGAGTATTCGTCCATCTCCAGCGGCACGTAAGGCCGGTAAACGGAAGATTCGGCTCCGGGCTCGTACCATTGAATGTCGACGACGACATATTCCCAGCCGTACGGTTTTAAATGCTCGGCCATATACTCGGCGTTGCCCCGCACTTCTTCCTCGCGCACGGCGGCCCCGTAGCAATCCCAGCTGTTCCAGCCGAGCGGCGGCGTCACCGCAAATTGATGATGCTTCATCGCATTATTCGCTCCTTCAGGCGTTTATGATTGCTGCGTTTGCCTTAATCGTAAAGCAGAAGAAGACGCGAATCCAGCGCAATGTTTTGCTCCGGTATGTAAAATATTGCTCATCGAAAAGAAACGAGAAAGCCTGCGCCGCAAGACGCAGCGTCTCTCGATTCTAGTCGAAAATGATGCGGTTAAAGGCGGGGAGCTCCTTCCCATCGCGGAACTCGCTTGGCGGGAAGCCGGTCCGTCCGCGGAACGCCTTGCTGAAATAGCTGCCGTTCGCGTAACCGACCTCGCGGGCGATTTCCTCGACGGTGAGCTCCGTGGACCGGAGCAGCTGAACCGCTTTTTCGATTCGCACCTTGGCGGCGTAGGCCATCGGAGACAGACCCGTAGAAGCTTTAAACATTCGCGACAAGTGATACTTGGAGCTTCCGGAAGCGGCGGCGATGTCGTCAAGCCCCTCCAGCTCCCGGTAATGTTCGTCGATATACGAGACGGCCAGCCGGACCGCTTCCGGCCAGCTTGTTTTCTGATGCTTATGCGTAAAGCCGCTGCGCATCAATTCCATAACGAAGCCGTACAGCAGCGACGAGGCGCGGTAGCCGTCCTGAATGGCTCCGAGCCTGGCTTCGGCGTAGACGGATTGCAGCAGACGGATCGCCGGGCTGCCCGGCTCGAAGCGCGGGAGCGGGCCAAGCTCGCGGAGCGCCTCCCGCCACAGATCCTCCAGATGCCGCTGCCGGAACAGGATGAAATAGAATTCCCAGCCGTCACTGTCTTCGGGCAAATAATACCGGTGCTCCCCCGGAATTTCGACGAGAAACGCCGTTCCGGGGCAACGTCATGCTCCTTGCCGTCTAGCGCCAGCCGGCCGAGGCCGGAGACGGTATATTGGAACAAGTAGAGCGGCCCGTCGATCCGCTTCATCCCGTCCCAATCGTAGTCATGCGACACGACATGCTCATACCCGACGGCAAACAGACGGTAGAGCGGCTGTACCGGGCCGTCCTGGAACCGGTAGCCGTATACGCCGTAGCCGTCTTTTTCTTTGCGGTCCGCCATAAGCCGTACCCCCTAATCTTTCAAATGTGTTTGTCTGTCGCACCCCGCCCGCAAGCGGATTTATTCGTTCGGGCGCGGCGAATGCCGATTACTAGGCTTGCTTCGAATACGATTGCCGGAATTGACGCGGCGAGACGCCGTTCCGAGCGGCAAAGCTGTTCGAGAAATACGGGATATTCTCGAAGCCGACCGCGCGGCCGATCTCGGCGATCGGCCATTCGGTTTTCAGCAGCAGCAGCTTCGCCTGCTCGAGGCGGTAAAACGTCAAATATTCGCCCGGCGTCATGCCGTACACCTGCTTCATGCAGCGCGTAATGTAGTTGTAATGGTAATGAAGCGCTTCGGACAACGTACGGCTTGTGAGCTGCGTGCCGTAATGGTTTTTAATGTAGGCTTCGGCTTTCTCCGCGACGGTTACGGCGGGGGAGGCATATTGCTCCAGCTGCCGCAGGTCCATCATGCGAAGCAGCTCCTCGAACGCTTGCCCGCCGTTCCAGAAGGCGCTGGATTGCCGTTCGCCGTTCGCCGCGATGAGTCGGTTCATCAGCCGGAACGTTTCTTCGGGATATGGCATGTCCCAATGCTTGGCGAGATGAAGCACATAAGGCGCCGCGCGGAACGTCCGCTGATGATCTTCAAGCCCCCAGGCCGGCGCGTCTTCCGGAACTTCCCTCCATTCGCATGCCGTTTGAAAATGAATCCAATAAAAGCTTGTCGCTTCCTCGCAAGGCTTCACCGAATAATGGTACAAGTCCGGCCGCAGCAATAGCGATTGGCCGGCCGTGAGCGACCATTCCGTATCCTCTTCGCCGATATGGAGGCAGCCGCTCTCCATGATGATAAGATCGAACAGGCCGAGCTGCTTTCGGCTCGGATGCTGGTCTCCGGGAGCGTAAACCGTTTTGCCGCATTCGATGAAATAAGGAGCCGGCGGCGCCGCAAACGCCACGATAAGCTCGGATTTGTTCATGTTACGCGCCTCCTTTCGTTCGATGGACCGCTAATGCCAATTCAGTGTGAAATATTATAACTTTCAGGTTGGCATGCTTTATTTTCTCTATCGAAAATATACCATACAATTAATCCATCGAGGATGAAATCCAATAAATTAAAGAGGTGTTACCGATGGCTGAAACCGTATCCATGGAGCGGGCCAGGACGCTCGCTTTGCCTAAAGTGAAAATCGACGACGGCTTCTGGAGCTATTATATATCGCTGGTGCGCGGCACCGTCGTGCCCTATCAATGGGAGGCGCTGAACGACCGGGTCGAAGGAGCCGAACCAAGCGGAGCGGTGCGCAATTTCAAAATCGCGGCGGGTCTTGAGGAAGGCGATTTTTACGGCTTCGTGTTTCAGGACAGCGACGTTGCCAAGTGGCTGGAGGCGGTCGGCTATTTGCTGGCGGCGCAGCCCGATCCGGATTTGGAAGCCGTAGCCGACGGCATGATCGATCTTGTCGCGGCGGCCCAGCACGAGAACGGTTATTTGAACACGTATTTCACGATCCGCAAGCCGGGCGAGCAATGGACGAATCTGATGGATTGCCATGAGCTGTATTGCGCGGGCCACATGATCGAAGCGGGCGTCGCTTACTACAAGGCGACGGGCAAGCGGAAGCTGCTGGACGTCGTTATTCGTTTCGCCGATTACATCGATACCGTGTTCGGCAACGAGCCGGGCAAGCTTCGCGGATACGACGGCCATCAGGAGATCGAGCTGGCGCTCGTGAAGCTGTACGAAACGACCGGCGACCGGAAATATTTGAACTTAAGCCGTTTCTTTATTGACCAGCGCGGCACGGAGCCGAACTTCCTCGTGCAGGAAGCGGACTCCCGGAACCGCGTCAGCCATTGGGGCTTCACCCATGGCAAAAACATCGATCTGGCCTACTTCCAGGCGCATGAGCCGGTACGCGAGCAGCAGCAGGCGGTCGGCCATGCGGTCCGGTTCGCTTATATGCTGTCGGGGATGATCGACGTGGCGGCCGAGACGGGAGACGGCGAGCTGCTGGCCGCTTGCCGCAGGCTGTGGGACAATATGACCGAACGCCAAATGTACATTACGGGCGGTATCGGCTCGATGGCCCAAGGCGAAGCGTTCTCCTTCGACTACGACTTGCCGAACGATACGGTTTATGCCGAAACCTGCGCATCGATCGGCCTTGTTTTCGCCGCGCAGCGGATGCTGCGGCTGGAGCCGGACGCGAAATACGCGGACGCGCTGGAGCGGGCGCTGTATAATACCGTCGTCGGCGGGATGTCGCGGGACGGCAAGCATTTCTTCTATGTCAATCCGCTGGAGGTCGATCCGAAGGCGTGCGGCGGCAAAAACAAAAAGTACGACCATGTGAAGCCGGTTCGCCAGGAATGGTTCGGCTGCGCCTGCTGCCCGCCGAACGTGGCGAGGCTGCTCGCTTCGCTTGGCTCGTACGTCTACACCGCGAAGGACGATGCGGTATACGCGCATCTGTACGTCGGCGGCGAAGCCGAGCTGGAGCTTGGCGGCACGGCCGTTACGCTCGTACAGCAGTCGGACTACCCGTGGAGCGGCGATGTCCGCTTCGAAGTGAAGCCGGAGCAAGCGGCAACGTTCAAGCTGTGCCTCCGCTTGCCGGACTGGAGCCCTTCGGCCTCTATCCGGGTGAACGGGACGGACTTCTCGTATCAAACGGAAAAAGGCTATGCCGTCATTGAACGGACTTGGCAGCAAGGAGATACGGTGGAGCTGGCGCTGGAAATGCCGATTATGCGCATTCGCAGCAATCCGCTCGTCCGCGGCAACGCCGGCAAGGTAGCGCTGCAGCGCGGCCCGCTCGTTTATTGTTTGGAGCAGGCGGACAACGGCGCGGACTTGCATCTGCTGCTGCTTCCGCAGGAGGCGGAGCTGAAAGCTCGCCGCGCGGAAGAGCTGCTCGACGGCATCGTCGTTATCGAGGCCGAAGGCTTGCGCGAGAACGCCAAGGCATGGGGCTCGTCGCTGTACAGCACGGCCGGGCGCCCGGCGGCCGAGCCGGAGCGGCTGACGTTTATTCCTTATTACGCATGGGCCAACCGCGGGGAAGGCGAAATGACCGTCTGGGTTCGCGAGGGTTAACTCGCCTTCGGAATGACCTTCGGAATGTCCGTATTTTCGGCCGGTTTTTTGTGACTGCTCTTACGGTTCACTGCGAAACGGCACCGTCCCTTTGTCGGAGACGGTGCCGTTATCTTGTCGTTCGTTAAAGAATGATTCGTTCGACAAAAATGATGTTCGATAATCAAAAATACGGAAAAATACCTCATTCATGGGTTGACAGCACTTATTCCGCGCGCTATGATAACTTTGCAAACGATATCAATACCGTTTTCTTCACGAATTGAAAACGGATACAGCCGAGGTAAACGATGAACGATTCCAAACGATTGACTTTAAAGGAGATTTCGCAGCTGATCGGGATTTCGGTGGCGACGGTCGACCGCGTGCTCAATAACCGGGGGAATGTGAAGCCCGAAACGTACCGCAAGGTCATGGAGAAATTAAAGGAGCTTAATTATACGCCGAACAAATCGGCCAGTTTTCTTTCGAGAAAAAAGGAATTGTCCATTGCGGTCGTCTTTCCGGAGCTGCCCGATTACTTTTGGGAACAGATCGAAAAAGGAATTTGGATTGCTTATGAAGAGTTGAGAGATTACGGGCTTCATATCGAGCTGTTCAAATCGGAGAAGTACGATATGGAGAAGCAGAAGCAGGTCGTTCAAAAAATTATTGAATCGCAATCGTTTGACGCCGTTGCGGTTTCTCCGAACGATTCCGGGGAAATGGCCGATATTATCGACAGAGGCATCGATTCCGGCATTGCCATTTGCACGTTTAATAACGATTCTCCGCTGAGCAAGCGCCTGTTCTATGTAGGCTGCGATTACCGCATCGCGGGAAGGCTGGCCGCGGATATGCTTTGCAAATTTGCCGGGCCCAAAGCCCGAATCGGCTTGATTACGTCGGACGCTTCATCCGTTTCTTCCGCGACAACGTTTCAGATGCAGCAGAAAATTACGGGGTTCCGGGAAGTGATTGCGGAGAACGGACAGGTCGAAATGACCGAACTGTTCAAGCTGAAACAGGAAGATTACGACAATCCGGACGTCTTTGAACCGTTGTTCCGGCAAGTCGATGCAGTTTATGTAACGAGCGCCAAGCTGCATGTCGTAGCCTCGCATCTGGAGAACGCCGATCTGGCCGGTAAAGTCGCTTTAATCGGGCATGACATGACGGAAGGAATTTATGACATGCTCCGCAAAGACGTCGTGACCGCGACGATTTGCCAGGACCCGGTGAATCAAGGGTATTTGGCGGTCAAAACACTGTTCTCCCATATGGCATACGGAGAAAAAATCAATATGAAGGAAAATATAACGAAGCTTGAACTTGTAACGAAAGAAAACGCTCACTATTATATTTAAACCGGACGGATAATGACAATAGCCGCCAATCCGCCAGGACCGGGCAATGTATGCGAAAACGGGCTTTGACCGCCAAACAAGGCGGCAGCCGTTTACGTCCGCCAAAAATGATGTACGTACATCATTTTTATGATTGTTGATATCAAGACATCAAAATATCGCCTTCATAGGGGAATCATAAGCTTAGGCGACACCTTTTAGGCGTTAAGTATAGATCCTTCGAAGCATCAAGCGATAACGGATTTATTAAAGGGGGAAGATCAGGATGTCAATCAAAATGAAGACGCTATCGGCGCTTTTGGCTTTAATCGTTCTGTTGACGGCATGCTCTTCGGGCTCCGGGCCGTCCGGGGCGGGGAAAAAAACGACGATCACCTGGTGGGACACCATGACGACGGATGCCAGCGTAGAAGCCATTAATAAAATCATTTCGGAATATGAAACGGCTCATCCCGACGTGACCATCAAACGGACGTACGTTTCCTATTCCGACATTAAAACGAAGCTGCTGCTCGGCTCGATCGGCAATAATGGGCCCGATATCGTCTGGATCGACAGCGCCGATCATCAGACGTTTGCCGCGGCTGGCGTTCTCGCCGATTTGACGGAAAAAATCGAGAAGTGGGGGCAGGCGAAAAATTACATCGAAGGACCTTGGTCCTCTACGGTTTACAACGGCCGGAACTACGGCGTGCCGGTAGGAAGCAATAACCTGGCTCTTTATTATAACGCCGATCTTCTCAAATCGGCCGGTTTGAATCCGCCGTCAACGTGGAAGGAGCTTGAGGAAGCGGTCGAAAAGCTGACGAAGGATGACGTCTTCGGCTTTGCTGTAAGCGCTGTTAAGACCGAAGAAGGAACGTTCCAATTTCTCCCGTTCATGCTGCAGGCCGGTTCGGACATTCCCGATTTCGATTCTCCGGGGACATTGAAAGCGCTTGAGATGCTCACCGCTATGGTGAACAAAGGTTATATGTCCAAAGACGTTATAACGCAGAAGCAGTCCGATACGGCAACCCAATTCGCGGCGGGCAAAGTGGCCATGATGGTGAACGGCACCTGGCAAATCCCTTTCCTGCAAAAAAACGCAAAGGTGAGCTGGGACGTCGTGCCTCTGCCTTCCGACAAGCAGTCCGCTACCGTTCTAGGAGGAGAAAACTGGGCGATCTCGGAAGCTTCCCGGCATCAAGACATCGCCTTCGACGTAATTCAATTCGCCAATGAGCCGGAACGGCTTAAGCAGCTGCTCCAAACGAACGGCCGCCTGCCGAGCCGCGGCGATCTGCTTCAGGATCCGTTCTGGCAGAAAGACAAGCAAATGAAAGTGTTTGCCGACAGTATGCTCGTGTCGAAAGCGAGAGCGTACGGCCCGAATTACGCTAGCATTTCCGAAGCGGTTCAGACGATGCTTCAGGAAGCGTTTACGGGAGCCAAAACGCCGGAAGCCGCCGTGAAAAACGCCGGCGCCGTCATCCAATCTTTGCTGGATCGTCAGCAAGAATAGCGGAAAGGAGAATCCGAGATGTCGCATCATGGAATAAGTTCGGCGAAGCGAGCTTCCGCACTGTCTTCTTCGTGGAAAAACTATTTGTTTGTTCTGCCGATATTGCTGTTTATGCTTGTATTCGTTTTGTTTCCGATCATTTACAACATTACGCTTAGCCTCCAGGACGTAAACGTATACAACTTTAAGAAAGCGCATCATTTTGCCGGATTGGAAAACTATATCGAAACGTTTAAAGATCCGGTGTTTTATACCGCTTTTAGGAATTCGGCCGTCTTCACGGTATTAAGCCTTCTGTTTCAATTCGGGATCGGTTTCGCTTTGGCTTTGTTTTTCAACCGCAAGTTTCCCGGACGGAACTTAATGCGCTCGCTGATGCTGCTGGCCTGGATGCTGCCGGCGGTCATTACCGCCTCCGTCTTTCAATGGATGCTGAACGGCGATTACGGCGTTCTCAATTTCATCCTTCATGGACTCGGCATCATCGATCAGCCGCATAGCTGGCTCAGCGACAACAGAACGTCGCTTTTGTCGACGGTCGTCGCCAATATTTGGATCGGCATTCCGTTTAATATGATCATTTTGTTGACCGGTCTTCAAGGCATGCCCGAGCAGCTTTACGAGGCGGCGAAGCTGGACGGAGCGAACCGGCTGAAGCAATTCCGCCATATTACGATGCCGCTTATGAGGCCGACGATTTTGATTTTGATCATGCTGGGCATCATCAACACGTTCAAAGTGTTTGACGTTATTTTCATCATGACGGCGGGCGGTCCCGTCAACTCGTCCAACGTATTGCCGATTTACGCTTACCAGCTGTCGTTTACGAAATTCCAGTTCAGCCAGGGAGCCTCGGTATCGATGATCATGTTCATAATCCTGATTCTGATCGCGATCGTCTACCTGCGCATGACAAGCAAGGAGGAAGCTCAATAATGGAAAATGCCCGCAACAAATACTTCATGACTGTTATTGCAGCTTTAATCACGATCGTCTTTTTGTTCCCGGTGTATTGGATGGTCAAAACGTCGCTTACGCCGATTACCGACCTGTTCCAGACGCCGCCGCGTTTCGGGCTGACGAACTCGACGTTTGCGGCTTATGTGGACAACTTTATAAAAAATCACGACATGCTCCATTACATCGGAAACAGCTTTATCGTTGCGCTCGGCACGATGGTTTTGTCGCTGTTGTTTGCGGTTCCGGGAGCGTACGCCCTTGCCAGGCTCAACATCAAAGGCAAATCGCTGCTGCTGATTTTGCTCCTGGCGATTCAGATGCTGCCGGGCATCACGATGGCGATGCCGCTGTTCATTATGTTTTCCAAGGTGCATCTGGTGGACAATTATCTCGGGCTCATCCTTGCGGATATGATTCACGCATTGCCGTTTGCGGTGCTTATTCTGAGACCGTCCTTTCTGGCGCTGCCGAAAGGGCTTGAGGAAGCCGCCGCCATCGACGGCTGCAACCGGTTTACCGCATTTACGAGAATTATATTGCCGCTTGTCGTGCCGGGCATGATGACGGTTGCGGTTTTCTGCTTCCTGTTCGGCTGGGGTGACTTTATGTTCGCCTTGACGCTTACGACGGACAACGCCGTTAGACCTTTGACGCTCGGGTTGTACCGCTTTATCGGGCAATACGGCACCGAATGGAACAATCTGATGGCTGTCGCAACGATCGCGGCGATGCCGATCATCATTATATTTGTTGCATTGCAGCGGTATGTGGTAGGCGGCATTGTCGCCGGATCGATGAAAGATTAAACAATAGACTAGTATGCGAGGGAGAGAACGACTGATGAAATTTACAGACGGTTACTGGCACGTAAGATCCGGATTGAATGTACTGTACCCGGTGGAAATCCGCGATATCCGAACGACGGACGATTCCGTCACCGTATTCGCCTCCACCAAAAAAATCGAGCATAAAGGCCACACGCTCAATACGACGCTGCTGACGGTACGTTACAGCTCGCCGATGAAAAACGTCATTTGCGTGGAATATATTCATAACGATATGGACGAAGTTTGGCCGAAGTTCCCTATTTACCGGGATGAAAACGCGAAAGTCGAAGTGTCCCGGGATAACGGCAAAGTCAGTCTTGCAAGCGGCAAGCTGAGCGTCCATATCGATCCGGAAGCAGGCTGGAAAGTCGATTATGTTTACTGCGGCCGCCGCCTGACGGGAACGGGCTACAAAGGCCCGGCCTATATCAAAAACACGCAAGACCCCGCGGTTTATATGCGCGAGCAGCTCGACCTCGGCATCGGCGAATATATTTACGGCTTGGGCGAAAGGTTCACGCCTTTCGTCAAAAACGGGCAAGTCGTCGACATGTGGAACGAAGACGGGGGCACTTGCAGCGAGCAGGCTTACAAGAACGTACCGTTCTACATCTCGAATTACGGTTACGGCGTGTTCGTGGACCATCCGGAGCGCGTATCGTACGAGGTTGCTTCGGAGCACGTATCCAAGGTTCAATTCAGCGTTGCGGGCGAAAGCTTGAAATATTATATCGTCGGCGGCGAATCGATGAAGGAAGTGCTTGAAAACTATACGGCGCTTACCGGCAGGCCGGCGCTTCCTCCGGCTTGGTCGTTCGGCTTGTGGCTGACGACGTCCTTTACGACGGATTACGATGAAGCGACGGTCAATACGTTCGTCGACGGCATGCTGGAGAGGGATATTCCGCTGCATGTGTTCCACTTCGACTGCTTCTGGATGAAGGAGTTTCAATGGTGCGACTTCAAATGGGACGAGGACGTCTTCCCTGATCCGAAAGCAATGCTGAAGCGGCTGAAAGACAAAGGGCTGAGCATTTGCGTCTGGATCAACCCGTACATCGGGCAAAAGTCGTATCTGTTCGCCGAAGGAAAGAAAAACGGCTATCTGGTGAAAAACCCGGACGGAACGGTATGGCAATGGGACCGCTGGCAATCCGGAATGGGACTTGTCGACTTTACGAACCCCGTGGCCGTCCGCTGGTTCAAGGACAAGCTGATCGAACTCGTCGAAATGGGCGTGGACAGCTTTAAAACCGACTTCGGTGAGCGCATCCCGACGAACGTCGTATATTACGACGGCTCCGACCCGGTGAAAATGCATAACTATTATACGTACCTATACAATAAAACGGTGTTCGAAGCGCTGGAGGAAAGCCGCGGCAAAAACGAAGCGATGCTGTTCGCGCGCTCGGCAACCGCAGGGAGCCAGCAGTTCCCGGTCCACTGGGGCGGCGACTGCTCCGCAACGTATGCGTCGATGGCCGAAACTCTCCGCGGCGGTCTGTCGCTCGGCTTGAGCGGCTTCGGCTTCTGGAGCCATGACATTAGCGGGTTCGAAAGGACGGCCACTCCGGATTTGTACAAACGGTGGACCGCATTCGGCCTCTTGTCCTCGCACAGCCGCCTGCACGGCAACGAGTCGTACCGCGTACCGTGGCTGTTCGACGAAGAAGCGGTCGATGTGCTGCGCCATTACACGAAGTTGAAGTGCACGCTAATGCCGTACTTGTTCTCCGCGTCGGTCGACGCGACGAAGAAGGGACTTCCTCTGATGAGAGCGATGGTGCTGGAGTTCACGGAAGACCCGAACTGCGCAACGCTGGATCTTCAATATATGCTGGGCGGGTCCATGCTTGTCGCTCCGATCTTCAACGAAGAAGGGATTGCTCGCTATTACTTGCCGGAAGGGAGCTGGACCCACTTTCTGACGGGCGAAAAGGTGCAAGGAGGCAAATGGTACGGCGGCCAATACGATTATTTCAGCTTGCCGCTGTTCGTTCGCGAGAACAGTGTCGTGGCTGTCGGACAGAACGACCGCCGTCCGGACTACGATTACGCGGACAACGTCGAGCTGCAGTTATTTGAGCTGCGGGATCAGGCCGTTGTGAGAACAACCGTTTGCAACACGAACGGCAATGACGAGCTTCATGTCACTGCGGAAAGAAAAGGCGATGTGATCGAAGTTGCGGCCGAAGGCGAAGGAAAGCCTTGGAAGCTGGTGCTCCGCGGCATTCATCGTATCGAGTCGGCGGAGGGAGCTCAATGGTCGGACAGCGAGAAAGGCATCGTGCTTGTTCCCGACTTCCCGCAAGGGAAATTTACCGTCGCATTGAAATAACGTTCGAGAAGCGGAACCGGATCTGCAAGGATCCGGTTCTTTCGTTTCGGAAATTAGTCTTCTTAAGGGAATAATTCGTGCCCTCAAACCATCTTCTTTTACAAAAAAAATCAATAGAAAGCCCTTTTCAGTTATGCTATGATCGAGCTTGGAAATTAGCCGACAGGAGAGGAAAACCGCAGAATGAAAACAATTTTGTTAAAAGGAGCTTTATCGCTCGCCCTATTGCTTTCCGTTTTTTATCCGATTCAAGCGCAATCCGTAGAGGCGGCGGAATCCCAGACGTTGGATATGTATTTTCCGGCCGATATCGAAGAGCATTGGGCTTATGACGAGATGGACAATTTCGTTAACGCCGACTTGCTGAAAGGATACGTTGACGCGGAAGGTACGGTTACGCTGAAACCGAACAATTCGATCACCCGCGCCGAATTTGTGGCTATTCTGGTACGAGCCCTCAATCTGCAAACCGAACAAAGCGGCAAAACGTTTGCCGACGTCGAGCAAGGAAAATGGTACTCCGAACCGATTCGCGTCGCCAGCTCGCTTGGCATCGTAAACGGCGTCAGCGATACGAAATTCGGCGTGAACCAAATGATTACGCGCGGCGAGATCGCGACGATCGTCGTTCGGGCATTTGAAGCGTCCGTCTCATTCGAAGGCGAAACGAAAGCTTTCACGGACGTTCCGGACTATTACGCGAAGCCTTTCATCGAAAAAGCGAGTCAGGCCGGCATCGTGCGGGGAGCAACCGCCGATTCGTTCAAGCCGTTTGCCCGCGCAACGCGCGCGGAAGCGGTCGTCATGCTGCAGCGGGCGCTCGATTTGGAGCGCAGCGATCTGCCCGAGGACGGCGTATTGACCGAAATCGTGAAAAACGCGGAACAGCAAGAGCTTGAAGCGATGGCGGACAAAAATTACGATGGAATGACCGAACTTTACAAGCGGTATTTCACCGGATACCAGCTTGCTTCCAATCTGTTCGCCATTGAAGAGATCAAAGGAATCGAAGAGTCCGGATTTAGTTTCGATATTCAGAAATCGAGCGATGCAGCCTATGAAGTCGCGGATAAAACGAATCGATTTGCGGTCGTGTTATCCAGCGGCGGAAGCTACACGGTCACGATGAACGACGGCACGGAGCAAACGGTTGAAACGGAATCGTCCGACGGGACTTATTTGCTCAAGAAAACGTCGGAAAGCGAATGGAAAATTTACGCGTTTTATCCGGATGAAGAACTGGAATAGGCTAGATGCGATACGGTACGCCGGCTTTTGTCCTTGTTGGGGCGAAGGCCGGCGTTTTTTAAGATCTTTGTCCCCCTTTTTCTGCGAAAAATCGATTCGAAACCTCTGTTATATTTATCAAGATTTCCAAAGATTGCCGCAAATCATCAACTTCCAATCCGTGGTTGGCATCCTTAACTCTACGTACATCTGTATTTGGCAACTCGTCCAATCGGTCCATCAAGTCACATCAGTCGTGAGACAGAGCCCGTTTTTTTTGTTATACTTTATGATAATGATAACCATTATCATAAAAAGGAAGAGGAATTATGGATCAAATATCCGACATGCGGTTCGAGGACCGTTCTATTTCCATACCTACCGACGAAATGGCCGCCAAGCTGTGGGGCGTTGATGTCATAACCGCCGGAGACACGCAATTATTTGGCCGGCAGCTTACGAATTCTTATGCGATCGTGGCGCTGCTAAGCGGCGGCGGCACGCTGGAGCGGGACGGACGGACATGCCGGCTGCGCCCCGATACCGTGTATCCTTGCATGCCGGAGACGACTTTCGGCATCACGCCCGAAGAAGGCGATTCCGCGATTGCGGTCGTTCGGTTCGGCTTGTATCGGACCGATTCGCGCTTCGCGGGAGAGACTTATGCGGCAGAAGCCGGCGCGGTAACGGCTCTTTTTTTGAACAGGGATACGGCCATAGAGCCGCATGGACGGGTGGCGGATCTGTGCCGGGCGATGCGCGACGGAATGGGAAGCGGCGACGCGCTGCTGCGATGGAAAGCGCAGATCGGGCTTTACGAGCTGTTGTACGAGACGATGGCCGCTTCCGGGCGGCAGCGAACGGCCGGCACCGGCGAAGCTTTGGAACGGGCGAGACGTTATATGGAGGAGCATTGCGGGGAACCGCTCAACATCGAAAGGCTTGCGGGCATTGCGGAGCTAAGCCCCAAATACTTCGTCGATTTGTTCAAAAAAACGTACGGCCGCAGCGCATTGGATTTTTTGACGCATATCCGGATGGCAAAAGCGAAGCGGCTGATGCTCCGGTCCGATCGGAGGCTCAAGGATATTGCGCATGAGGTCGGCTATGAGGACGAGTTTTATTTCAGCCGCAAGTTCAAGAAGGAAAGCGGCTTGTCGCCGACGGCTTTCCGGAAACGGCGGGAGCGGAAAATCGCGCTCTACGGCAGCAGCTCCCTTCTCGGCTATATGCTGCCGCTGCACATAATCCCCCATGCCGCGCCTCTCCATCCGAAATGGTCGGAAGATTATTACAATCTGCTGGGCGCGGATATTCCTTTTCATCTGGACGGTTACCGGCAAAACTACCGAAAAAGCGAAAATTTGGACCGCTTGGCGGAATCCCGGCCGCATCTGATCGTGACCGCGCCCGGTCTGGAGATTTGGGAAAAGGAGCGTTTGGACGCGATTGCAGAACATATCGAGATGCCGGAGGAGCCGGCCGGTTGGCGGCAAGGGCTTCTTCTGCTCGCCGAGCGGCTCGGCGAGACGGCGGAGGCGGAGCGTTGGATCGGCGAATACGAGCGCCGGACGGCCGAGCTGAAGGCAAGGGCGGAGTCTTCCCTGCAGCGGGAGCCGGTGCTGTTCGTGAGAGTGCTGAAAGGCCGGTTATATGCGTATTGCAACCAGGGCATCGAAGATGTCGTTTACGGCGATCTTGCCGTAATCCGGCCCGAAGGGTTGCCGGCCCGGGGAACGTTCAACGAGCCGTTGTCGCTCGAGAAGCTGGAGAGGCTCGGAACGGGACGGGTGCTGGTGCTGGTCTGTCAGGAATCCGAAACGCTGGATGCGTGGAAAAGGCTAAGCGCATCGCCGGAATGGCTGTCGCTCTCGGCCGTCCGCAACCGGAAGCTGCAGCTGATCGGCTCCAATCCGTGGCGCGAGCATTCGCCCGTCGCTGCGGAAAAAATCCGGGACGAAGCGATCGCGCTGCTGGCCGGAAATTGTCCATGAGCGTTCAGGAAATTATCCATGGCGCAGGAGGCGCTCCCCGACTACAATCACTAATGAGAATCGTTATCATTAATTGTGCGATAGGATGAAGGGAGTCTTATACAAAATGAAAGCTTTGTTGAAATTTTTTGTATTTGCCGCGCTTGCCGTCTTGCTTGCCGCATGCGGATCGAACGGGGGAGTGAGCTCCGTATCCGGATCGGCGGAGAACGCAAGCGCAAGTCCGGAAGCAAGCCCCGTTGCCAGTCCTGCCGAAAGTCAAACGCCGGAGGCGGCCGGCACGAAGACGATTACCTACTTGGACCAGGAATACGAAGTTCCGGCGAGCACGGAGCGGATCGTCATCGCGGGCGCAATCGAAGCGATGGAGGACGCGATCGTTCTGGACGTTCATCCGGCAGGCGCGATATCGGTCGGAGGCGTATTCCCGGACATGTTCGCCTCCATTACCGATCAGGCGAAGCCGATCGGCGAGAAAATGGAGCCGGACTTCGAAGCGATATTGGCGCTGAAGCCCGATGTTATTCTCGGGTCGTCGAAATTTAAGCCCGAAGTGACCGAACAGCTTCAAAAAATCGCCACGGTGATCCCGTACTCGCATATCGCGACGAACTGGGAGGCGAATTTGAGACTGCTTGCCGAGCTTAGCGGCAAGACGGAGGAGGCGGAGCAGGAGATCGCGCAGTACAAGGCGGACCTGGAATCGGCCAAAGCGAAGCTGGGGGAGGAATTGAAGGATAAAAGGATCGTGGCGGTCCGCGTACGCCAAGGAGACGTTTATGTATACCCGGTCGGCGTGTTCTTCAACCCGGTATTGTACGGCGATCTCGGCCTCGCTCCTCCGGCTGAAGTTGCGGCGGCGAAGGCGCAGGAGGCGATCTCGATCGAGAAGCTTGCGGAAATGAACCCGGACGTCATGTTCATCCAGTTCTCGCCGGACGAGAATACGGAAGCGCCCAAAGCGCTCGAGGAGCTGCAAAGCAATCCGATTCTGAGCGGCACGAACGCGTTCAAAAACGGCCAGGCCTACGTCAATGTCGTGGACCCGCTCGCCCAAGGCGGAACGGCCTACAGCAAAATCGAGTTTCTGAAAGCTTTTGTGGAGAAGCTTGGCGAATAGCATTCATTCGGTAAGGTGTGTTGCTTTTATGCGTGTTAACTTTTCGGCGGCCGCGGCGATCTTCGCTGCGGCGCCAGCGGCTGCGGCGCTGCTTATCGTCTTGTCCGTCCTGTTCGGCGCGAAAAACATCGCCCCGGCGACGATCTGGGAGGCGCTCGTTCAATTCGACGCCGGCAACGTCGATCATCAGATCATCCGTTCCTCGCGTTTGCCGAGGGTCGTCGGCGCCATGCTGATCGGCGCCTTCCTGGCCGCGTCGGGAGCGATCATGCAGGGGATGACGAGGAACGCCCTCGCATCCCCTTCCCTTATGGGCGTATCGGACGGTTCGGTATTTGCCGTGACGATGACGATGATCTTCTGGCCCGATTCGGGGTCCGTAGGTTTAATTGCGTTGTCCATGGTCGGCTCGGCCGTCGGAGCCGGTCTCGTGTTCGGCGTCGCGAGGCTTATCCCGCAAGGAATGTCGCCGGTAAAGTTGACGATATTGGGCACCGTCATCGGGACGTTCCTGAGCGGCGTATCCGCAGCGGCGGCCGCCTACTTCCAAATCTCGCAAAACATCGGCTTATGGTATAACGCCAGATTGCATCAAATGGACCCGGAGCTTATTAAGCTCAGTCTCCCGTTCGCGGCCGTCGGTCTCGGTCTCGGCCTATGTTTGTCCAAATCCGTTACCGTGCTGTCGCTCGGAGACGAGCTGTCGGCCGGTCTTGGCCAGCGGACCGTCCTGGTGAAAGGTCTATCGATGCTGGCCGTCGTCATTCTGACGGGCGTATCGGTCGCGCTCGCGGGCAAAATCGCCTTCGTCGGCCTGATCGTCCCGCATATCGCGAGGCTTCTCGCCGGGGTCGACTACCGGCGGATCATACCGGCGTCCGCGGTGCTCGGCGCCTTGTTTCTCGCGCTATGCGACCTGATCGCCCGTTTCGTCAACGCGCCGTTCGAGACGCCGGTCGGCGTCGTAACCGCTTTGTTCGGCGTGCCGTTTTTTCTTTATTTGATCCGGGCCAAAGGAGGCGGCAAGCTTGGTTAGAGGGAGTCTCGCCCGTACTTGGACCGTGATGCTTTCCTGTATCGCGATTATTTTGGCGGCGGTTTATGTAAGCCTGACGAACGGTACATTCGATATGTCCGTTGCGGAGGTCGTCAAGACGCTGCTGCGCATCGAGCCGGACCCGGACCACGATCTGGTCGTATTCGAATTCCGGCTTCCGCGCATCGTCCTTGGAGCGGCGGTCGGTTATGCGCTTGGCATCGCCGGAGCCGTCATTCAAGGCGTTACCCGGAACGGGCTGGCCGATCCGGGCATTTTGGGCATTAACGCCGGAGCGGGGACGGCGGTCGTGCTGTTTATGTTTTTGTTCCAAGGGTCGCTCCATACGACGGGGTGGGCGGCGGTGATGACGATGCCGATGTTCGGACTTGCCGGAGGGCTAGCGGCATTGGCCGCGATCTACCGCTTCGCGCGGAAAGACGGCCGGCTGGACCCGCAGAGGTTCGTTCTGGTCGGCATCGCCGTCACCTCCGGTTTCGGCGCCGTTACGCTGTTCGTTTCGCTTAAAATGTCGCCGCAGGATTACGAGTCGGCCGCCGTATGGCTGGCCGGCAGCATATACGGCGCGGACTGGAAGCTGGTCGCGGCGACGCTTCCCTGGATGCTCGTACTGCCGCCCGTCATCTGGCGGAGCGCGAAGGCGCTTGACGTGTTCCAGCTTGGGGAAGATAGCGCAACGGGGCGTGGGGCGCAGGTCGAAAAGGAAAAAAAGCTGCTCCTCCTTTGCAGCGCCGGCCTGGTTGCGGCAAGCGTGGCCGTCAGCGGCAGCGTAGCCTTCGTCGGCCTGATCGCTCCGCATATGGCCCGCCGGCTGGTCGGCCTGTCGCATCGGAGCATCATTCCGGCCAGCGGCCTGATCGGCATCGCGATGGTCGTCATCGGCGACTGGATCGGACGTACGGCGTTTGCGCCGGCTCAGCTCGCCGTCGGCATCGTCATTTCGATTATCGGCGTTCCTTATTTCGTTTACTTGCTAATGCGTTCCCGCACTTGACTGAAGGAAATGGCAGGAGGATAGCTATATGAAATCGATACGCACCGAGCGGCGAAACGGCACGAACCGTTGCCATGCGGTTACGATACAAGACCGTGCGCTGCTTGTTTATTTGCCGCCTTCGTATTCGAGCGGGGACCGGCATTATCCCGTCGCTTACGTTCAGGATGGCGGCGGGTTGATCGACGACTGCGCCAATTATTTGGAGCTGTTGTTCCGGGAGGGGAAGCTGCCGGAGCTTATTCTGGTCGGCGTCGCGACGCAGAACCGGAACGACGAATATACGCCGTGGCCGGCCCCTGCTTTGCTGGCCGGGCGTCCGGATTTTGGCGGAGCCGCCCGCTCGTACTTGAACGAATTGGCGGATACGGTGAAGCCTTACATCGATCAGCATTACCGAACGCAGCCCGCCAGCGGGCATACCGGCGTGATCGGAGCCTCTTTAGGCGGAATGGTCTCGATGCTCGCCGGTTATTGGCGGCCGGACGTATTCGGACGAATCGGCATGCTGTCGGCTTCGTTGTGGTACGAAGGCGTTATGGATTTTATAAGGGAGCAAGCGCCGCCGACGGAAGGGATGCGCATCTATATGTCCGTGGGCGGCAGCGAAGGCGTTTATAAAACAAACGTTCAGCGGAACATGGTAAGCTTTAGCCGCGAGACGCATCGCCTATGGCTTGAAAAAGGCTTTCCGCCGCATCGATTGCGCTTTGACGTGGAGGAAGGCGGGACGCACGATCCGCTGTTTATGGCAAGAAGATTCCCCGAAGCGCTTCGTTTCTTGTTTGGCGGGAGCGGAGCTTCCGGCGAGGGAGCGCTTCGTCCGGCGCGCCGGGAAGACGGCTTGCGGGAAGGTCGGCGGGCGAGCCGTCCGCAAGCCGCCAATCGTCAGGCTATCGGGGTTCCGGGGGGCAGGTATCGGGAGGATTGAACGGGCTCGGCTATCGGTTGCCGAAGACGGAAACCTTTGAGCTGCAAGCTTCCCGATCGGGCAAAAACTATCGGATTTTCGTATCGGTTCCGGCAAAGCCGGCCCCGGCGGACGGTTATCCGATTCTGTACGCGCTCGACGGGAACGCCTGCTTCGCATCGCTCGCCGAGGCGATGCGGCTGCAGTCGAGGCATCCGCTTGGCCTCGAGCCGGGCCTTATCGTCGGCATCGGCTACGACACCGGCGAGCCGTTCGAGACGAATCGGCGCTTCTACGATTTTACGACCCCGGCTTCTCCTTCCGGCACAAGGCCGGACGGCTCCCCGTGGCCGGAGACGGGCGGGGCGGAGGCGTTTCTTTCGTTTATCGAGAATGAATTGAAACCCGAGATCGAACGCCGGTACCCGGTTGACCGGGAAAGGCAAGCTCTGTTCGGCCATTCGCTTGGCGGTTTTTTCGTTTTGCATACGCTGCTCGAGCAGCCGGATGCGTTCCGCTTCTACATTGCCGGCAGCCCGTCGGTATGGTGGGACGAGAGCGTGCTGCTGAAGCGTCTGCCGGAATGGCGGAAGCATGCGCATGAAGGCAAGCCCGATAATCGGATCCAGCTTATGATCGGGGTCGGGGCGGAGGAGAAGCAGAACATGGTCGAAGGGGCCAAGCAGGCTTACGGCCTTCTGGCGCCGCTCGAAAGCTGCGGCATGCGCGTTGCGTTCGAGCTTTTTGACGGGGAAGGGCATGTATCGGTCATTCATCCATTGATCAGCCGGATGCTTCGTTTCGTTTTTCAGCCTGCAGACCGTTAATAGATGATTGCGGGCATGGCTAGAGCGAGGCTGTCTCCGATGAGGCAGCCTCTTTTGCATGCAAAGAAAAGATAGACACCGAACCGTCAGTCCCTTAAAATAAAAAATGGATTAAAATTCCATGTTTCTCCATTCAAGGAAGGGTGATTGGGACGTGCAAAATACGGTATCGGTTCATGCAAGTCGGACGGATGCGAGCCCGGAGGAAATCGGCTTTGACCCGCGAAGCTTGGACAGGCTGGACGATCATTACACCGAGTTGATCGGCAAAGGTACGATTCAAGCGGCAGGTTATATTTTATCGCGGAAAGGAAAGGTATTTGCCCACCGGACGATGGGGAAGCTCCGGCCGGGAGAAAGCGGCGCGGACTTGCAGCCGGATTCCATCCGTAAAGTTTACTCCATTACGAAAGCGGTTACAACGGTCGCGATTCATCAGCTCATCGACCGCGGCCAGCTGTTTCTCGCGCAGAAGGTAAGCAGCATTATACCCGAATTCGACAACGACAAGCATCGTGCCATCACCGTATTCCATTTGTTGACCCATACGTCGGGGCTTCGGGGGGACCCGGGCTTTTATACCGAGCCTTACAGCCTTCCCTGGTTTGAATGGGCGGTCAGCGAACTGAAGAAAAAAGGGAACGACATCGGCTGGATTAAAGCCATCCTGGCGGGACCGCTTCAAAACATGCCCGGTAAAGAATGGATTTATAATACGAGCGGCTATGCTCTGCTGGGGCATATTATTGCAAAAGTGTCCGGCAAGCCGTACGAGCAATACGTTGCGGACGAAATATTGACGCCGCTCGGAATGGATAGAACCTTTTTCGCCGTACCGGAAGCTTTCCGGGATAATGTATGCTGCACGAACGATTGGGAGGCTGAACAAGCCGGCAAGTCGCTAGGGGAACCGGGGGACGCTCCCCCTAAAGCCGGCAACGGGCTGTATTCCACGCTCGAAGATTTATGGAAGTTCGGGCAAATGATGCTCGGGGGAGGAGAGTTAAACGGCGTGCGTATTATTTCCCGGCGAGCGGTAGAGCTCCAAACCTCGAATCACTTGAACGGAGTAGCCTTTAACGGCTGGGGGAGTAAAGCGGACGATTATAAATTCGGGCTCGGCTGGTCGCTTGAGCATTACGATCTTTGCAGCAGAGGAACGTATTCCCATGAAGGCTTCGGACATTGCGGTCTGTTTGTCGACCCGGCCGAAGAGCTCGTATTTGCGTTTTTCGTACCAAGCCCTAAAGGATATACGAACGAGTCCGTCGTTACGCCGCGGGCTATCGTATGGTCCGGATTGCTTTAACAATAAGCGCATTGTGGGGGATAGCCTATGACCATATCAAGTGTAACGAATCGTAGACAGCCGCTGGAAGCCGGGTTCGATCCGGAGTCGCAGCGCCGGCTGGAGAGCCATTTTCAGAAGCTGATTGAAGAAGGCAAGCTGCAGTGCGCCTCCTACTTGCTGGCGAAGGACGGTTCGGTATTCGCGGAAGGGGCGTTTGGCCCTCTCCGATACGATAGTCCGGACGCAATGCTTCAAACGGATTCGATCCGCAGAGTCGCCTCCGTGACAAAGCTGTTTACGGCGGTCGCGATCTTCCAGTTGATCGAGCGCGGGAAGCTCTTTTTGCGCCAATCGGTTGCCGAGTGGATCGAGGAATTTAAAAATCCGATGTACGAACGCGTGCAAATTTGGCATTTGTTGACGCATACTTCGGGCTTACGGGCCGATCCGTTTTATTATTTGGAGCCTTATCCGATGGGCTGGTGGGATGTTCTGTTCGCTTTCGAGCCGGAGACGGAAGGGCCGTTTGCGGTAACCGATCCCGAGGAAGCGGATCGCCAGCGCCGCAGCGCGTGGATTCGGGCAGTCTTGTCCGGCAAGCCGCTGTCCGCTCCCGGCGAACAATGGAACTATTCGTCGGCCGGCTACGCCGTTCTGGGGGAAATTGTAACGCGCGCCAGCGGAATTCCTTATGAACAATATATTATCGAACAGATCGCCCGTCCGCTTGGGATGAACCGCACCTTCTTCGACGTTCCGGCGGAGCTACAGAACGAATTGTGCATCATTAACGATTATGAAAAATCCCGCCTCGCGAACAATGACCGTACGTACGTTCCTCCGCGCGCAGGGGGCGGGCTCTACTCGACGCTATACGATCTGTTCCGCTTCGGCCAAATGCTGCTGAACGGCGGGACGCTTGAGGGCGTGCGCATTGTATCGCGCAAATCGGTGGAGAAGATGACAAGCAATGCGCTTGGCGGCGGAATAAAAGGATTTTGCTGGGGAGGCAAAATCGAAAGCTTCACATACGGCCTCGGCGCTTCGTTAACGGGTCCGGGCGAATGGATGCCCGAGGGCTGTTTCGGACATGAAGGGGCAGGACGGTGCAAGCTGCTTATCGATCCGCAGCGGCAAGCGGTCATCGTTTTTTTTGTTCCTTCGAATACGGATTGGTGCCCCGAGTCGATTACCGGCACGCAGAACATTATCGGCTCGGGCTGGCTATGAGAAGGCTGGCGGCTGTCATACGGGCGATCGGCTTCGCGACTTATAAGGAGTGGGCAGCCTTCCGGTCTCATATGGCAGCGTCGCTGCTCGTCGGTCCCGTTTTGTTCCTGGTTCAGGTTTATATTTGGCATGCGATGTTCGAAGGGCGCGATACGCTGAACGGCCTGACCTATTCGCAGATGCTGGCTTATTACGGCGTGGCGACGTTAATTCATTACATCTCTTTCGATTTTGCCGATTGGAATTTGCAAATGCTGGTCCGCAGCGGGAAATTCGTTACTTTCGCGCTGCGGCCGCTGCCGCATTGGCTGTTTGCGCTGGCGCAAAAAATCGGTCATCGTTCCTTGGCGCTATGGATCGAAGTGCTGCCGGTGATGGCGCTGTTTATTTTTGTTTTTGGCGTCAATATGAAGCCGGCGGCTCCCGGCTGGGCGATTGTATCCATCCTGCTCAGCTTTCTGATGAACTTCCTGGTCAATTACTGCGTCGGGCTTACCGCTTTCTGGCTTGTAAGGGCGGAGGGCGTACGCCGGGTGTTTCTGCTTCTGAAAGATGTAAGCGCAGGCGTCTTCATTCCGCTCTCCTTTTTTCCCGACGCGCTTCAGAAGCTGCTGTTTTTCCTTCCGTTTCAGTTCATCACTTACCTCCCGACGCGGGTCTATATCGGAGACTATGAGCTTGCCGGGATTCATCTGTCGCTCGGACAGGCCGTAGCATTGCAAACGGCCGCGGTAGGCGTTGCGGCTGCGGCGACGACCGCTCTGTACGGGGCGGCGATGAGAAGGTTTACGGGGGTAGGCGTATGAGGGGAGTCATTTATTGCTTTGGCGCCGTTATGCGCACGAAGCTGGCGGAGCAGATGGCCTACCGGAGCCATTTTGTCTTAAGCGTGCTGCTTCTTATTGCCGGGGACCTCGTCGTCCCGCTTGTAACGCTTCTAGTTTACAACTCGGGAGCATCCTTTCCGGGCTGGACGATGCACGAAGCGCTGCTCATCCAAGGCATATTCGCGCTGGCCAAAGGAGTGGCGTTCCCGTTTTTCTTCGGGATGGTCGGAACGACGCTTGGCCAGGTCAGAGAGGGGACATTCGATCTGCTGCTGCTGCGTCCGCGCCCCGTCATGCTGATGGCGATGCTTACCGGCTTCGACCCCGACGACTTCGGCAGACTATTAAGCGGTGCCGTGCTGTTCGGGTTTGCCCTAAGCGGCTTATCCGCTCCTTCGGGGGAAGAATGGATTCGATTCACGCTGCTATTCGCCGCTTCCATCGCCATTCTATGCGCCGTATCGCTGTTTCTGTCGGGGATGCTGTTTCGCTGGGTCGGCAGCAGCCGCGTATTCGATATATTCGACGCGTTGACAAGCTTTGGGATGTATCCCGGGACGATCTACGCGAAATCGCTGCAAAACCTGTTTACTTACGTGCTGCCGATCGGTTTGATCGCTTACGTGCCGGCTTCGGCCTTGCTGGGCCGAAGCGGCTGGGGAACGCTATGGGCGCTTGCGTCGGCTGCCGTTTTTTTAACGCTGGGAGCCGTTTATTGGAACCGGATGCTGAAAGGCTATACGAGCGCAGGCGGATAATCGTCAGGCGTCGAGGGGAGAAGAAGAACTGGAATGATCGAGGTTCGCAATTTGACAAAAACGTATATGACCTATGAGCGGGGACATACGCTGCGCGAAGTGGTCAAAAATCTCATTCGCCGTCCGATGAAGGAAATACGGGCGGTTAACGATTTATCGTTTACGGTGCCGCAGGGGGAGATGCTCGCTTTTCTCGGACCGAACGGCGCAGGTAAATCGACGACGCTGAAGATGCTGACCGGCGTCCTTCACCCTACCGCGGGGGAAATAAAGGCGCTGGGGCTTGTTCCGTGGAAGCAAAGGCGGGAATACGTAGGCCGAATCGGTGCCGTATTCGGGCAAAAGTCGCAGCTGCTCTGGGACATTCCCCCGGTCGACGCCTTTTATATGAACAAAGCGATTTACGGGGTGCCCGAAAGGGAATACCGGAAGACACTGGACGAGCTGACCGGTTTGCTTGAAGTCGGCGATATCATACGCAAGCCGACCCGGCAGCTGTCGCTGGGGGAACGGATGAAATGCGAATTTATTATGGCGATGCTGCATCGGCCCGAGCTTGTTTTTCTCGATGAGCCGACAATCGGACTCGATATGATCGCCAAAGAAAATATCCGCAGCTTTATACGCAGCATGAACCGGGAAGGCGTAACGTTTATTTTAACGACTCACGATCTGGAAGATGTGGAATTGCTGGCGGAGCGGGTAATCGTTATCAATCGCGGAGAGATCGTCGTCGACGATTCTCTAGTCGGTTTAAGAAGCCGGCTCGGACATAAAAAGTCGGTTCGCCTGACGACGGAAACGGCGGTTCCGGATATCCAGAAGCCCGGATTGAAAATTGCAGAACGAATCGGGACGCTCGAAATCGAGGTTGAAATCGATACCGCCGTTTTGCCGCTGAAGCGGTTCATCCGGGATTTTAACGAAGCGTACGGCATTGCGGACATGGCTATCGACTCTATAGCGATCGAATCGATTATGAAAGAGCTGTACAAGGAAGACGCCGATCTCGAAACGGCTGCGGCGCACAATTAACTTTTATCCCGGCACATTCCAAGTATGATGTCTTAACAAAAAAGGCAGCGCGGATCGTTGACGATTCCGCGCTGCCTTACTTTCAAAAGACAATATCGTTCCCCTGCGATTATAGCCATACCGCGCCGATTGCGCCGCTCAACAATCCGAAGCCGAAGACGGACAGAACGACGATGACGAGCGCTTTTTTCGGGAACGACCGCGATACGAGCAGTACCGACGGCAGACTGACGGCAGGGAGCGTCACCAGCAATGCGGCTGCGGCGCCGCCTCCCAGCCCCATGGACATAAACGTTTGAATGATCGGAATTTCCGCGGCTGTCGGAATAACGAACAGCGTGCCTACGAGCGCGAATAGAATGACGGCCACAACGCCAGACTCCAGCCATACGGGGAACATATAGCTCTCGAGCGCGCTAAGAATCAATACGGACAGAATATAAACCGGAACGACCTGCAGTGCCATCACACCAAGGCTCTTCAGCCAGCGAAGAACGAGGGGCCCCTTTGCGCCGGCATCCTTTTGATTCGAAGGCAGCGGCATTTCGGGAACGCTGTCGCTCTTCGTCAAGCGGTCGGCGATATAGCTGACTCCAAAAGTAAGCAGAACGCCGAGCACAAGGCGGATTGCGGTAAACTGCCAAGGCAGCACGAACGCCATGAACACAAGCGTGGCCGGATTGAGCAGCGGATTCCCGAGCCAGAAGGCGAGGCTCGCTCCGACGGAAGCGTTCCGCTTGCGCATTCCTTCCGCGACGGGAGCCGCGCAGCAGGAGCACATCATGCCGGGCAAAGCTGCGACGCCGCCTATGACGGTGCTCTTCAGCCCTTGTCTCCCCAGCAGCCGGTACAGCCAATCCGCCGGGATCAGCACTTGGATCAAGGAACCGAGCAGCATGCCGAGAACGGCCGCTTTCCATACCGATTTGAAATAGGTGACGGCATATTGTACAGCCGCGTCCCAAGAAGACAGAGTGCCGGCCCCTTCTTGGCCGGACAGGATCGAAGAACCGATGGAGTGCGTATCGGCGGCGGTCAACGCTTTATCGTAATAAGGCGCCCACTTCACATACAGAAGTCCTCCGGCCGCAACAAGGAAGAAAAGCACCACCAGAGCAATCGCCGTTCGCGAATTGCGTTTATTCGAGACGGTAGTCAATGCGGTGGGTGACATCGTAAACCCCCTCCAGATCTATAAATGATTGTTATCTGCAACAAAATGATATTATAACATAAGCGGAAGCGACTTCGTAGTCCGAGTCTTAAGGAAGAACCGTATTGCGGTGAAAAATAAGCCCGTTTAGAAGGCGCAGATTTATAAATTGATATTTTTTTAACAGTTTGCGTCCGTTTGCGTCATTTCGGGTTTTTCATGTACGATATGAAGGCGGATGTTTTTCACATCTTAGTTTATATTTCTCGCCGAAACGGTATGTCCTTACGACTTGGACAAAAAACCGCTTCAGCTTGGCCTTCTACAATTCTATTCCGAAAGGTCGTGCAAATATATGAGTACGGAAAATGCAATAAAACTGACTTCCTTGTCCAGCAAAGGCGGCTGCGGCTGCAAGATCGGCCCGGCGGATCTGAGCCAGGTCATCCGGCTGCTGCCTCCCGCGGAACCCAATCCGGATCTGCTTGTCGGTCTGGACACGAGCGACGACGCCGGCGTGTACCGGCTAAGCGACGAGCTTGCGCTGGTGCAAACCGTCGATTTCTTTACGCCGATCGTGGACGATCCTTATTCGTTCGGCCAGATTGCCGCGGCAAACGCGATCAGCGATATATACGCGATGGGCGGCAAGCCGCTGACGGCGCTCAATATCGTCGCTTTTCCGATTGCGACGCTGGATAAAGCGATTCTCGCCGAAATTATGCGCGGCGCAGCCGACAAAGTGAAGGAAGCCGGCGCTACGCTTGTAGGCGGCCACTCGATCGACGACAAGGAGCCGAAATTCGGGATGGCCGTCACCGGCCTAATCCATCCGGACAAGGTGCGCACGAATGCCGGCGCGCGTCCCGGGGACAAGCTGATCTTAACCAAGCCGATCGGCGTCGGCATCATGACGACCTCGATCAAGCATAACCGGTTGACGGAGGAAGAGACGGCCCGGGTCACGCAAGTGATGGCGACGCTGAATAGAAGAGCCGCCGAAATTATGAGCGGTTACGACGTTCACGCCTGCACGGACGTGACCGGCTTCGGCTTGCTTGGCCATGCGCTGGAAATGGCGAAAGGAAGCGGAGCGGTCATTACGATCGTCAAGGAGGACGTTCCGGTGCTGCCGCGGGTCAGGGAGCTTGCGGAGCAAGGCTCGGTGCCGGGAGGGACCAAAAACAATTACAATCATGTCGAAAAAGACGTAGACTTCCCCGAGGACATGGATCAGATCGACCGGTGGATTCTATGCGACGCCGTTACGTCCGGCGGCCTTCTCATCTCGGTTGCCGGCGGCGAAGCGGAGCGGCTGCTCGGCGAATTGAAGGAAGCCGGCGTCGAAGCGAGCCTTGTCGGCGAAGTGACGGCCGAAGGACCGGGCCGCATTATCGTAAAATAAAACGTTCATTTCCACTTGAAGCGGATAGTCGTAAAAGGAGTTTTCAGGAATGTTTCAAGATATTGCGTTGGACGAATGGATGAAGCTTCGGGAGAACGGCGAGCTTACGACGATCGACGTTCGTTCTCCTTCCGAATTCAAGGAAGCGACAATACCGGGGAGCTTGAACATCCCCTTCTTCAATGACGAGGAACGCGCGGAGATCGGCACGATCTACAAGCAGGTCAGCGTCGAAGCCGCCAAGGAGCGCGGGCTTGAAATCGTATCGGGCAAGCTTCCTTCCTTCATTAAGCAGTTCGCCGGCCTCGCCGGGAAGAAGGCCGTGTTCTGCTGGCGCGGCGGCATGCGAAGCAGAACGACCGCGACGGTATTGTCGCTTATGGACATTCATGTGTACCGGATCACCGGGGGATATCGCGCTTATCGGCAGTGGGTTGTCGAGCAGCTGCAATCGATGGACTTCGCCCCCTCTGCCGTCGTGCTGCACGGGAATACCGGCACCGGGAAGACGGCCATTCTGAGAAGGCTGGAGGAGAAAGGGGCGCCGGTGCTCGACTTGGAGGCGATGGCCGGACACCGCGGTTCGATTTTCGGAGAAATCGGGCTGAACAGCCATAACCAGAAAATGTTCGACGCCTTGCTTATGGAGAAGCTGCTTGCTTACCGGCAAGCGCCGTACGTATTGCTTGAAGCGGAAAGCAGAAGAATCGGCAAGGCGGTCCTGCCGGATTTGATCATGAGGAAGAAAGAGACGGGGCTTCATATTCGAATAGAACTTCCGATAGAGGAGCGCGTGCGTCAAATCATCGGCGACTATAGGCCGTGGGAGCATCCGGATGCCTGCAAGAGCGCGTTCAAACGGATTAAGGACCGGATCCATACGCCGGTCGCCGCCGAGATCGAATCCTGTCTGAATCAGGATAAATACGAGCGGGCGGTGGAGCTGCTCTTGAGCTATTATTACGATCCGAAATATTCGCATGCGTCAAGCCAATATTGCGAGCAGCCGGCGCACGTGATCCGGGCCGATAGCGTCGATGAAGCTGCGGCGGCCGTCGAGTCGATATTGGCTCAAGCGAAATATAAATAAATCGCGATCCGCCGCTTTAAGCAAGCGGAGCTCGGTATAAAATGCTCTCGATCCGCCAGGGCGGCGGATCGGGGGCATTTTTCATGATGACGTCTTTTTATGTTCGAAAAAGTGTGTTATGATAAAAACGAACAAAAACAAACCATTTATAGGTGCGAAATCATAAGGAGGCTGTTACGAATGGAAGTCCGTCATACTACGAATCCGACCGATGTGAAGCAATATACGACCGAGCGTCTGCGCAAGGAGTTTCTTGTGGAAAACCTGTTCGAGCCGAACAAAATCAACATGGTTTATTCGCATTACGACCGGCTGATCATCGGCGGCGCGACTCCTGCAGGCGAAGCGCTGAAGCTGGAGGATCCCGAAACGCTGAAGACGGAATATTTCCTGGAGCGCCGTGAAATCGGTTTCTTGCATATCGGCGGCGGAGCCGCGGTCATTAGCGTCGACGGCGAAAGCTACGAGCTGACCAAGCTGGACGTGCTGTACGTCGGCAAAGGCAAGCGGGACGTGCAGATCGCAAGCAAGGACAATGCCAATCCGGCGAAGGTTTACCTCGTATCCGCGCTGGCTCATGCCGAATATCCGACTCGCAAAATGACCGCAGAGCAAGCGAATCCGACCCCTCTCGGCTCGATCGAAACGTCGAACGAGCGCGTCATCAACAAATACATTCATGAGGACGGCATTCAAAGCTGCCAGCTCATGCTTGGCGTCACGACGCTGAAGCCGGGCAGCATCTGGAACACGATGCCGACCCATGTCCACGACCGCCGGATGGAGGCTTATCTTTATTTCGATCTGAACGACGACGCCCGCGTATTCCATATGATGGGCGAGCCTACGGAAACGAGGCATCTCGTCATTGCGAACGAGCAAGCGGTCATCTCTCCGCCATGGTCGATCCACTCCGGCGCGGGAACGAGCAATTATGCGTTCTGCTGGGCGATGGCAGGCGAAAACTACAGCTTCTCCGATCAGGAATTTATCCCGATGAAGGATCTGAAATAGAGGATCGGCATGCTTGCAGCGGAACGCCATCGGTATATCGTGGAACAGCTGGAGCGCAAGGGCAGCGTCAAGGTGTCCGAGCTCAGCGAATTTTTTAAAGTTACGGAGAAGACGGTCCGCGAGGATCTCGAGAAGTTGGAGGAGAAAGGGCTGCTCCGCCGCATTCACGGCGGGGCGGTTGCGGAATCGGACGGGGAGGACAGCCTGCTGCCGATTCAAATTCCGAACGTCAAGCACCAGAAGGAGAAGGGCGCTATCGCCGACAAAGCGCTGGCGTCGATCGAGCCCGGCGATATTATCGCGCTGGATGCCGGAAGCACGACGCTTGAAGTGGCGAAACGGCTTCGCAATATGCCGCTGACGGTGCTTACGAACGATCTGCTCATTATCCGCGAGTTGACGCCGAAGGACCAAATCCGGCTTGTCGTTCCCGGCGGCTACCGGCAGAACAATCTGCTGATCGGCACCGACTCGCTTGACTGGATCCGGAAGCTGAACGTCCATAAGCTGTTCCTGTCCGCAACCGGGATTCATTTGGAATACGGCTTGACGATTTTTACGGAAGAATTGGCCGCTTTGAAGAGGCTTTACGTGGAAATCGCGAAGACGGTTTATTGCTTGGCCGACCACAGCAAATTCGACCGGGGCGCGCTCATCACGTTTGCCGAGCTGTCGGACGTTGATTTCATCATTACCGATTCGGCCATCGACGATGCGGTGGCGCTTAAATACGAGCAAGCGGGAGTACGCATGCTGCGGGCGTAACGAACAAGGGGGAGGAGTTATTCATGAACTATTTTGACTTGACGGGCAAAGTGGCCGTCGTGACGGGCGCCGGGCGCGGACTGGGCGAATCGATTGCGGTCGGCCTCGCCGAAGCGGGCGCCGATCTGGTGCTGGTGACGAACAGTACGCCCGCCGACAAGACGGCAAGCAAAGTGCGGGAGCTGGGACGCAAAGCGATAACGATTCAGACGGACGTATCGGACTTGGCCAAGCTGCCTGGCATTATCGACAGAACGGTCGAGGAATTCGGACGCATCGACATTCTCGTCAACAACGCGGGCATAATCCGCCGCACGCCGGCGGCCGAGCACAGCTACAAGGATTGGGAGGACGTTATCAACGTCAATCTGAACTCCGTGTTCGTCCTCAGCCAGGAAGCCGGCAAGCGCATGATCGCGCAAGGCTCGGGCAAAATTATCAACATCGCCTCCATGCTGTCGTTCCAGGGCGGCATTAACGTTCCGGGCTATACGGCAAGCAAGCACGCGGTGGCCGGACTGACGAAGGAGATGGGCAATGAGTGGGCGTCCAAAGGCGTTCAAGTGAACGCCATCGCTCCGGGTTACATGGCGACGGACAATACCGAAGCGCTGCGCGACGATCCGGTGCGGAGCGAGCAGATCTTGGCCCGCATTCCGGCAGGCCGCTGGGGAACCGGAGCCGATCTTGCCGGCGCGGCGATCTTCCTCGCCTCTTCCGCTTCCGACTATATGAGCGGCCACGTCCTCTGCGTGGACGGCGGCTGGATGAACCGTTAAAGCTTAGAAGCTTTGACGGCAAGCTTGCGTTTCGCGGTGAACAATAGACCAGGTTTTCAAATAAGGCCGTTTCCTATTCGATTAAATCGAAGGGAGACGGCCTTTGATTTATGTCCTGGCGCGAGATGCTGACGCTGCTGCCCTTACATGCACCTTCCGCTAAAGGCAGAATAAGTGTGTCCAAAGCGAATATGGAATGAAATGGTGGGTACCCTACTTTTATTGGACTTTAGGCGTATAAGAGGGTGGATGAAAGTGGAATTGGATCTTGATTGTGATGTGGCTGCTAGGCTTTGCCGGCTGTATTTGGCTTATTCCACGCGAACGTCGACGCGAAGGTTTTCTGGCGTTTGTGATGTTTCAGGCATTCATTTGGCTTTGTGATATGCCAGCATTTCAATATAACTTGTTAAGCGCCCCTGTACGGGAGTTTCCGAAAGCGACAGACCTTGCAATTACAATAAATTATTTTTTACCCCGTATTGTTTTCAATCTTTTATGTCCGTCGGCGAGCGAAGACGGGGCTTTGGTTCCGATTCGGTTACTTTTTCCTTTGGATCTCGTTGATTACGTTGTTCGATAACCTATTGGAGACATATTCGCATTTATTGGAGTATGGAAGATTAACGTGGTTTGGGATGTGGCTGTATATCGGGTTTCTCTTTTACGTCAGTCAAGTCTCCTGCGACTGGTTTTTTAAGGAAAGATCGTTGTTTCAAGCGGAGCGGCGGGGGATTCAATGACCTTAGAGCTGTGGATTCTTCTATCGGTATACGTTGTGGCAATAGGCGCGTTTTGTTTCATACCGAAAAATAAAATCCGGCTTGCGGTATTGGCGTTTTTGACGAAACACGTGATAACATTTTTAATCGGTTTAGTGGTCGTGGAATTTGGGCTGATCGAATATCCCGTCCGATTATTTCCGTCCGTCAATCGGACAAGCTTCACTTACGAGGCGTTTGCTTTGCCGGCGGTCTGCTCCTTTTTTATGATATGGTACCCGATTGATCGAAGCAAACTTTACCAATTGGGCTATTATGCCGCGTATTGTTCCGTGTTGACCGGCTTTGAACTTGTATTGGAAACCTATACCGACCTTATTGAATATATACACTGGGAGTGGTACGTTACCTGGATTTCGCTCTGCATTTCTTTTTATATAACGCGCAGGTTGTGCGTTTGGTTTTTCTCAAAGGCGTGATTGGAAAATTAATGTTTGCTAGATTCGATAAAAAGCGCAGGGGAAAGAACCGTTCCAAACGTCAATAATAATGACGGGGAGCAGTTCTTTCTTTTTTACATTAACGGATGTGTCGCCGGCGAAATTTGAACTATAATGTGGAAGTATGTAGGGCTTGCTGAATAATCAAAAAATCCTTATCTCACAAGGGTTTAGAGACACTTTTGTCGAAT
>NZ_JBHUMY010000010.1:0-47957 GCF_042685365.1 Paenibacillus thailandensis | reverse complement strand
CACAGTCCTCCGATGTTAGTCATTTCATCAGTTTAATCTGTGTCTACTATTAAGTCTAGCATCAACATTCCAACGGATTGTATTGTTGAATCCAGCCGGTTGAATATCGAAAAGCTCCTCCGGGATCGACTGCACCTGATGCAGAACCACTTGGCGTGCGGTTTTTGCCGTGTTGATAATCATTTCAGACATGGTCCATTCCTCCTTTGTCATGAGAAGCGCTTGAACTATTTCTAATATAGGTCCCATGGAACTTTCCATCAATGCAGCGGGCATTACCGAAACGTTAAGTATAAATTAACGAGAATGCATTGACAGAAAATGGAGAGGGCATCACAATAAACATTGAACATCCATTCAGCGAGGCAATTGAAAGCAGGTGTGCGTTTTGGAGTTAAAACAACTACAGTATTTTATGGCCATATGCGAAGAGCTTCACTTCACAAGAGCAGCTGAAAAAATGGGAGTCAGTGCACCCAACATCAGTCAGCAGATAAGGAGATTGGAAGAAGAACTAGGGGTTCTGTTGTTTGATCGTGTGGGGAAGACCATTGTTCTTACGGAGGCTGGAGCAATTCTTCGTGAACATGGCGCTGCCGTGTTCGGACATCTGCAACAAGCGAGCGATGCCATTGCCGATCTGAAAAGGATGCAAGGAGGATCGCTGTCGATCGGCGTCTTACCTGGCGACGCGGATCTGATGTTTAATGCCTTGCTGCTGGAATTCCATCGAACCTATCCCACCATCTCGCTGTCCCTTCTGGAAACCACGAAAGTAACGGAACAAGTTTTGGACCGGAGCATCGATGTCGGCGTAACCATTGGACCTGTTATCGATGAACGTCTCACGTCAATTCCCCTGTTTCACGAGGAGTTCTCATTGGCGGTAAGCAGGAATGATCCTCTTGCGGCAGAGAGTTTCATTTCCTTGAACAAACTACATTCCTTGAAGATGGTCATGTTTCCACCCGACCATCAATGCCGCAAGCTGATCGACCGCTTTTGCATGAACAACGGGTTTACGCTGCAGCCGCATATGGTGACGACAACATTATCTTCCCTCCTCCAGATGGTACAAAGCGGAGTTGGCGCTTGTGTTCTGCCGCGGCTTCTTCTGGATAATCTGAACAATGCAAACATCAAAGTCGTTCAACTGAGGAATCCTACGCCTACTCAGGACATTTGTCTGATCTACCGCAGCGACAGATATGTCGGTTACGCTATGCGAACCTTCATCAAGATGTTAAGATCCTACATCGAAGCGGCTATCAGTCATTCGAAGTCTTCGTAGACCGGGGAAAGTGCTTGTAGGGTAAAGGCAATAAGGAAAAGTACTTTAAATCGTTCAACACAGCGATGTCGAGCCCAAGAAGGCGTGCCCGGTCGGCAATCATGCATACGCGTACGCCACGGCTAAATTCGTGCTGCGGTAAAGAAGTACTCGACGAAATAGGATCAAACCACCTTTGCAGACTTTGAGAGTCGGTAAAAGTGGTTTTTTATTCCATTCCCGAAACTATGACTGCATAACGTTTTCGCCGATACACCGTTAAGCTGAACCGTACCACAAATAAAGGCAAGGCTTTTCGGGAATCGTCCACATAATCATCCATCCGTAGCTTGCGAGCATAGCTCCTGAAGGTGGCGGGTGACGATCTGCTCAACGGTCTCCGGTGTGTAGAGCTCCGGGCGGAGTAAAGTGAGGATCGTCAAGCCTTCAACAAGCGCGGCCAATCTCAATGTTTCGAGTTGAATGTCCACCGAAGAGGGGAGAAGCTTCGCTTTAGCTAGAATTTCGAGGACGGCTTTAGCCAGGTAGTGGAGTCCGTCCGTAAGCTCGTCTTTTTTGGCTTGTAATGCCAAACTCGTAAGGGATCGGATGGCGAAGTTCCACCAGACGCCGACGGCCGTTCGTTTTTCGTCATCCATAGGGAGCAGTTGTAACAGAATTTCCCTCGCAGCCTTCATCGGAGTAGAACTTATTTCCAGGCGCTCTTCTGCTTTCGCAACTCCTCTTGTCAAATAATAATCCACGATAAATAGCAAAAGCTCGTCCTGTGTTGAAAAATAATGCCGCAATGCGCCGGGCGACAACCCTGCCGCAGCTGCAACGGCGCGGATTGACGCATGTTCGATCCCTTTTTCTTCAATAATATTCCAAGCTGATTCGGCGATCAGTTTCCTTTTTTGTTCGTGGTCCACGACTTTCGGCAACGGTAAACGCCCCCTTGTCTTATTTAGCACGATGTATTAAGATAAATAACACAGTGTGTTATTTAGAATAATTCAGTTATATCGCGTCGCAGTTATCGCGTCAATAGTACTGGACTTTGCCGTGATGGATGGGAGGGGATGCAATGCAAGAGCAAATCGATGGATTTTTTCGTTTTCGCTGCACCTGTTATAGTTGCAGAAGAGAGTTTTATGTCATTGAGGGAACTCAAGCTTACGAGCGTATAAAACGAAATTTCAAAGGAATGCATTGCTGCGAAGATTGCAAAAACAGGATCGAGCTTGAAGCGCGACTGCAGTTAGGAAGACTGTTGACCGGCAGAGATTAGGTTTCAAGATAGAAGGGGCCATCCTGAAAAGGATGGCCCTCATACCTTACGACATGGTTTCATTCTCTATAAAACCCTCAGGAACGCTACAAAGGCGCCCTGAGGGTTTTTGCGTAAATTTAAGGTTGCTGTAAGGTTCGGATTAATCCCGTGTAAGATTCGGTCTTTAAAATTGGATTTACATTCATGAAATTCAACGTTATAGGTCAGCGTCGAAAAGAAAGGCGATATGGCCCGGATCGTCGTGGAGGATCACGGCAAAGGTATCAAGAAAGAAGAGCTGGAACGAATTTTCGATCGTTATTATCGCGGAACTAACACAGGCGAGCGGCATAAAGGCTCAGGACTCGGTATGGCCATCGCACACGATATTGTGAAGGCTCATGGAGGGGAAATCCATGTGGAAAGCGAGCTCCATAGCGGAACTAGAATCGAAATGTTGCTCCAAGCGAATAGTGGTTCAATGTAGACGAATATGAATTTCTATACAAGCACATGGTCCCGGGAAAGCACGCGTTGAGCTAACGAACAGTTTAATGGAGTAAATAAGAGGGATTTTCTCGGTAGAAATCGAAAGGAGAAGTGTGAAATATTATTTTGAAACAAAGGAGACTATGCATGCCATCAAAGCTAATGAGAGTAGGTACTATATTTACCGGTAACAAATCCCAAAGGTTCTGCTGAATGGTTTTGTACTCATTTAGGGGCTGAATTGACTTATATGGATGAAGGAAATAACCATGTAATTGTTAATCTGGCTCAACAAAGTTTTATTTTGATACAAAGTGAGAAAGGTACTCTTGCAAATTTTAATACAATAAACTGGGAACGTTAGCTCAATACAGACAGCAGCAGCCAGCCATGAGACCGGCTGCTTTTCATTACGAGAGGGACGTTAGTTCGATCGGAGTTGCCGGCGCGACCCGGCAGCCTTTGTTGCATATGGGTAATGGGTAACGATATATTCTTGTCAAACAACGATACAATTTCTTGTCATCTTGTCAGAGAACAAGAACATATATCCTTAGCCGATTATGAGAGGACATCATGCTTTTTAAATAACCGAATAAATCGTCAGCATTAAGGCTTGACTGAAAAATAAAGTGTTTGACTGCCGGTACTTTGTTAAGCTAACGGGCAGTAGAGCGTAACTAGCCGAGCTATTGTAACGTATAACAAACAGGTAGATTTGTTGTTAAGCGAAAATTAGATCAAACAAGCCGGAAATTCCGTACGCTAAGGAATCCGGCTTATGTGCATTGTAAGATGTGAAATCAACTTTTAGGGTACCGGCGAAGTCGATAATACTATCGGTTTGACAGTCAACCGAATTGACAATCTTGACATTAATACGAATTCGTACTAAACTGAACACAACCATTTACTATGATTTCGTACTAAAAGGAGAATTGGCATGCAGCAACTGTACGAACTCTTTCTCAAGAGCGGTTTGCGTCCTTTCGCTTTTATGTCCGATACGCTGCAGCTCGAACAAAAACTGACGCGCTCGGATTTATCAACTCTGCTTATTTTGCTCTTCAAGGGAGATATGACGATGTCGGAACTGGCATCCGTGATGGGGGCCCCTCTAAGTACGATGACCAGCATCGCAAAACGGCTTGAACAAAAAGGTTACATCGCCAGGGCTGCATCTGCGCAAGATCAGCGTGTTAAACTCGTGACACTGACGCAGGTAGGTCGGAACCTTGCGAAAGAATCGGAACAAATCATGTTAGCGACGTTCGGCAGGCTGGAGGCGGCTTTTACTCCGGAAGAAATGGAGCAATTCATGACTCTCCTGTTCAAAGCAGCCAAAGTTTTTCACGACAAGGGTCCGATAATGCCCCAAGAAAAAAAGAACGTTCCGAAGAAAATTATAATTGAAGAATGACCGGTTCGAACCGGATTCATTTTTACATATTTACTACGGATTCGTACTAAAAGGAGCGAGCAAGCATGAGGATTATTATTTTCACAGGCAAAGGCGGCGTAGGCAAAACAAGTGTGGCGGCTGCGACGGCAGTGAAACTGGCAAAACAAGGAAAGCGGACGCTTGTTCTCAGCACCGATGCGGCGCATAGTTTGGCGGATTCTCTGGCCGTACCGATTGGACCGGATCCGGTCCGGATCGGCGAAAATTTGTGGGGACAAGAAGTGAACAGTCTCTGGGAAACGGAGCGCAATTGGGGAACAGTTCAAGGTTGGCTGACGAAACTGCTTGACAAAGCGCATCTGAAAGACTTAACAACCGATGAGATGCTGGTGTTTCCCGGCATGGAGGAGCTTTTCAGTTTATTGCAGATCAAGGAACACGCTCAAAACGGACATTTCGATGTGTTAGTGGTGGATTGCGCTCCGACGGGAGAAACGCTGCGGCTGCTCAGCTTTTGAATTGGTGGTTGGAAAAAATATTTCCGGCATGAAAGCGGAGCATTTGATTTAATTATAGAACATATGTACAAAATACGAGTTTTGTGAAAAAGCATAAGAGCATTTTTGGAAATCTTTGGCCAACTCCTATCTCCAGCAATGCTGCATTAAATAACAATGAACGAACGTTCCTCCGGAAACGTCCGTTCGAGCATTACGGTTAATCAATCATCTCGATCGATCAGCGCCATGAGCTTATTGACCGTTTTCCAATTTCGAACCGTCGCCGACACGCCCAGCTTTGTCAGCTGGTTCGGAAGCTTCGAATTCCGGAAGCCGCCGTTGCGGAACAGCATATACAGATTGCGGCCGACAATGCGATAATCTTCGGTATCGCTCCTAAACGACTCAAGCAACGCGATCCGATCGGCTTCGGGTACGTCCTGCAGTAATGCGACATGCAGACACTCGATATCGGAGGTTGCGGCTGCATCCGCAATTTCCCGCTCCGTATATGGACAATCGACGAGGAGCCCTCTCCATTCCGCGTCAGTCCGAATGATCATGCTGGAGAAGAAACCAAACGTTTTCTCAAACGACTCCTCCAGCATTTGGCGGAGCGAGAGTTCGGATTCGCCCGATTCAAACAGAACATTGCCGCTTTGAATATACGTTTGCACTTGCGTGCAGCCTAAACGTTCAAACATGCTCTTTAATTCCGCCATCTTGACGATATGCTTGCCGCCTACATTGATCCCGCGCTGCAGGGCTATATAATTCTTCAACTTTATCACTTCTCCCGATAAAGATGTTTGCTGGGACTTCTATGCTTCTCAACAATTGGACTGGTTCCAGAATCCATTATTTAGCGAATATGAGCTGACCGTTGCATTATCCGTTCTAAAACAAGGAAATATTCCAATCCTGACGGTCGGAACTGTTGAAGGTCCGAACAAGGGTGAATCCGATCTGGTATGTTTGCCGGATTATAAGATTCAAAAAGTAGATTTGGCGGCAATTGGCTCCCTTTTGCCCATGAACCTTACAAAGGTATACCTTTCTGATACTCTTCTATCCATGCTCTTAGCTTATCGGCATAATAGGGCCGCTCTTCCGGATCGGATGGACTTCCTGCCGTCAAATAAAGACGGTCGTTCTCATACCTCGGGTATACATGCAAATGATAATGCCACACATCCTGATTACCGGCAGGTTCGTTATGTTGCCGGGTAGATATTCCATCGCAGCCATAATTCCCTTTCATCGCCAATGCAACCAGCTGAGCAGCCCGGTGAATTTCGGCCGCGTATTCGGCCGGAAGATCGAATAGGTTCTCATAATGATTGTTTGGAACGACAAGCACGTGGCCTTTATTGTTGGGCCACCACTTGCTTGCGATAAAAGCCGTGACAAGCTCGTTCCGGTAAACGACGTCGCGTTGCTTCGTTCCGTTATTCGGCCTTTCATCCCCTGCGATCACTCGGCAGAACGGGCACTCGTACCCTTCCGGCATATGGGAATAAGAAGGTTTGATAGACATAGCGTCCCTCCGCTTTCGGATCTGCTTATGCTAGTAACTCAGTAACTCCGAGGTAACTCCGAGCCCCGCTCGAAAACATCCGATCACTTGCGCGCAATATTGGGCTGGATCAGCCCTTTGCGAATCGCATTGGCGGATACCGGCGCAAGGCCGATTTCCCTCGCCCATACGGACAGCTGTCCGATATGGTGAATCTCATGGGCGATGACATGACGCATGATCGTTCCCCATGCCTCGATCTCGACGCTGCCGTCCGGCCTCGTAAGATAGAGTGGGCGGGTTTCCATGCTTTCCTCCCATGCGTTGACGAACGACTCCACCTCCGCCCGGAAAGCGGCGTCGAGCTTTCGGACCTTGTCCAGGCTGGCATAGCTTTCGAACGGCTCCTCGAAGTCCGGCTGCCCTTTCAAAATTCGAATCCAGCTCCATTCCACGTCCGCGATATGAAAGAGCGTCTTCAATACGCTTCCCACACCTCCCGTTCGCGCCCGGAGCAATTCCTCTTCCGGAACCTGCTCGCACCAGCGGTACCACTCTTCGCGAATTTGCCAATTGTAACGAAACATGATTTTCATCCAATTCCTCCGTAAATTCAGATTTATTCTAAAACAGCTTACGGTTTCTAACACAAAGTTCTATGTAACAAACCGATATAACGAAACAATATGAGATTCCGGGAAACGAAGCGAAGCCGACTTGCCTCTCCTATCCTAGCATCTCTCCAAAATTATACAGTCGTTCTCTATCCTCCGTAAACAAAGTATAAGCTTTGAAAATAATACTTCTTATATTTCAAAAAAAAGCCGTCGCTCCCGCAGGAACGACGGCATCGCTGACAATTTTTAATTTTCCATCGGGTATCGAAGACCCCACTGCTGCCGGACGGCATCCATCAGCTTCATGATCGCAAGCGACTCGTCAAGAGGAATACCTCCGCTTTCCGTCCGCCCGTTATTCAAGCAGCGCGCAACCTCGTCCGCTTCGAAGTTGTAGCCCAGGCTTTTGCGTTCATCCTTGTATTGATCGACGACCTGGCCGTGACGCAGCAAAGTCACCGTCTTGGCGTTAAAGAAGGACGGCAAATGAATATAACCTTCCGTGCCGAATATGTACGCTTCATTCGCCAGCTCGACCCGGATTGCGCTGCTGAGCGCGGCCGTCTTGCCGGAGCCGTATTCGAGGATAATGGAATTCTGTTCGTCTACGCCCGTCTCCCCGATATGCGCCGTAGAGATCACCTTCTCCGGCTCCGCGCCGAATATCATTGACGCAAACGACACGACGTAAATTCCTACATCGAGCAGCGCGCCGCCGCCTAACGCCGGGTTCAGCATTCTTCCCTCCGGGTTGCCCGTCGTACGGAAACCGAAATCGGCTTTCACGTGCAGCACTTCGCCGATCCGACCGTCGCGGATCCATTCCTTCGCGCGAATGACGGCCGGCAGGAAGCGGGTCCACATGCCCTCCATCAGAAACAGCCCGTTTTCTTTGGCGTACGAAGTCAGCTCTTCCAGATCGCCGCTGTTGATCGTAAACGGTTTTTCGCATAAAACCGCTTTGCCGGCTTTGAGGCAGGTCAACACATTTTCCTTGTGAAAAGGATGGGGCGTCGCGATATAGATCGCATCGATATCCGGATCGTTCGCCAGCTCCTCATAGCTCCCGTGCGCTTGCGGAATGCCGAACTTGTCGGCAAAGCGCTTCGCGCTCTCCAGCGTCCTTGAGCCAACGGCCGCAGCCTCCCCGTAGGTGGCGTAAGCCAAATCCGACGTAAACTTTTCGGCAATGCCGCCGGTTCCGAGAATTCCCCATTTAATGGACTTTGTCATGCCTGATCATCCTCTCCCCATATTAGATTACGCTTTGGAATGCGACGGTTGCACCCGTTCGCCGGACTGCGCAACCCGCTCCCAGCGGTAGGCAACGGCCATGATCGCCAACAACCCCGCGCTAAAAACGGCAAGCATCCAGATCGATAGATTGACGGTCATGTGGTCCAAGCTCCAGCCGGTGACAAGCGGCAGTACGGCTCCGCCTACGCCGCCCGAAGCGATCATAAGGCTGGGCGTCGTTTCCTCCGAGCCCGGTATGAGCTTGCTTACAAAAACAAGCGCAATCGAAAAAATGCCCGACATCGCAAGTCCCAGCAGGAGCACGACGGCGAAGGACGACCACACTTGACCGGCTAACGGAAGCACCGCGAACAAAATAACCGTCGCGAAGCAGCTATAAAGCAAATACACCTTGTACCGGAACTTCTCGGCGATATACCCGGCGAACAGACGGGCGAACGACATCGCAATCCAGAAGCAGGTTACGCTTAGGGCCGCAGAAGCTTCGTTCATTCCAAGCTTCGAGATAAACATGGCCGGCATAAAGTTCGCCAGGCTCATCTCCGTGCCGACGTAAATGAAGAAGAAGACGATAAACAAGACAAGGGCGACCCGGTCTTTGCCTCTGTAAACAAACGAACGGACTTGCGCCTCGCCCGCAGTGGTCTTCGCTTCCTTCTCGTCCAGCACTCTGCTGAGCTCCCCGAACGATCCGCGCTGCCATAAGACGAAAGCAACCGCCGCAAACACCGCAATGACCGCAAAGGAAAAGCGCCAATAGCCGGCAGAAATAAGCAAGCTGGCGACAAGCGGCATCAGCATTGCGCCGACGCCGAACAGAACCTCCAGCCGGCTCATCGCGATGGCCGATTTCTCTTTGATCGCCGAGATGATAATCGTCCCGATTACCGCTTCGATGACGCCGAATCCAAAGCCGGCCGCCGGCGCGATCGCGTACAGGAAGCCCCAAGGCGGAAGCGCGGCGTACAGAAGCTCGGCTGCAAGCAGCACGGCGATGGAAAGCAGCAGCGTGTTCCGTTTTCCCATACGGCGGTTTATGGCGGGCGACAAGAGCACCCCGACCAGAAAACCGGCGAATTGGGCGAAAATGAGCGTTCCTCCTTCGCTGTATTCCTTCCCGTAATGCTGCAGCAGCACAGGCAGGACCGATCCCAGCACGACATGCGCGAGACCGATCAGAAAGTAAGACAAACAACCAATCCAAATGATTTTTTTCATATCTCGTTCCTCTCATGTTGCAACGCTTCCTACTCGATTATAAGCGACCGGAGCAAGAATAACTAGCGGCAAAGGACAACTCGACAAGATTACGGATATTGATGTCAATATCGCGTAATACCGCTTACACCTGCGAGGAACGCCCGGGCGTAACAAACGCAGAGCCGTCATAGCTCCGCGTCGGAGTTGTATAATTATTGTTTTCGCGGTTTCGTCTCCCGAACGGACTACAATACCGGTCTTGCCGTTCAGAGGGGGCACAGTTCGGCTACCGCCGACATCTTGTCAGGTCCATAAAAAGGGGGCTGCCCCTCTGTCATTTAGGATGACTTTTGGGATAGCCCCTCTCTCTCATAATCCAAAACCGCGATGCTGCATTCAAGCTTCTCCTAGAGCGCCTTCAATTGATCGATGATTTCCTGAGGCTCCATCCGGCTCATGAAGTCCGGATTGACGTTCGCTCGGCGAATTATCCCTTCTTTATCTAGAATAAACGTCGCCGTAAGCGGCAAAATCCAGCGATCGGTTAATGTGCCGGAAAACCTGCGATTGCACCTCTTCAGGCGCTTTGGCGATAAATCCTTCCTTCGCTTGATCCAATAATTTTTTAAACGCCATTGCACAACACTCCTTTTCCGATTTTGCACATATAACAACTTCAGGCTCTGATGTGTGATATCGGAAACGGACAAACAATCTTGCAAGAACCAGCCCGTTTATCGAGAAATTCTGGTTCGGGACACGCTGCAAACTGCCCTATACCGCAGTCCCGTTTATATTATTCCGAAGGAGTCGGAAGTTCAGATTCTAAAGGACGAAGAACATAACCTTAATCGCGGTCGACCGTTCTCGTAAGACTTCGATAGATGCTTTTATCCGTTCCTTGCCGGGGCTTATGCTCCGGCTCCAAAGCGCTTGCGGTAACCGCATTTGCGGCACAGCTCCTCCACCGCCTCGCGGCGCGAAAATCCGTCGTATAACCGGGATGCCCGCTCCCCCTCCAGAATCTCGGAGAACGGTCGATCGTTAATGTTGCCCAGGTTGATGACGCCTTCGCCGTCCAGGCAGCATGGCACGACCGTGCCGTCTACCAGAATGCCCGCTTGATTGCGCAGCGCATAACAGAAGCCTTTGCCGTCGTCCTCCTCGGCGGCCAGATCCGGCCATTCGAATTCATAATCCTGATTCAAATAGACCCGGTCAGCCAGCTTAACCCCTTTGCCCGGCGACACCCGCTCCTCGATGCGGTAATCCAGTCCGAACTCCTTCTCGATGAGGGCAAGAAGCTCGCGGTTGCGCTGCTTCTCCGCGTTCGTCGCGTTGTCCTGGTCCAAATTCCACAGTCTGAGCGAAATGATCATGTCCGTGCGGCTGACGGCTTCCCGGACGAACGAAAGGACGCTCCCGATGTAACCCTCTTTGTCCGTCGACCCCGCATGCCCGTCGAAGCTATGGAGCGAGAAATTCATTTGCCGGACCGCCGGCTTCTCCAGCAACAGCTCCCGCACTTTATAGAGCAGCGTACCGTTGGTCGTAATATTGACCTTGAAGCCTTTCTCGTGGCTAATATCGAGCAGCTCTCCGATTTTGGGATGCATGAGCGGTTCGCCTTTTAAATGAAAATAGATCGAGTCGGTGTAACCTTTGATCTGATCCAGCCGTTTCTTGAAATCTTCGATTTGAAGAAAACCTTTCGCCCGCTTCGTTTGCGGACAGAAGCTGCATGCCAAGTTGCAGATGCTCGTAATTTCGATATAAAACTTTTTTAACCTTCTGGTCATGACGGCAAACTCCAATCTATTCTCTGCTGATTGCTATACGCTATTATAGCACGGATAAATTTGCCCCGTTTGATTTATGATTGCGCAAGGCAGAAAAAAAGAGCTCCCGAAGGAACTCCTCTTCTCCGTTTTCGCCCGATAATTAATCCGATTTAACATTAACCCGTTTAATAAAGAACGCAAGCACGAAACCGATAACCGCGACGATCATGCCGAATACGAACGCGTCCTGTACGCCTGCCGTAAGAGCATCGACCGGATTCGGATTGGCGGCCGTCTTCAAGTAAGACGAGGTGCCGGACGACATGATGCTTACGGCAAGCGCCGTGCCGATCGCTCCGGCCACTTGCTGGAGCGTGTTCATAATCGCCGTGCCGTCCGGATAAAATTCGCGGGGCAGCTGGTTCAAGCCGTTCGTTTGAGCCGGCATCATAATCATGGAAATGCCGATCATCAGGCAGCTGTGCAGCACGATAATCAAGGCGGATGCCGAAGCCGCCGTTATGCCGGAGAAGAACCAGAGCGTCGCGCCGGCAACCAGGAAGCCCGGAATAACGAGCCATTTGGGACCGTATTTATCGAACAGGCGACCCATGACCGGCGACAGCAGGCCGTTAATGATACCGCCCGGAAGCATCAGAAGACCAGCCGAAAAGGCCGACAATCCCATCCCTTGCTGCAAATAAATCGGAAGCACGAGCATGGAGGACAATATAATCATCATACAGATGAGAACGGTAATCAGGCCGATCACGAACATCGGATATTTGAAGGCGCGCAGGTTGAGCATCGGCTTCTTCATCGAAAGCTGACGCAGCGAGAACAGAATAAGCGCGACAACGCCTACGGCGATCGCCGCGATCACCTTCGTGCTCGCGAAGCCGTGCTCTCCCTCACCGGCGCTGCTGAAGCCAAAGACGATGCCGCCGAAGCCCAGCGTCGACAGAACCATCGACAAGATGTCGATTTTCGGCTTCGTAATCGTCGATACGTTCTGCATAAACAGAATGCCGCAAATCAGCGATACGATCAGAAACGGAAGCGACAGCCAGAATATCCAGTGCCAGCTCAAGTTTTGGATGAGCAGGCCTGCAATGGTCGGGCCGACGGCCGGAGCAACCATGATGACCAGACCGATAATGCCCATCGCCGCTCCGCGCTTCTCAGCCGGGAAGACGACAAGAATCGTATTGAACATGAGCGGCAGCATAATGCCGGTGCCGATCGCTTGAATGACGCGGGCCACGAGAAGAACTTCGAAATTCGGCGCAAGCGCCGCCGTTAAAGTGCCCAGAATGGAAAAGACAAGTGCGACGACAAATAGCTGCCTTGTCGTAAACCATTGCAGCAAGAGGCCGGATACCGGCACTAGAATTCCCAGCGTTAACAGATAAGCCGTTGTCAGCCACTGCGCGGTTGCCGGCGTTATGCTGAGCAGCTCCATCAAGTCGCTTAACGCGACGTTAAGCGCCGTTTCGCTGAACATGCCGATAAAGCCGCTTATAAGCAGCGCGAGCATGATCGGAACGGCTTTGAACGTTTTGCCCTGTGTCTCTATAGCGGGCTGTTGTACGGTTGCTTCCACTTTATCCTACCTCCGTCGGTTCAATCAAAGTTATTAATGTTGTTAAATAAAAGCCGGACGTACTTCGCCGCATTCCGTATCGGCTGCGAGTCCCGGTTAGTTTGAGCCAGCAGCAGCGCCCCTTCCGTCAACGAAATAACGACCATGGCGATTTCGTCGGCTTTGGACCGGGCTACGCCGGAAGCCTGAAGATGGCCGGATACGATCCGCTGCCACGAGTCCAATACTTGCTGGCATGCCTGACGCAGCTTCCCGCTGACGGACGACGCCTCCGGCGCCATCCAGAAGCTGAACGGAATAAAACAATCGAATCCCGAAGCTTCCGCTTCTTTCGCCATCCCTTCGATAAACGACTCGATGGCGTCGGCAGGCTGTTCCGCTTTCGCGAACAGCTCCTCCCATTTGTCCGCGACTTCCCGGCGAATTCGGTGCATGCATTCGACGGCAAGCTCTTCCTTGCCTTCCGGGAAATAATAGTACAGCGACCCCTTCGGGCAACGGCTCTCCTTGATGATCTGGTTTAGTCCGGTGCCGTGGTACCCTTGCTTGGCGAACAGCTCGGCTGCCGTTTCCACGATCGTATCGCGAGAATTCGTTTTTTCCCGCAAATTTGCGCACCCCCTTGCCTTTATGATGAAATTATAACGATCGGTCTACATAATTATAGCCGATAGAGAGCCCATAAAGTCAATGATGGATTTGTAAACTTTTTTCCGAGCGCTTCCAAACCGTAGCGGCAATAGGCTTCAGGGGCAGATGAGTAATGGTTTCATGATTGGGGGACTGGATAAATGAGAAAGGCGGCGCTGGGAAAGTCCCTGCGCCGCCGCGGCGGTTCATAATCTGCATCCAATGAAGCCATCCGCCCCTCTGACTGTCAGGACCAGGACGCATCGCGCGAAGCCTGCTCCTCGTCCTGAAGCTCGACGAGCTCCTGATATAACAGCAGCAGCTCCGCTTCCTTCACTTGAATAAGCATCCTTAAATCGTGAATTCTTGGATTCGCATAATCCGGCTGCTGTTCATCGTCGGGCGGCTGAACATGAATCCGGCTTGAACCGAACGTATCCTCGGCCCAATCTTCCGCCCACTCTTTGCCGGATGTCCGGTAAAGATCCACGAATCGGTCGAATATCGCATTGAGCGCTTTCCGGCAATTCCATCCGAGGATGACCAAGCGTTCCTTCGCCCGCGAGACGGCCAGCATCAACTGAAAGTCGTTCAGCTTGCCGCGTTCGGCTTCCACGCGCTCAATCTCGTCTATAAAATACGGATAAGCCCGATTAAACAAGGCAACCGCCTGATGCCATTCCTCTTCCGTAATCATAATCTCTTGGGATTCGTTTGCTTCTTGCTCCATCGGCACTCCTTCCTCTCTTGCTTGATCCTCCTTACAGCATTCGGGAGAAAGAGCTGTTATCGGTACATCGGCCTTACTTAAGCTAGCCATGAGGTATGTAATTAACGGCGATCCTTTCCTTCACGCACAGCCCTCCCTATCTATTTAACCACATTAAATGATAAAAATCGAATCGTTCCCTTTAAGCTAGAATCGGCTCCATCATATAAGCGATCAGAAGCGCCGCCGTGTTCACGATCGCGTCGGCATGCGTCCGCTCCATGCCGTGCGAAGCGTGCACCCCGGGTCCTATAAGGGCCGCCCGGATGTTGCTGCCTCCGCGTAAAGCGGCCGACGCGTCGGAGCCGTAATGCGGGTATATGTCGACCGCATAGGGAAGCGACTCGCGCTTCGCCAGCTCGATCAGCTTCGACGTCATCCCGTAATCGTACGGGCCGGACGAGTCTTTGGCGCATATCGATACGTCCCGTTCGGTCGCGGACAAGTCGTCGCCGAGCGCTCCCATGTCCACCGCGATCAATTCGGTGATGTCCGGCGGAATATGCGCCGTTCCGTGGCCGACCTCTTCATAGGTGGACAAGATGATTTTCACCGTGTTAGCCGGCTGCTTCCCTTCCCGCTTCAGCCACTCCAGGACGCCGAACAAAGCGGCGACGCTCGCCTTGTCGTCCAGATGACGGGATTTGATCCAGCCGTTCGGCAGCAGACGGGCACGCGGATCCCAGGAAATAAAATCTCCCGGCGCGATGCCGAGCTTTTCCGTATCTTCCTTGGAGGTGACCGTCTCGTCGATGCGAATTTCCATGTTCGCTTCTTCCCGCTTCCAATCCCGTGCGTCGGAATAAACATGGACGGAAGGCTTCGTGGACAAGACCGTTCCTTCGTATTCGCGTCCGTCACGGGTATGGATACGGCAGTATTCCCCTTCCACAGTCTGCATCGCGTAGCCGCCGATCGGCGTAAAGCGGAGCATTCCGTTCGGCTTGACGGATCGCACCATCGCGCCAAGCGTATCCACGTGGCCCGACAATGCGAGCACATGATTCGGATTCCGCCCGGGAACCGTAATAATGCCGTTGCCTTTAGGGGTCAGCTCCAGCTCGTAGCCGAGCCGCGTTGCCTCTTCGGCCGCCATTTTCATAATATGCATGCAGTAACCGCTTGGGCTTGGCGTCAGCAGAAGCTTCTCCAGTATCGATAATATGTAGTCCCGGTTCAATTGGGGCTGCACGGGCGCTGTCATTTCATCATCACTCTCCGTTTAAGTTTGGAACACTCTTCATTATACACTTGCGCCGCAGCGTTGTCCCGTTCGCCGAAGCGGACGCTTAATCGAAAATTGTTACGCTTACAAAATCATATTTACAACTTCGGTCGAAGGAGATATGATAGACAAGGTAAGTTGTATACAAGTGTACACGTATGTCAGTCGACACGTATAAGGGTTTGCAAATCATGTCTTGAAAAGGAATAGGAGAGAATTCGGATGACAATGATAAGGCAATATCCCGCTTCTTGGCTGTCCGGCGCATCTCTTGGCGAAGCGGTGGCTTGCGAGCTGCGTCTGCAAATTATTCGCGGGACGATTCCGCAAGACGAAGTCTTGTCGGAGAACCGGATCGCCGCCGATTTCGGCATCAGCCGTTCGCCGGTGCGCGAGGCGTTAAGAACGCTTGCGGCCGAAGGGCTGCTGGAGCTCGAACGGATGGGCGCAATCGTCAGAGGTCTTGATGCCCGCGACCGGAAGGAGCTTTACGATGTCCGGTATTTGATCGAAAGCTTCGTGCAGCAGCAGCTGGCCGGCCAGTCGAACGAAGGCTTGCTTTTGCGCCTTGGCCATATCATCGACCGGATGGAGCTCGCATCGAAGCATATGGACAGCGTGGAGTTTACGTTTCAGGACCTGTCGTTTCACGAAGCGATTATTACGGAAGCAAGGCATAACCGCATTCTGCATTTATGGAAGAGCATTCGCCAACTGGTGTTGACCGTTATGTTGATTACAACCGAGAACGTTTTCAACGAAGGCGAGCAACGGATTTCGTACGTTATCGAGAAGCACCGCACGCTGCTAGAATGCTTGCGAACCGGAGATGCCCATGTCATCGAGGAGGCCGTCCGCGCCTATTTTGCCGATTCGCGTAATACGCTCGATCGAAGCATCCCGAATTAACGGCTGAAGACTCGCATTCCTGTACCCCAAATTACAACTACACGACAATTTAACGGGAGGCAACTATGGCTACGATTTTTGGATTGAATCATGACGCTACTCTGCTCGTATGGACGGCAGTAGCCATTGCGTTTCTGATTGTGTTCATTTCCACCTTCAAATGGCATCCATTCGTCGTTTTGCTGATGGCGTCCATGCTGCTTGGACTGCTGGCGGGCATGCAAGCGCTGGATGTCGTAACATCGATTACAAAGGGCCTCGGCGGAACGTTAGGCACGATCGCAATCGTTATCGGTCTCGGAACGATGCTTGGCAAAATGATGGCCGAATCCGGCGGCGCCGAGCGGATTGCGACGACCCTTATCGACAGATTCGGCGAGAAACGTGTACACTGGGCTATGGTGCTCGTCGGCTTCCTTGTCGGCATTCCGGTCTTTTTCGAGGTCGGGCTTATCCTGCTCATCCCGATCGTCTTCACGGTCGCACGCAAAACGAACATGTCGCTGCTGCAGATCGGCATCCCGATGCTGGCCGGCTTGTCCGTCGTGCACGGGCTGGTGCCTCCGCATCCGGCTCCGATGATCGCCATCGACGCTTACGGGGCTAATCTCGGCCTTACGATCCTGTACTCGCTTATTATCGCGATCCCGACGGCGATCATCTCGGGTCCGATTTTCGGCAAATTTATCGGCAAGCGGATTATCGCTACGCCTCCCGAAGATCTGGCCGAGCAATTCTCGCTGAAGTCGGAACGCAAGCTGCCGGGCTTCTGGATTACGATGCTGACGATTCTGATGCCGGTCATTCTGATGCTGATCGGCGCGGCGGCCAGCATTATCGACCCTGACGCAACTAGCCCGTTCACCGTATTCTGCGAATTTATCGGGCATGAAATCGTGGCTTTGCTTATCTCGGTTGTGTTCGCCTTCTTCTCTCTCGGCTTTGCGAGAGGCTTCACGAAAGAAGAAATCAACCGTTTCGCTTCGGACAGCTTGCCGGCCGTTGCGGGCATTATTCTGATCATCGGCGGCGGCGGCGCGTTCAAGCAAGTTCTGATCGACAGCGGCGTCGGCAACGCGATCGCCACGATCGCGACGAACGCGAACGTCAACGTCATCATTTTCGCATGGCTGGTCGCGGCTTTGATCCGCGTCGCTACCGGCTCGGCGACCGTCGCCATGACGACCGCTGCGGGTATCGTTGCGCCGGTCCTCGCTTTGACGCCGGGCGCCAACGTCGAACTTGTGGTGCTTGCTACGGGAGCAGGCTCGCTTATTTTGTCACACGTCAATGACGCGGGTTTCTGGATGGTGAAGGAGTTCTTCAACCTGTCCGTTCCGCAAACGTTAAAATCCTGGACAATGATGGAAACGTTGTTGTCCGTGCTGGGACTCGTGTTCATTCTCGTTCTGAGCGCTTTCGTCTAATCTAAACGAGAAGGGAAGTAATGAAGTATGGATGCTTTAAACTACATGATCGGTATCGATATGGGAACGACTAGCACGAAGGCGGTGCTGTTCGAGGAGAACGGCAAAGTCGTAGCGAAGGCGAACGAGGAATATCCGCTGTTCACGCCGACTCCCGCCATCGCCGAGCAAGATCCGGATCAAATTTTCAATGCCGTTCTTCATACGATTAATCAAGTGATGACCGAGAGCATGGTCGATCCGGAGCGGGTTCTGTTCGTTTCGTTCAGCTCGGCCATGCACAGCGTCATTCCGGTCGATTCGGCCGGCAAGCCGCTGATGCGCTGTATCACATGGGCCGACAACCGGAGCGCGGCCATGTCGGAGCTGCTGAAGAAAGAGTTGAACGGGCACGAAATTTACCGGAGAACGGGCACTCCCATTCACCCGATGTCGCCGCTGACGAAGCTCATGTGGTTGAAACGCGAGCATCCGTCTATCTTCGACCGGACGCATAAATTCATTTCGATTAAAGAGTATGTTTTTTATAAACTGTTCGGGGAATTCGTGGTCGATCATTCGATCGCTTCCGCAACCGGCATGATGAACCTGGAGCGTCTGGAATGGGACGCGGAGGCGCTGTCCGTGGCGGGAATCGCGGCCGATCGTCTGTCCAGGCTCGTGCCGACGACGCATACGATGACCGGGCTGAACGGCGAATACGCTTCTCAGATGAAGCTGTCCCCCTCCACCCCGTTCGTCGTCGGGGCAAGCGACGGCGTACTGTCCAATCTCGGCGTCAATGCGATCGAGCCGGGCGTCGTTGCCGTTACGATCGGCACAAGCGGCGCCATTCGCGCCGTCGTCGACAAGCCGATCACCGATCCGAAAGGACGTTATTTCTGCTACGCGCTGACGGATAAGCTGTGGGTGATCGGCGGAGCGGTCAATAACGGCGGCGTCATTTTCCGTTGGGCGCGGGACGAATTCGCCGCATCCGAAGTGGAAACCGCCAAACGCATCGGCATGAGCCCTTACGACATGATGTCCGCGATTGCGGAACGGGTAAGCCCGGGGGCGGAAGGACTGCTGTTCCATCCGTATTTTACGGGCGAAAGGGCTCCTCTTTGGAACCCGTACGCGCGCGGCTCCTTCTTCGGGCTTTCGCTGCATCATAAGAAGGAACATATGATCCGCGCGGTTATGGAGGGCATAATTTTCAATTTATATTCCGTGCTTCTTGCGCTGGAAGAGGCGATCGGCCGCCCGACCCAGATCAAGGCAACCGGCGGCTTCGCGCGGTCGCAGCTGTGGCGCCAGATGATGGCGGATATATTCGACCAGAACGTCGTCGTGCCCGAAAGCTTCGAAAGCTCCGCGCTGGGCGCCGTCGTTTTGGGTCTTAACGCGACCGGCCGGGCCGACAGCCTGAACATCGTGGCGGGCATGGTCGGAAGCACGCACGAGCATGAGACGAACAAAGCGAATGCGGCCGTTTATCACCGGCTTATGAGCATCTACATCAGCTTGGCGCGCAAGCTGGAGGACGAATACGAAACGATCGCCAAATTCCAAGCTTCGCTGCTGGAAGGGTAATCGGCGAAATATTGAACAAAGGACGGCACCCGCGGTTACGGGGAGCCGTCCTTCTTTTTCGCTGCAGGAAGCCAGAAGGCTTGCATTCCTTGGAAACGTCGTTTAGCCTCCGTCAGACGGGAAAGCCGTTCTTCATCGCGTAGCTCCCCCAATCCGGAGAGCGGCCGTCCTTGTCGGTGAAGCCGTAACGCTTGGCAAGCTCCCAGCTGGGCAATACTTGACCGCTTAAGCCGAGTACCTCCGGATCCGCCGCAAGCGCCGCGACTCCCCGGCCAAGGAAGTAAGGCGTCTCCGATTCGCCGAAATGCTCTGCGTTCGGAAGCCCGCCCGTAATCGCGTCGCGCCAATTATGTTCCTTCACGCCGTAATAATCCAGCATCTCCTCGGAGCGCAGAAAACCCGGCGTCACCGCTATCGCCGCAATCCGATGAGGAGCAAAATCGGCCGCCATCGCTTGAGCGAGATGAATGACCGATATTTTCGCCAAGCTGTAGTACAGGTTGCCCCGATAGCGGTACCCTGTGCCGTCCGTCACTTCGACGATTAGCCCGCTTCCGCAGCCGACCATGAGCGGCGCCGCATAATAGCTGTTCAGCATATGCGTGCGGACTGCCCGATCTTGGACCAGCAACCCGTTCGCCAGCGAATGCTCCCAGAAAGGCGCGTTCCAATCGATATACTTCTCCCCTCCCCATATATCGTTGACCAGAATGTCCAGCTTGCCGCCTTGTTCGCCGGCTACCCGGCGGAACAGCCGCTTGACCTGCTCCTCGTCCGTATGATCCACCTGAACGGCAATGCCTCTCCCTCCGTTTGCCGTCACAAGCTCGGCCGTTTCTTCGATGGTCTCCGGACGTCCCAGATCCGACGCTTGTCCCCGGACGCTTCTTCCCGTACAATATACCGTTGCCCCCGCCGCTCCGAGTTCAACCGCGATAGCTCTTCCGGCCCCGCGCGTCGCGCCGGCGACGACCGCCGTCTTCCCTTCCAATGGCTTCATTTGCTTTTCCCCTTCCTGAATAACGAAGAATTCGAGATGTCGTCTTTATCGTACCTCTGCTTAGATGACAACGGCTGTCATCATTTTTTGATACAATAAGAACAATAGTACGATTCAGGCGCAAACGGCTCGTTTTCATGTCATCCTTATCCATGGACAATCCGTTTCGCGCCGGAAAGGGAGTATCGGCGATGAAAGGAGATCGGCTGCTTGCGATTGTGCTGCTTCTGCAAAACCGGGGCAAACTGTCGGCTCAGGAGCTTGCCGACCGTCTTGAAGTGTCCAAACGAACGATTCTGCGCGATATGGAGTCGTTAAGCGCGGCAGGCGTACCGGTCTACGCCGAACGCGGCCCGAACGGCGGCTGGCTGCTGTTAAACGACTATTCTACCGACCTTACCGGCATGAAGAAGGAAGAACTCCTCTCCTTGCTGTTCGGCACAGGCGTCCATCATCGGGCGCTCCGGGATATCGGGTATGACCGGCATTTCGAGCTGGCGATCGAGAAACTGCTTGCCGCTTCGCCGGAGTCTGTCAGGCGGGATGCGCAATCGGTAAGGGAACGGCTTCATATCGACGGGGCGGGCTGGCATGAATCCAGAGAGGAATATCCATTTCTCGAAATCGTTCAGGAAGCGGTATGGAGCGAGCGGAAGCTTCGGCTCGCATACAATAATACGCCCGAGCGCATCGTCGAGCCGCTTGGGCTCGTCGCCAAGCAGAACGCCTGGTATGTCGTCGCCCGCTCGGAAGACGGGCTTCGAAGCTTTCGGGTCTCGCGGGTAAACGATGCCGAGATGCTCGACGAAGGCTTCGAGCGGCCTGCAGATTTCGATTTAGCCGCCTATTGGCGGCAGTCTACCCGGCAGTTCATCGAAAGGCTGCCCCGTTATCCCGCGACCGTGCGCCTGCAAGAGCAGGCGTTCGAGTCGTTTCGCAAGCGGAGGTACGTAACCGTTCTCCGTATCTCGAACGCCGGAAACGGGTATGTCGAAGCTGAAGTGGAATTTAATACGGAAGATTCCGCTTGCGAGATCATGCTCGGCTTCGGCTCCAGCGGACAAGTGTTAAAGCCGGAAGCATTGGTCGGCAAAATAAAAGAAGAGCTTGCGGCTATGCGGCTCCTTTATTCCGAACCGTCCTAGCTTCTGCTCTTCCCGTCCTGTTTCCTTATTCTTTTACGGCGTTAACGATCGGCCGCCATATATTCCACCGCCGAATATGAAATCATTTGGCGGTCCCGATAGGTGGCCGGAATGACGTCGCTTTTGGTACTCAGTATGCCGTCCTGCAATATAACGGCTCTGAAGCCGCGTTCTCTCGCGCCGTTATACGTAAACAGGACGCAGTACTCCGCCGCAAAACCGGCGACGATAACAAAGCCGACGCCGTGATTTTTCAGCTGCTCCTCCAGATCCGTGTACCAAAAAGCGTTGGAGTACATTTTCGTTACGTGAAGGTCGGTCTCTTCGACTTTAATCTCCGGAATGACATCGAATTTGTCGCTCGTTTCCTCCGTCCATTCCTCCACGTCGCGGATATGGACGACCACATGGTTGCTTGCGCGCAGCGAATCCGCGATCAGATTAATATATTCGGAAGCTCTTGTAACGGCCGAGAACGGAATTTGGCCGTCGTAAACAAACTGGTTTTGCATATCAACGATTAGCAATCCGATCTTCATAACTAGTAACCTCTCCCGATCCGAATTAGAGTATAAGTTGATGCAGTCGAAAAGTTTGTTTGCTGCGTCCGCCTTCCGTTGCGGCTATTGCCGATCTCCCAGCCCGTCAAGAACCATATTCCGAAAATGGTCGGCGCCATAAGCGCATAAGCCGCTTCGAATGCCGCTCCTAGTAAGTCATCGTATCAAAATTCCTGTAAGCTACATTACCATAAAATCACTTATTTGCCAAAGAAAAAAAGACCAAATTCTGAAATATTACACTTTATCCTTTTTCCTTCAACGAGTTAGGTCATCGCATTCAGCCCATGCGATGACCTTTACTCTGTGCTCATACCCGTTTTAATCGTTAAACGCCAGACTTGGCGTGACCGTCAATCCGGCATTCAGCTCTTCCATCTCTCGACCGTGATGCTTATGCGCTGGGCTCCGCCGGCCGTTGTGACGGACCTGTTCGATATATCTCCGCCGCTGCCGTTCACTTCGACCGTTTCCCAGGAGCCGCGGGTCAATTTGTATTGAAAGGTTGTTCCTGCCGCAACCTCCAGCTTGATGGAATAGGTGCCGTCCGAATTGGCGGCGAGCTTATAATTGGCGTCCCCGGCATTCCATTCGTTCAGGCTGGATGCCAGATACAAATCCCCCGTCGTCCCGCCGGGTACGGTTACGGTTAATGTTAAGCTGTCGGGCTGCGGGGTTCCCGGCGTAATCGTTCCGCTTACAAAGGTTGAAGAACCCGCTTCAAAAACATAATTTGCACCGCGGTTGTTATCCCATGTGCCCTTTCCGTCGTTGAACGCTGCGGTCAGTCCGCCGGCGGTTCCAAGCGGAATCGTTATTTTGCTGTATCCGGCATATTCCGTATCCTCTGTCATGGCTATGCCGGGCGCCGTCGTCCAATTCCCTCCATCCGGCTTGTAATGGATATAAGGCGTCGCATAACCGCGTTTATAGTAAATGATAGCCGTGTTGCCCTCTTCGGTTGTTACGCTAATCGAATCGCTGGGGGCGGATACGTTGCCGGCTGCATCATAAGCCTCTACGGTAAACTGGTACGTTGTCGAAGCGCTTAAGCCGGAAGCTGTGTACGACGTCCCGCTTGCCGTGCCGATTTTAGAGCCATCCCGGTAAATGGTATAACCGGCCACTTCAACGTTATCCGTCGCGGCGGCCCATTCCAGACTGACGCTGTCCGCCGAAACCGATGTTTGAACAAGACCTTCCGGCGCCGACGGCGCCGACGTATCCGGTGTTTCCGGATTGTAATCGTACAATCGGTCCGAGTACCACACATCTCCCGCGACCTGAAGACCAGCTTGGTTAGCGCCCGGAATTTGATGGCCGCTGCTGTCTTTGAATATGATTCTCGCGCTGTCTACGCCGACAAGCGAGTAGACATACCAGTCCCCGCCCTCCGGTGTCATCGCCGGTGAAGTCGCCCAAGTAGGCTGAGAGATCGCCGGCGATGTTTCATAATAATAAAGCTGCGGCGCGCTCCAGTCGTAAGGCTTCTTGAAACGGATCTGAATAGCTGGGTTCGGGTCTTTTTTTGTAAAAACGTATTCGCGAGACACGCTGCCGTATTCGTTTTCGGCATAAAGTTTAAGCATACGGGTTTCGTTAAATGCCATATCCCCCCCGATCGTGATGACATCCCCTGATGAAAAGGAGGTGCCGTTCCGAGGATCGCTCCCATCCAACGTGTATTTGCCGGAATCGGCGCGTTCAACCGAAAGCGTAACCGTCTGAGTATCCGTTTTAAACGCGCCTCCCGCCGGAGAAGCCGAAACAGAAGGTTTGCCGGACACGGATACAAGCTCAATTAGGATTATCCCGTTTGCATGGGCCGTAAACGCCGCTTTTCCGTTGTCTACGACAACGGTGTTGCCCGTATACGCATCCCGTACAGTTGAACCGTCATCAAAGACGGACGAAACGTCCACAGCCACGGTCCCGCTTGCTCCCGTTACGATCACGACGTTGTCTTCGGCATCGCTGCCGGCGTACGATCTGCTAAAGGTGTACGGACTCGATGAGATTAAGGCGTGACTGCCTGCCCCTACGGCGATATGGTTGTTACGGAATTGCCCCAGCTTCTGCCAGTGGGACAGGACATCGGCATTTATCCTCCCCCAATTCATGAACGAACGCGTTCCTTGCGTGCTGTCCGATCCGGTCTCGCCGAACGGCCTTGCCGTCTCGTCGCCGTAAAAGATTTGAACGCCGCCCGGAGCAAGCAGCAGCGCGGTTCCTGCCTTTAGCAGACTGCTGCGGTCATATAGCTTCGTATCGTGGGACGAAATATAGCTCAATACGTTAAAATCCGGATCGGTGTTAAGTGCCCCCGCATATTGCGAATAGATGCTTTCCAACGAATCAAAATTGGCGTTCTGGAAGGCAAAGTTAATGACCGAATCAAAGCCGTTGCTAAAATATTCGCTTTTGCCGACACCGTGCCCCCATACCTCCGCCGTCATCCAAAAGTCGTCGGTCCAGCTTGCGCCGGGTTTCGACGGGTTGTTCTGACGCCATTGCTGAAGCGCCGCGTTTGCCTCCCTTTTTAATAGAGCCCAGCGGGACAGCTCGACGTGTTTGGCCGTATCGACCCGGAAACCGTCAATGCCGAACTCCCTCACCCATGCGGACAACCATTTCGCGATGTAATCCGCAGGAGCAATGTTCAAATCTTGCCGCAGTGATGCCGCTGCCGGAACGATCCATGGGCTGTAGCCGGAGGTTTCCTGCGCCCATTTCGCGGCTAACACGGGAGGGAGTCCCACGCTGGAAGTCAAATCCGTGCGGAAATCGGGCAGATTGGAGAGACATTGCGTCTTTTCATCTCCTCCGCAGGCCGTGTAGCCCGAAATGCCCGTCCGTACCCAGCTTCCCCACCATTTCGCCCATGCCCCGGCATTGGTATAATCGATGTAGTTATGGTGGGAGTGCCAGTTCTGACCCGAACCCGGCGTCCAGCTGCTCGTAATGCCGTTCATGGCGCCAAATCCGTATTGCTCCATATCCTTTAGCGTATTGTAACCGGCATGGTTCATCACCACGTCCATGACGATACGAATGCCATGCGAATGGGCAAGATCGACGAATTCGCGCATTTCCTCGACCGTTCCCATATTGCGGTCCATCATGGTGTAATCAAGCGGATAGTATCCATGATAAGCATAATGCGAGAAATCGCCGCTGTCTCCTCCTCCTACCCAGCCGTGGATCTGCTCGTAAGGCGCCGTTATCCAGATGACATTAACGCCCAAATCTGCGAAGTAGCCCTCCTGCAGCTTGGCTGTCAGCCCTTTAATATCCCCGCCGTGAAAGGTGCCGATTTTTTTGCCCGTCGCGTCAACCGTCGCTCTGCCGTAAGAGTTGTTATTGCTTGGATCTCCGTCGTAAAATCGGTCGGTCATGACAAAATAAACGGTCGCGTTATCCCAAGAGAACAAAGAATTTTCCGTCGAATCGGCTGCCTCAGCCTGCTGCGGCGGCAACGATAGCAATGGCGCGATGAGAAGTAAAAAGACAAGCCATACATGTAAAGCCTTTTTATTGACCATTCGTGACTCTCCTTTTATCGTTTACTTTTGTACAACCGATTGCACATTTACCATGAGGCAATACACTGAAAAACGTAATGAAAGATAAGCAATACCGGCAAACCGAGCTATGTTCTTTAGACGATCGACGCTCCTTTCCGTTCGATTTGTGCAAACGTTTTCACAATCGAACAAAAAATAAGGCTTACAACCGGCTTTTAACCAATGCGTAAAGCTTCAAGAGGCGAAAAAATCACCTCATTGTTCGCATGCGGCTGTTTGAACCAAAGAAGAGATGAGAAAACACTTGGGAAAAGATCGGAGATGTTAGCCGTGTAAGCGCTTTATAAGTACTTCGAGAACATAATAATCTAGAATAATGTTCGGTTCAAACGTTTGCATATCTCAATTTTCCAATTCTCTCGCTTATTTACTTTCTTTTTCTTCCAACTGCTCGCTCAAGCTCCGTTTTCGATTGATTTTGCAGGAGGGGGCATGCCCCCCTTTGCTGCTAGCAAAAATCGGAGTCATGCCTTAAGTTTAATTAATGTCATGAATAATTAATCCTATAAAAAAACACTGGGGGGTGTCTTCTTCTCCGACTGCCACGACTGCTACGATCAATAAGTTAACATAACTAATATTATGTTGATTTTATACTTCCCATACCGGAATTTTATCCGCGATATTGCCCATTGCCTTTTTCAGCTGCCGATTGTCGATATGCGCGTAAATTTGCGTCGTTTCGATGCTTGTATGCCCAAGCAGCTCCTGGAGCGTCCGGATATCGGTGCCGCTTCGGATCTGCATCGTGGCGAACGAATGCCGCAGCTTATGGCACGATAGCTTCTGGACGGCCAGATCGGGCATGCGCTCTTTCAACCGGGCGAACGTCTGCTCGGCGATCGTCTGGATCATGCGAACGGACAGCCTGCGCCCGAACTGGGAGACGAACAGCGGCTGCTCCCTTCCTCCCCGCGGCTGCAGCCGCTGCTCCAGCGATAACGCCAGCGCTTGATGAAGCGCCGCCGGAAGCGGGATTACGCGCCATTTGCGCCCTTTGCCGAGCACGTGGATCGATCCGTCGCGCTGCACATCGTCCACGTTGAGACGGTGAACCTCGCCGACACGCAAGCCGGCGTACGTCATGAGCAGCAAGATCGCCAAGTTGCGGTAGCGGTATTTGCCTCCGACGCAGCGAAGCATCTCTTCCAGCTCGTCTTCCTCGAGATAAATCGGGAGACGATTTTTTTGCATTTTAGATTTTGAAGTGAGCGCAGCGGGGTTGCCGGTTGCAAGATCCATTTCGTTAAGCGATTTATAGAACGCTCGCAGCGCGGACAACTTGCGGTTTCGGGCTTCGTCGCCCGCCCCCCGCTCTCTCGCCTCGGACAAGTACTTCATAATATGGATTTTGCCTGTCTTGCCGACCGGTTCGGGGTAAATGAGACGAAGAAACCGCCGAGTGTCGCTTAAATACGCGCGCTGCGTCTCGAAGGTCATCCCGTTGTTTTTGAGCCAAATGCCGAACGCTTCCAATTCCGTTCCGTATGCTTCCGTCAATTCATGCTGCGATATTGTCAAAACGATAAAGCCCCCTGCCATGAGATCGATAGCTCTATTGTAAAACTTTCCTCCCCTTGGGCACAATACGGGAGCCCGATTTCTCGCCTTCCTCGTTTGGCTTTATAAACAGCCAAGTCAGCAATCCCGAGAGCAGCCCCGCTCCGGCCAGCGTCCAGAACATGACGCCGTTCCCTTTACCGGATAACAGCGAGGCGACAGGCGGCCCAGCCGCGACCCCGGCAAAACGAAGACTGTTGTAAAGGGATGTGACGGTTCCTCTTTCATTTTTGTCGATGCCCTCCGTGATTAACGCGTCAAGGCAAGGCAAAGCGGTTCCGATGCCGATGCCGGCGACGCTTAATAACGCTAGGCGCATAACGAGACCGTCGGCAATGACGTTAGCGGTCATAGACGCCGCGGCGAGCATAAAGCCGCATGTCGCCAATAGTTTCATCCGTTTTTTGCTTTCGCCGATGATTTTGCCGGTCAAAAAAGAAGCGGTGCACAAAGCCGCCAGCGGAACGGCGAGCGTAAAGCCTTTCCAGATGCCTTTTATCTTGTAAAAGTCTTCGAGCTTATCCGAAAACCATACGAGAAACGAAAACAAAATAAACATGGCCGTTCCGCCGACCGCAAATAATACGTATAGCCAGCGCCCTTCCTTGCGGAATAACCGCCTCAGCTCCGAAACGAACCGGCGGAAAGGAACGGGTTGTTCTTTTTTGTTCGGCGCTTTGACAAAGACGGCTACAAGCACAATCGACACCGCACAAAAAACGGGAATGGAAACAAAAGGCGCGTACCATGAGATCCAGGCGATTAACGAGCCTAAAATCGGACTTAGCACTTTGCCGAACGTATTGGACGTTTCAATCAGCCCAAGCCCGCTGCTCACTTCTTTTTCGCTGTCGAACAGATCCCCCACCAGGGGCATGACGATCGGGGCCGCGCCTGCCGCGCCGATACCCTGCAGGATACGCCCGGCGAGCAGCATGCCGTAAGGATTGTCCATCAGAATGGATGCTGCAGCGGAAAGGCCGCCGCCCGCACCCGCGATGATCAGGCTCGGTACGATCACTTTTTTGCGGCCGATCCGGTCGGACAAATAGCCGGCAAGCGGAATAAGCAAGATCGCCATAACCGAATATACCGTTATAAGGAGGCTCGTCTGTAGAGGCGTAATCGACAATTCCCGCCGAATGACAGGCAATACGGGAATGAGCATCGAATTGCCGAGCGTCATAATCAGCGGAATGGAACTTAACGAAAGCAGCGCGGCTTTACCGGATTGACCATTCAAGCAAGTTAACCTCATTTCATGAACGTTTTTTCATATCGGCCTTGCGCCGTTCGCATTACGGACTTAGTATTCGCTAATATCCTACCTTCATTCTTGGATTTTGTGTGTAAAGAAGACGGGATAAACTTGTCCTAGTCTCCCCCTCTGGCTGATTAGATTCATTAATTTTGTCTTCAGCTCGAAATTGCGTGAAATATGTATTTCACGCAATTTTTTCGAGGCATAGCTTTCGACTTTTTTCCCCGTTCTACGCGGCTTTAAACGAAAAAAAGAGGCATTGCGCATCATGCGCTATGCCTCTTCTTCCCTTTATAATGGTCTAGCCCAATAGCTAGCCTTAACGTTTGTTAAAGATGTCGGTCAATACCGGTACGATTTGCGATTTGCGGGATACGACGCCCTTCAGAACCGCTTTATTGTTCTCAAGCTTGACGCCATAAGCTTCTTCGACGGCGTCGGCAGCGCGTCCGAGCGCAACGCCAACCGAATCGTTGTTCAGAATGTCCGTCACGACGAACAGGAACAGGTCAAGGCCTTTTTGGTTGACGATGCCCGTGAGCGCATCTTCCAGCTCGGCTTGGCGGGACAATACGTCGTTCACGTCCACCGCGTTCACTTGCGCGATTTCGACCTTCGCGCTGCCCATCGAAAACTCCTTCGAGTCGAGGGAAATGAGCTCGCCGATCGACTTGTCGCTCAAGTTCGCGCCTGCTTTCAGCATTTCCAGACCGTACTCTTCCGCATTGACGCCCGCGATTTCGGCAAGCTCGCGCGCTGCGGCAACGTCTTGCTCGGTGCAGGTCGGCGATTTGAACAGCAGCGAATCCGATACGATGGCCGACAGCATCAAGCCCGCGATTTGCGGAGTGATCGCAACGCCATTTTCTTTGTACAGCTTGTTCAGAATCGTCGCCGTGCAGCCGACCGGCTCGGCACGGTAGTACAGCGGACCGCTCGTTTCGAAGTTGGCGATCCGGTGATGGTCGATAACTTCGGCAACGCGCACTTGATCGATGTCGGAAGCGCTTTGCTGGCGCTCGTTATGGTCGACGAGGATGACCGTCTTCGTCTCGTTCGCTACCGTCTCCACTTGGCGCGGAGCGGCAACCTTAAAGGTGTCGAGGGCGTATTGCGTTTCGGCGTTTACGCTGCCAAGGCGAACGGCTTCAACGTTTTGTCCCAGCTTCGTTTTCAAATCGGCATAAGCGATTGCAGAGCAAATTGTGTCCGTATCCGGGTTCTTGTGACCAAAAATAAGTACTTTTTCCATCATCATGCTCCTTATACAATGGATTAAACAATTTTAATTAGCAATTGCACCGAGAAAAGTATACCGTACATTACATAACACAATCAATATTCCGAGCATAAAAATCTCTTAAACCGACCTTATTAATTGGTTATTTCAGACGGGATTGATTTCCTGCGGCCGCATCGATTAAACTTGGAATGTTGTCTTTCCTAAAGCATAGTTGATCGGTAATGTCAATTCGTAGAGGAAGAAAGAAGGATTTATGATCATGTTTCGTTCGGACAGTTCTAGAGTCAGTGCAGGGTCTATTTTGTTTTTTACCGTAAGCATGCTGTTGAAATGTTATCTAGCCTGGTTCATTTTATTCGAAGACGGTCCCACTTGGGCGACGGTACTGAAGGAAATTCCGATTATCCTGCTTATCTTCTGCGCCATCGAATGGTTCGCAACCCGCAGGAAACTGCTTTATTATCTTATCGTAAATCTGGGCCTTACAATCTTGTATATGTCGATCATGATGTACTACGAGCATTACGGCATTATCGCGACCTTCCATGTACTGGAGCAGGTGGATCAAGCGCATGCGGTTAAAAAAAGCATCTTCTCGCTTGTTCACCCGATGTACCTTCTGTTGTATCTGGATTTCATCGTGATCGCGTTTCTGTTCCTGAAGCGGCAGAAGTCCCGCAAGTGGCTGCAGGCGCTCAGCGCTCCCGCCAGCCGCAAGCTCGTCATCGGTCTGGCCTGCGTTTCCTTGCTTTTATGCTCGCTTAACATTTTTCCGAACCGGGCTAGCATCAACGAAACCGTCAAGGCCGAGCAAATGGGCATTCTCAGCTACGAAGCCTATACGCTTCTGGCGGATCAAAATCCCGATCCCGTCCCCTTCGAGATCATTACGCAGGAAGGGATCGACAAGCTGAAAGGAACGAAGGAAGCCGCGAGTCCCGTCATGAAAGGCGCGGCGAAAGGCAAAAATCTGATCGTCGTGCAGATGGAATCGTTCCAAAACTTTCTCATCAACTTAAACGTTGACGGACAAGAGATTACGCCGAATTTGAACCGTTTGGCGAACGAGAGCTTCTATTTCTCGAACTTTTACCAGCAGGTCGGCCAAGGCAACACGTCCGACGCCGAATTCGTCGTCAACACTTCCTTTTATATTCCGCCTGCCGGCGCGGCTTCCCAAGTGTACGGCGGGAAAGAGCTCCCGAGCATGCCGAAGCTGCTGGAGGCGAACGGGTACGATACCGCCACCTTCCATACGAACGAAGTCGGCTTCTGGAACCGGAAGGATCTGTACGAGGCGCTCGGCTTTAACCGTTATTACGACAAGTCGTTTTTCGGCGACGAGCATTCGCTTTATTTCGGTTCGACGGACGATATTTTGTACGCCAAAACGACGGAAGAACTGAAGAAGATGGATCAAAGCGACAATCCGTTTTATGCGCAACTGATTTCGATGAGCGGCCACCATCCGTTTACGATTCCGGAGGAGCTTCAAAAGATCAAGCTGCCGGAAAGATATGAAGGCACGTATGTGGGCAACTACCTGGTGGCGCAAAACTATGCCGATTACTGCTTCGGCCTCCTGATCGACGAGCTGAAAGCGAGCGGCTTGTGGGAAGACAGTCTGCTTGTCGTATACGGCGACCATCGCGGACTCCCGCTCTTCTCGCTGCAAGAAGACGATATGGAGCTGCTGCTGGAAATTTTCGGGAAGGCCTATACCGACAAGGAGATGATGAACATCCCGCTCATTATCTCTTCGCCGGGCGTCACTTACCCGTCCGAAATGAAGATGCTTGGCGGTCAATCCGATATTTTCCCGACTGTGGCCAATTTGCTTGGCGTTTCCATGAAAGACCATATTCACTTCGGCCAAGACTTATTGAACGAAAACGGCCGCAACATGCTGCCGATCAGCTACTATTTGCCGACGGGCTCCTATTTCAACCCGAACGGGCTGTTTATTCCCGGAACCGGTTATGAAGACGGCGAGCATCATCCGTTCGGCACCGACGAAGCGTCCGATACGCCGATTACGACAGAGGAAGAATTTAACCGGGTTAACGATTTGCGGCTTCTGTCGGACAGCTACGTCAGCCAACTGCCCGATCGGGAAAAACCCGAAAACGGAAAATAATCGTTTACGAAACGAATCCCTCCAGACCGTCCTTCGCGGATCCGGAGGGATTCGTTTTTGATTTCCAGTGAATCTTATAAGTTTACATAACTAAATTTATGTAAATTACTCCTCATAAATCATTTTGCGCGTCATGCCGCCGTCGACAACCAAATTAATTCCGGTCACGAAGTCGTTGTCCGGATCCGTTAAGTAGAAACACGCCCTCGCAATATCCGAAGGCTTCCCTACCCGCCCCGACGGGTGCTGCTCGTGATCAAGCGGCTTCAACGCCTCGTAGTTCCCCGTTTCGATCCACCCGGGACTGATCGCATTGACCGTAATCCGGTAAGGCGATAGCGATACGGCAAGCGCATGCGTCAGCGCGACGATCCCGCCTTTGGAAGCCGCATAGGCTTCCGAATTCGGCTCCGACATGAGCGCCCGGGTTGAAGCGATGTTTACAATAGAGCCTCCGCCATGCTGTTTCATCATCTTAGCGGCTTCCCTCGCGCAGAGGAACGTCCCGCGCAAATTCGTATGGATGACCGAATCCCATTCCTCGATCGTCAGATCAAGCGGGGACACCCATTTGCCGATTCCCGCATTGTTGATGATCACGTCCACCCTTCCGTAATGCTCGTTCACTTCCTGGAAGGCTGCGACAATCGCTTCCGGATTTTTCAAATCTACGGTTCGGCACCAAGCTTTATGCCCGCGGGCTTCGATAAGGCGTTTGGTCTCCATCAGACCTTGCTCGTTCAGATCCAGCAATACGACCTTTGCGTTCCGCTCGGCATAGGCCGCGGCCACCTCACGGCCGATTCCGCCGCCCGCTCCCGTAACGACTGCGATTTTTCCTGCGAACATTCTCAATTGCCCCTTTCTTGCCCCGGCCGCAATAAGCTGAAACCGGTCTCGTCTTATCGTTTCCTACTTATTGTAATGCATCGGCCGCCCGGCGCAAAAGAAAACGAAGGATATATGCCTATTTATCGCGACCATAGACATCGGTACAAGTCCGCAAACCGCTAGAGACATATGGTGTGGGGAGGTGATCGCAAGGTGCCGAAGACCAGATATCTCAAAACTTATGCAAGCCGCAATATACGCGGAAAGCGGAAAGTATGCCGGTACTTGGAACAAAACGAGATTACCCGTCTCTTTGTGCCTCCCACCGCCATGCTGAGCAAAAAACGTTTGCTGGCGATGTTATCCGATCACGGAACCGTTTACGTCAAGCCCGATATCGGCTCGCAGGGCATCGGAGTCGGCCGGGTCAAGCAATCCGAGCATGGCTACTCTCTTGACACAACCGCCAACAAAAAACAAGTTCATAAAACTTTCGGTACGGCAGAAGAGCTAATCGCTTATTTGAACCGTAATAACCGCCATAAAGTGATCGTTCAAGCCGCGATCGAGCTTGATACGGTAGGTCCGAACGAACGTCCTTACGATATCAGGAGCATGGTGCAGCGCAAGCCCGGCGGCAAATGGACGTGCACGGGCTTTCTCGTTAAAGTCGGATCGCCGAACAAAATCGTAACCAATTATTATCAAGGCGGGAAAATATGGCCGATCGACAAGCTGTGGATGAGAAAGCAGCTCCCCGAGTCCGAGCGGCAGGATCGCATCAACGAGCTAAGGTTAGCTTCCCTTCGCATCGCCCGCACCTTGAGCCGCAAAAGATCGGGCATGCATGAGATGGGGATCGATTTCGCATACGACAAAAATAACCGGCTGTGGGTTCTGGAAGTCAACTCCAACCATCCGCAATTTCATCCGCTAAAAAAAATAAAGCCCGACGAATACAAAAAGATGGTCCGGTTCGCTCGAAGCTACGGACGCTTCGACGATTGAACGGCCAAAAAAAAGGAGCCGACACGAAGATGCCAAGCTACCGGATTATCGTGGATTTATCCGACCGGATGTTGTACTTGCTGGACGGGAATACCGTCGTTCGCGGCTATCCCGTCGGAATCGGAAGAATGGTGACTCAAACGCCGCAAGGCGAATTTACGATCGTGAACAAACAGGTAAATCCGGGAGGTCCATTCGGAGCGTTATGGATGGGCTTGTCCAAGCCGCATTACGGCATACACGGAACGAACGATCCATCGTCGATCGGACGCGAAGTGTCGCGCGGCTGCATTCGGATGCACAATGCCGACGTTAAGCAGCTGTCTTCCCTCGTGCCTGTGGGGACCCGCGTTACGATCAGGCCGTAGCGGATCTCTCATATGGAAGCTTACCGCTCCTCCTCCAGAAAACGATTTCTTACCTCCGGCGTCGGAAGCAAGCAGGCATCCTTTCTGCCAAACAGCCGATAACGATTTTTCGCAACGATCCGATAAACGGCATCGCGCAAGGCGGAAGGGATGACGGTCAAGCCGTACAGCAGCGGCCACCCGCCGTCAAGCTTCCGCACGATGCGCAGCGCAGCGGCCGACCTCGTATACAGACGGCCGCTCTCGACAAGGACAAACGTATCGAAATCCGATACGTTCATTCCGCCTTCGCGCAGCACCCTCTGGCCGACGGGCGACTGAAGCGGCGCGAATCGAAAGCGTCCCGCTTTATCCCGCTTGATAATAAATTGGACAAGTCCGTTGCATAGATTGCATTCGCCGTCTATCAGCACTAAGCTATTCGGTTCTTCTCTTTTCGCCATATTCGCTCGCCTCGGTTTATTTTTTGTCGTCGTAAAAAATATGCTTAGCCTGCAACCGGCCGCCGTTTGCCTGCAGAATACCGAACGAATACCGGGGCTGCTTGCGCTTCGCCGTCGGAGATCCCGGATTAAACAGCAGAACGCCGCCGCGCTTTTCCATATAAGGCACATGCGAATGGCCGAAAACGATGGCGTCGACCTCCTCGCCCGCAAAGGCGTCCCACGCGTTCTGCAGCGCGGTGCGGCTTTTGACCGGCCAATGTCCGTGAACAAGCCCGATCCTGCATCCCCCCGCCTTTACAGTCCGCTTCAGGCCCAGCTTATCGGTGAGCGTTTCCCCGTCGTTGTTGCCGGCAACGCCTTCCACCTGTGCGTATTCCGCCAGCAGGCGGTAAACGACGGAGGAGGTCCAGTCGCCCGCATGCAGAATCAAATCCGCGCCTTCCAGCTCTTTCTTAAGGGCGGAAGGCAGCTCCCCGGCCATCCGGGGCATATGCGTATCCGATACGACAACGATCTTCATCTTCTTCCTCTCCTTTTCCCTGCTCTCATTTCCAAACCCTCCGCTTATCGCCGTTTAACCGAATGAGCCTAAGGACACAATGGTGCTAATGCCGCTTCCGATGCCCGCTGCCGGAAAGCGCAAATAACTGTTGCAGCGGACAGGAATGGATGATAAGATGTATGTCGATTTATGGCTGAATTTGCCCATTATACATAAGGAGTGAGCCAAAGGTTGCAGCATGAAATTCAAGTTCAACAGAAAGTCCCGTTTGGGCCCGGCTTATTGTTAAGCCTTCAGCACCTGTTCGCCATGTTCGGCAGCACGGTGCTTGTTCCGAATTTGTTCGGGGTCGACCCGAGCATGATTCTGTTTATGAACGGAATCGGAACGTTGCTTTACATTTGGATATGCAAAGGCAAAATTCCGGCATACCTCGGATCGAGCTTCGCTTTCATCGCGCCGGTAACGCTGGTGTTGGCCGAGCATCCCGACGGCGGTTATTCGCTTGCCCTTGGAGCATTTATTATCACCGGAATCGTATTCGTCCTCGTCGGCCTGCTGGTCAAATTTATCGGGACGAAATGGATCGACGTGCTGTTCCCGCCTGCCGTCATGGGGTCCGTCGTGGCTTTGATCGGCCTTGAGCTCGTGCCGGTCGCGGCGCAAATGGCCGGCCTGATCAATTCCGACCCGACGAAGGAATGGTCGATGGATCCGAAAACCGTTACGCTGTCGATGATTACGCTGGCGGTTACCGTTTTCGGGGCCGTTCTGTTTCGGGGGTTCCTGAAAATCGTTCACATTCTCGTCGGCATCGTCGTTGGTTATATCATAGCTTACTTTATGGGGATGGTCGATACGGAAGCGATCCGAAATGCCAGCTTGATCGGCGCGCCGACCGTTACGTTCCCGAGCCTGGATTGGTCTGTCGTACTGACGATCCTTCCCGTTGCGCTCGTCGTGATCGTCGAGCATATCGGCCATCTTCTCGTCACGAGCAGCATCGTCGGGAAAGATTTGTCGAAGGATCCGGGTCTTGACCGTTCGCTGCTCAGCAACGGCATATCGACGATTTTGTCCGGATTTTTCGGATCGACGCCCAATACGACCTATGGAGAAAACATCGGCGTCATGGCGCTCACTAAAGTATATTCGGTGTTCGTCATCGGCGGTGCGGCAATCATCGCGATTTTGCTCTCGTTCTCGGGAACGTTCTCGGCGATCGTCGCCAATATTCCGACTCCCGTCATGGGCGGCGTTTCGCTGCTGCTCTTTGGCGTTATCGCTTCCTCCGGCTTGCGGATATTCGTCGAGCGCAAAGTGGACTTCTCCCGACCGACCAACATGCTGCTGGCAACCGTCGTGCTCGTGACGGGGATTAGCGGCGTACAAATCACGTTCGGAAACGTCGTGCTGAAGGGCATGGCCCTCGCGACGATCGTCGGCATCGTGCTTAGCTTGCTCTTCAAGCTGTTCGAAGCGCTCCGCCTCTCGAACGACCGCGAGGAACTGACGGAGAAGACGCCGGATTAACGGCTCACGCTTGGCAATGCAGAAACGGCCCGCCTTTCCAAAGCACGAGCTAAAAATAAACGCCATCGTCCTTTCGCAAGGATGATGGCGTTTTTGTTATGCGGCTTTATCGTTCAAGTCTGTGGGCGGCATGGAGCGTCGGACCGACGAAGCGGTTCAGCGGGAAACCGCCAGCGATGGCCTTCGTAATAAACGATTTGCCTTCCCGAACCGCCTCTTTGACCGACAGTCCTTTGGCCAGACCGGCCGTTACGGCCGCCGAAGTCGTGCAGCCGGCTCCATGCGTATAATTCGTTTGCACGGCGGGCGCTTCATGCCATTCGAAGTCCGTACCGTCGTAAAGCAAGTCGATTGCGCGTCCCGGCTCGATGACGCCGCGGTCTTTGATCAAGACGTTTTTCGCGCCTTGCTCGCGGATGATCGCCGCGGCCTGCTGCATCTGCTCGCGCGAGCGGATCGGGCCGGTCTTCGCCAGCTGGGACGCCTCGAACAGGTTCGGCGTTACGAGATCGGCTCCCGGGATCAAATATTTGATCATCGCATCCGTATTTTCCGGCTGCAGCACTTCGTCGGTGCCTTTGCAGACCATTACCGGATCGATTACGATCCGCTTTCTGTCGGCCTTCTTCAAGCGGGAGGCTACCAGCTCGATGATGTCGACCGAGCCGAGCATCCCCGTCTTCATCGCGTCGAAACCGATCCCGTCCAGCACCGTGTTCAGCTGCGCTTCCACGATAGAGAGCTCGACCGGGTAGACCAGATGGTTCCAGGTCTCCGGCTCCATCGCCACGATCGTCGTCAATACGGTCATGCCGTATACGCCAAGCTCCTGGAACGTTTTGAGATCGGCTTGAATGCCCGCGCCGCCGCTTGTGTCGGAGCCGGCAATCGTTAATGTTTTTGGAATGGCCATTGTCGTGATTCTCCTTTATTGTTATCAGTCTCATGACCGGGATTATTTGAATTCCCGCCAATTCTGCTTGCTGTTGTTAAGCAAATACTCGAAATCGTTGTCGAGCCGCTTCTGTTCGGCTTTGCGCGCTTCTTCGCGGGCGATGCGTTTCTCTTCCTCGCGCTTCGCTTCCTCCGCCTTCAGCTCAGCGGTCTGCCGCTTCAGCTTCTCGAGCACGTCCGCCCCCAGCAAATCTTTCAGCGTCGTCGGCTTGTCTTGCTCCTGCGGTTTGGCGGAACCGCGCCGCTTGTCGTTATTCGCCATCTTGCACTCACCTCTCTTGCCCCCATGTTACAGCTCATGAATCGTAATTTCGCTCCGAATGAACAGGCGCGCGTTCGGGTCGGTCTGCCCCATGCCGGCGGATATATAAATCAGGCGTCCCCGTTCCCGGTGCAGCCCTTGAACGATTCCCCGCTTCGCGACGGCACCCTTGTCGATAAACCGGAACAGAAACGGAATGTAGAACTGCATGCCGTGGAAATGCCCCGCCATCAAATAATCGTATTCCCGGTCGATGGCATCGATCACGTTCGGATCGTGCGTAAGCACGATAACCGGCAGCGACGAATCGACGTTTCGGAACGCTTCGCCCACCTTGCTGTGCCGCGTGCCGAAATCGTCGATGCCGACAAGCTGGAACCCGTCCAGCTTCACCGAACGGTTAAGAAGCAGCTCGGCTCCCGCGTTACGGATGACGGCGCTCAGCTTTTTGATGCCTTCGGAATCAAGCCGATAATCGTGGTTGCCGTATACGGCGTAAGCGGGGATGCCCGGTACAAGCGCCCGAGCAAGATAACGCTCGATTCTCGGGAGCATGTGTTCCTTCTGGGTAAAATCGCCGCTTATGAAAATATAATCCGGCTTCTCCCGCTCGATCAGCTTGCGTATCCGCCCTGCGGGCACGCGCAGGTTCTCGATATGGATATCGCTGATCTGAATCACCTTCGCGCCGATCCCAAGGGGCTGCTTCACTCGTACGACCTTAAGCCATTGCGTAGGAAAAATAAAAAAAACATAAAAGACCGCGGCCAACAACAAAATGACAATCGCATAAACCATCCTTGTACCTTCCTCTTCCCGGCCGCCTGCTGTCCGGCTTAATGAGAAAGCAGCCGCTCCCGTAGCGGAGAGCGGCTGCATCGCGAGCCGCGCGGCTTCCGCCCGCCCCAACGGGGAGAGTCGGCCGCTGCCGGCCTCTTGTTCAAAAGATAAGACTTTATAAATCGGCCCTTTATAAAAGAGCTTATCTTTCGACACGGGGCTCGAAGCTTCCCGCTTCGTTTCGCTCTTGGCGAATCCCTTCCGAGCAATGAATTGTCCGTATCCATCGGCTCCGTGCTCCGTCCGGCTCAACGCGCCAAGCCCGATCGTCCCGCTGACCCGTAATCGCCCGGATAAAACGGAGATGACATAATCCTTACCAACAGGATATCACAGCCAATAACCGGCCGCAACCGGCGCCCCGCCGCAGAAACCGGTCGTGCCGTAAACAACTTCGCGTCGCACCGGCCGGTATATGCAATCCATTATACCAGCCTCCTCCTGTCTCGAGAATAGCCGGGACGACATAAGCCCAGGTTCCCTTGTCGGCATGCTCTATTTCCGGCTTATGCCGGCAAGCGCGGCTTGAGAACGGCTAAGAGCCGGTCGAGCGGTAATGGCGGACCCCGATCTGCCAGACGAGCAGGCACGGCACGATGAACAAGGAGCCTGCCGCCGGAAGCAGCATCGAATACGGGCTGCTTCCCGGCTTATCCAGAATAAACAACAAAGGCAAATAATTGACGCAGACGAACGGAATGACGAACGTGAAGAAGCGCATGACGCCTTTCGGATAAATATTAAGCGGATACTGCGCCATCTCCCTGCCGCCGTCCGTAAAGATGTTGGCAAGCTCCATCGTCTGGACCGTCCAGAAGCACATCGTCGCGGCCAATATGAATATGCCCGCAAAGATGAACGTGCCGCTTGCGATCATGAGAAGGAGAGTGAACGCCTTCAAGATCGTCCATTCCGTCTCCAGCCCGCTGAGCGCCGCAATCAGGACGGCGACCCCTTGGGCAAGCCTGCCCGCCCTCGTAAACTCAAACTTGGAACCGAGCACCTGCACGACCGTGCCGCGCGGACGGACAAGCAGCCGGTCGAAATCCCCCGAAACGACAAGCGAGGAGAAGCCGTCAAACCCCCGGGCGAAACACTCGCTTATGGCAAAAGCCATATGGATAACCCCGAAGCATAACGCCGTCTCGTAGAACGACCATCCTTTCAGCTCTCCGAATCTTCCGAACAACATCGTTAACCCGGCAAATACGGTAAACGGCACAAAAAACTGTCCGAAGGACAGCAGCAGGAAGCTGGTCCGGTATTGCATCTGCGATTTGAACAAAATGCGGACATATTTCAAGTAAAGCGTCATAACGCGGGTCACCCTCCTTGGACGACGACTCTGGCCAGAACCTTGTCGAACGCCAACTTGCCCAGAACCGCCAGCCCGATCAGCCAGACTGCCTGGATTCCGATGCCTGCGAGAGCCTCCGAAGGCGGAATATGGCCGCTGTACACCCGGAACGGAAAGTCGGCCGTATACCGGAACGGCAGCGCGTTCACGATGCTTTGCAGCCAATCCGGCATGAGCGGCACGGGAATGATTAGCCCCGAGAAAAATTCCCCGAAAACGCCGATCAGGAGAATCGAGCCGGTCGGGTTCATCGTGATGAAAACGGAAATGTAAATGAACATCGTGATGGCGACAATGACAAGCAGCCCAAGCAGCAGCGAAACGGCGAACAACAGCGCGGAGAGCATATCGGGCGGCAGCGTCAGGTTGTACGGCGCGGGAAGAAACAACGCGACAAGCAAAATCGGGAAGCAGCGAAGCAGCGCGTTGGCTATCCGCTGCCCAAGAAGCTTCGCATACCAGAAGCCGTAAAGATCGGCCGGCCTGCATAGCTCGTATGCGATATTGCCGGTTGTGATCAGCTGAAACAGCTCCTGATCGCGAAGCCACAGCACGATGAGGGAAAGGAACGCCTGCTGGAGCCACAAATAGGATACCAGCTCGCCCAGCTCCATCGGCTGCTCCTGCGCGGCCGAGCTGTAGAACGCTTCATAGATCATAATGTACATAAATCCCCAGAAAAACTGCGTGGCGAGGCCGGCGAGCGCCGCGGCCCGGTATTGCAGGCCGTTCAGCAGCCGAAGCCTCCATACGGCGCAATAAGCTCTCATAACCGATACTCCTTATACAGCTCTACGATCATATCGTCCACCGGCTGCGCTTCCACGGACACGTCGATCAACTCGACTTGAGAAGACAGCTGCGAGATGACGCCGGAAACCGCCGTCTCGGCGGCGTTGACCTCCAGCACGGCCCGCTCCGGCGTCCAGGAGATTAGCTTCGTCCCCGGAACGGAGACGGGCCCGTCCGAATAACGGTAATCGGCGACGACCGTTTTTTTCTGGCCGAACCTCCCGCGCAAATCCTGCAAAGTCCCGTCGTACAGCAGACTCCCTTTGCCGATAAGAAGCAGCCGGTCCGCCAGCGCTTCGATATCGCTCATATCGTGAGTCGTCAGAATGACCGTAACGCCCTTCTCGCGGTTGATCGTTTGAATAAATCTTCGAACGGCAAGCTTCGATACGGCGTCGAGTCCGATCGTCGGCTCGTCCAGAAACAATATTTGCGGATCGTGAAGCAGAGAGGCGGCGATTTCGCAGCGCATGCGCTGGCCTAAGCTGAGTTGTCGAACGGGCGTATGAAGCAGTTCCTGGAGCTGAAGCGTTTCGGTGAGCAGCTGTTTGTTGCTGTTGTAAAGCGGAGTCGGGATTTTGTAAATGTCTTTGAGGAGGTCGAACGAATCGATAACGGGGACATCCCACCAAAGCTGGGAGCGCTGGCCGAATACGACGCCGATATGCTTGACGAAAGCTTTTCGGTCCTTCCAGGGGGTATACCCCATGATTTCGCATGTTCCGCCGTCCGGCACCAATATGCCGCTCATCACTTTGATCGAGGTGGACTTGCCGGCCCCGTTGGGCCCGATGTAGCCGACGATTTCGCCCGGCTTGATCGTGAAGCTGACATCCTGCAGCGCCTGAACGACCGTGTGCTCCCTGCTGAACAGCGATTTGAACGCATGCTTCAGGCCGGGCGGCCGCTTGGCGACTTTAAACGACTTGCTTAACCCTTCTACGGCGATCATGGTTAGCTCCTTTTCGTTCATTAGAATTCATGAGAAAACCCCTTTAAACCCCTTTAAGTCCCGCATACGCCGCCCGGGAGCGTCGGACAACCCATATTGGGAAAAAGAGGCAGGGAAAAGATTATATCAGCCCGCCGAAGATAGATGCAAGCGTTTTTTTAGAAAGCGAATTTCTCCTGGACGAACCGCACCCATTCCCTGGCCGCGAACGACATATATTTCTCCTTGCTCCATATCATCGCCAGCCTCCATCTGAGCGTCGTATGATCCAGATCGATAATGGCGAACCGGGCCGGATCCAGCGACCGGCACACCGTCTCCGGCAGCAGCGTAATGCCGAACCGCGCCGCCACCATCTCCGTCATGAAGTCCCATTGCGAGCTTTCGAACACGACTTTCGGCTGATATCCCGTCTCCAAGCAAGCATCCTTGATCAGATGATGCAGCCGAAAATCCGGGATGAATAAAATAAACGACTCGTCGGCCAAATCGGTTAACGTGACTTGCTTGTTCCCGGCAAGCCGATGTCCGGTATCGGTCACGACCATCAGCTTCTCTTCAAGCAGCGGCTGCAGATGAAACAGGTTCGCCGACTCTACCGGCAATATGATAATGCCCGCGTCCAGCAGCCCGCTTTCGACATCGGCTTCGATCGGCTTTCCGCCTACCTCTACGACTTTAATTTCGACCTTCGGATACCGGGCATGGAACTTCTCGATAATCGATGCGAAGAACTTCCCGCCGATCATCGGCGGCAAGCCAAGCCGGATCGTGCCCCGCTCCAGCTTGAACACCTCCTGCAGCTCCATCGTCATATTGTCCATCGCATGAATAATTTGCAGCGAAGAGCGCAATATGGTCCGGCCGGCATCGGTCAGCTCGATCCGCTTGCCGGAGCGGTCGAACAGCTCCGCATCCAGCTCCTGCTCCAGCAGCTTGACCATCTTGGACAACGTCGGCTGCGTAATGTGAAGCTCCTCGGCGGCTTTCGTAAAGCTGCCGTGCTCCGCGACGGCGGCGAAATATTTTAAATGGCGAATATCCATGTTCGTTTGTAACCCCTTCCGCTTCACTTATAGAGAAAATGAATGTAAATCATTCGATATATGTATTTTACCTATCCGTCAAAAGCGTGTAAATTAAAGCTTGGCCCATTTACGTATGAAATTAGTTTCAAGAGAGAAGGAATATTATTATGGATAGTTTAAACTTTAAACGCTCCGCCAAACCGGCAAGCGAATCTTATACAATCAAAGCTTCGATCGTATTGCCGCCGGATACGAATCATCACGGCACAATGTTCGGCGGCAAGCTGATGTCCTATATCGACGATGTCGCAACGATCGCGGCCACGCGTCATGCGCGCCGTCCGGTCGTCACCGCGTCGACCGATTCGGTGGACTTTCTCCATCCGGTACGCAAAGGCGACGCCATCTGCCTGTCCGCTTTCGTGACCTGGACCCATAAGACGTCGATGGAAGTATTCGTTCGCGTCATTACGGAGGATCTGCTGTCCGGCGAGCGCAAAGTATGCGCCACCTCCTTCCTGACCTTTGTCGCGCTGGGCGAGGACGAGAAGCCGACCGACGTGCCCGCCGTCATTCCGGAGACGCCCGAAGAAATCAAGCTGTTCGAAACGGCGCCGGAGCGGAAGGAAGCGCGCAAGATCAGAAGGCAGGAAAGCAAGATGTTCGCTCAATATTTAGGCACCGAGTACAAGCTCAGCCGGCACGAAGCTTCGGTCAGCAGTCCGTCCAAAGAAACGGCCGACCTCGCCTTCGCGTCCGCTTGGGATACTTCTTGGTAAGTTGCCCTCCAAAAACCTAAAAAACGCTCCTCTTTCAGCCTAATAGCTGAAGGGAGCGTTTTTCATTTTCACTTTTCCGGCTTATGGTGAGCCAAATGCTGAAGCGTCAGCTTGAAGATGTCGCTGACATGCTCGTCATCGAGCGAATAATAAACGGTTTTGCCGGCTTTCCGCCGTTTTACGATTTTTACGTTGCGCAAGTAACGAAGCTGATGGGAAACGGCCGATTGGCCCATATTAAGCACGACGCACAAATCATGCACGCACAGCTCTTCATGGAGCAAGGCGTAAATGATTTTCACCCGCGTCGGATCGCCCAGCGCCTTAAACAGCTCCGCCAGTTCCGAAGCCGTCTGCTCGCCGGCCTGGAGACCGGCGGCCCGTTCCGGCGTCAAGCCGTTGCCCGCGCATACTTCGTCGCATTGCTCGTCGATCGCTTTTGCCACCTTGATCCTCCCTATCGTCAAGCTGCAGCCGGCGGGATTACCCGATTATGGCTTCTCCGAAAAACGTCTGCAGCAGCAAAATGACATTCAATACTATAATAATAGCCGCAATTGTCCATGCCGTCACCTTCAACCACGCCGGATTCGCAAATTCCCCCATCAGCTTGCGGCTGCTCGTGAACGTAATGAGCGGCACGACGGCGAAGGAGAGCTGGAACGAAAGGATGACCTGGCTCAAAATAAGCAGATCGTTTGTCCCTTTATCCCCGTAAAGCGCGGTTACGATAACGGCGGGAATGACGGCGATCAGCCGGGTGACCAGCCTTCTGAGCCATTGCGGAAGCCGAATGTTCAGAAACCCTTCCATTACGATCTGCCCGGCAAGCGTCCCGGTCAGCGTCGAGTTCTGGCCCGACGCAAGCAAAGCGACGCCGAACAGAATCGAAGCGAGCGTCGTTCCCAGCATCGGCGCAAGCAAATGATAAGCGTCCCCGATCTCGGCGACGTCGGTCAGCCCCGCTTTATGGAATGTCGCGGCGGCAATGATCAGAATCGAAGCGTTGATCAGCAGCGCGAAAAACAAGGCGATCGTCGAATCCAAAGTCGCGTAGCGGATCGCCTGTCTTTTGCCGGCGGGAGTTTGCTCATATTGTCTCGTCTGGACGATGGACGAATGCAAATATAGATTGTGCGGCATGACCGTCGCGCCTAAAATGCCGATGGCAATGTACAAGCTGGCCGAATCGGTTACCGTCTCCGCCCTCGGCACAAAACCGCTTAGGACGGCGCCGATCTCCGGATTGGACCAGATGAGCTCGAGCCCGAAGCAAACGCCGATCGTCCCGATTAACGTAATGACGAACGCTTCGATGTAACGAAATCCTTTATGCTGAAGCAGCAATATAATAAAAACGTCAATGACTGTAATAATAACACCATAGAGAACCGGTATGCCAAAAAGCAGGTTTAACGCGATCGCCGTTCCGATCACTTCGGCAAGGTCGCATGCCGCGATAGCCAGCTCGCAAAGCAGCCATAACGCGACGGTTACGGGCTTGCTGTAATGGGCGCGGCAAGCCTGGGCCAAATCCATGCCCGTCGCGATGCCGAGCTTTCCGGAAAGCGCCTGAAGCACGATCGCCATTAAATTGGATAATAATATGACGGATACCAGCGAATATCCGAACATCGAGCCGCCGGCGATATCGGTCGCCCAGTTGCCCGGGTCCATATACCCGACCGCGACCAAATATCCGGGACCGGCAAAAGCGAGAAATTTGCGGAATATCGATCCGTTTTTCGGAACCTTCATGGAACGGTGTACTTCCGGCAAGCTTCCGGACGGCGACGGATTGCGCCAGCCGTTGTTGCTTGCCGCCAACGATTTGTCAGTCATGGCTTTTCCCTCCGCCAACGAAGTTGCACGGCAAACATTATTTTGCATGCAACCAACTTTTATTTATAACTTTACTATATGCCCATTTTTCGAAAATGTAAATGTCCCGCTTCGGCGGATTGACAAATCCACGTATAATTGAATAATATATGAGCAAGCATTCATATATTTTACGATCCGAAACGAGGCCTGATCCTATGAACGAATATCGCGTAAAAGGATTGTCTTGCGGCAATTGCGCCCGGGAGCTGGAACAACAAATCCGGCAGCTGGAATATGGCGAAACCGCCGTTCTTAGCTACAATTCCGGCAAGCTGAAGGCCGATTCGCGCATCCCCGTCGATAAGCTTCAGCGCATTCTCAAAAGCGACGGCGCCTACATCGACAATGCGGATGCGCCGCCGGAAGCCGCTTGCGGCCATAACGCCGACGGCGCCATTCACGCGCCGAGCCATGACGATGCCGCCTCTTACGAAGGAGGGAAGCAATTCGGCCACGATCACGGCCATTCCCATGCCCGCGGCGGCGGGAAGACGTTGAAGCTGGTGATCGCGTCGGCCGTGCTGTATGCGGCCGCTCTGCTTCTGGAGCAATGGTTCAGCGAACCGGTTCTTATCATCATTTTTATCCTTGCCGCCGGTTTAAGCGGCTACAACACGTTTGTGAAAGGCTTCAAAAACCTTCTTCGCCTGCGCTTTAACATCGATACGCTAATGACGGTAGCGCTGATCGGAGCGGCGGCGATCGGAGAGTGGAAGGAAGCTTCCCTTGTCGCGATTTTGTTCGGGGTTAACGAGCTGCTGGAAGGCTATGGGATGGAGAAGACGCGGCGCTCGGTGGAATCGCTGCTGAAGAACGCGCCGAGCACGGCCTTAAGGCTGGAAGCGGGCGGCGGTTACGCCTCCGTGCCGGTTCAGGCGCTTGCCGCCGGCGATAAAGTATGGATCAAGCCCGGTTCGAAAATCCCTTCCGACGGAACCGTCTACGACGGGGAAAGCTCCGTTAACGAAGCCGCGATTACGGGAGAGCCCCTCCCTGTCGACAAGCGTGCGGGAGACCGCGTATTCGGCGGCAGCCTTAACAACGAAGGCTCGCTTCATGTCCGGATCGACAAAGCGTACGAGGATTCGTCCCTTTCGAAAATTTTGCATCTCGTGGAAGAAGCTCAGGATACGAAAACGCCGACAGAGCTGTTTATCAACCGGTTCGCCAACTATTATACGCCGTTTATTATGGTCGTCGCCTTGCTTGTCATGCTGATGCCTCCCCTGCTCTTCGGCGGCGAGTGGCACCGCTGGCTGTACCAAGGGTTGTCTGTTCTGATCGTCGGCTGTCCTTGCGCGCTTATACTTGCATCCCCCATCGCAATCGTCTCCGGCATCGCCCGCAATGCGCGGAACGGCGTGCTCGTCAAAGGCGGAACCCATCTGGAACAGCTTGGCAAGATTGAGGTTCTCGCATTCGACAAAACCGGAACGCTCACGAAAGGCGAACCTCATGTACGGTTGACCGAGGTTTACGACGAGGAACGGTTCTACCGCGCAGCAGGAGCCATCGAGGAAGCTTCCTCCCACCCGCTGGCCAAAGCCGTCATGAAGGAAATCGGCGCAAGAGGCGTCCGTTATCCGAAAGCCGAACGCGTGACGACGCTGCCCGGAAGCGGGATCGAAGCAGTCGTCGAAGGCCGGCTTTACCGGCTGGGCAGCGAAGCCGCCATCCGAAAGCATGGGATTGTGGTTGACGGCTCCGCGGAGCAGACGATCGGGCAATGGAAACGGCAAGGGCTAACGCTCGTATTGGTTGCGGACGAGGAGCGGATTCTCGGCATGTTCGGCATAGCCGACGAAATCCGGGAGGAAAGCCGCGAGACGGTCGCCGCCCTTCATCGCTGCGGCGTCCGCCGGACCGTTATGCTGACGGGAGACCATGCCGCGACCGCACAGCTTGTCTCCGATGCCGTTGGCGTAACCGAATTTTACGCAGGCTTGCTTCCCGAGCAGAAGGCGGAGAAGATTCGGGAGCTCTCCAAGCAAGGAACGACCGCGATGGTCGGAGACGGCATCAACGACGCGCCCGCCCTCGCTTCCGCGACGCTAGGCATCGCGATGGGCAAAGGGACCGACAGCGCCATCGAGACGGCGGACATTGTCCTGATGCAGGACCATCTTGGCAAGCTGCCGGGCGCGATCAAGCTGTCCAAGCGGATTAACCGGTTGATCCGATTCAATATCGGCATTGCGTTAGGCTTGAAGCTGATTGCGCTATTGCTCACGATTCCGGGCTGGCTTACGCTATGGATCGCCATCCTGTCCGATATGGGCGCAACCGTGCTCGTCACTTTGGCAAGCTTGACGGTCTTAATCGAATTCAACAAGCGAAGCCGCTTTAGCGGTAACAAACGAAAGGCGAATGAATAGGGGTAGTGCCAGCGAAGCTGACACCACCTCCGAAGTAGATGACCTTAATTAGGGCTTGCTGAATAATCAAAAAATCCTTATCTCACAAGGGTTTAGAGACACTTTTGTCGAAT
>NZ_JBHUMY010000009.1:0-91698 GCF_042685365.1 Paenibacillus thailandensis | reverse complement strand
GGTGGAAGCGCAGCAATGCGTGCAGCTGACGAATACTAATCGGTCGAGGGCTTATCCTAATTATACCCCACAAAGTGAAGCGAAGGCTTCCGGAGCATAATCCAAATACTTTGCGGGGATCCCAAAAAGCAGCTAAAGCGAGAAACATTATTCTTATTCGGTTTTGAAGTTGCAAGTGATTGGAGAGATACCCAAGTGGCTCAAGGGGACCCTCTGCTAAGGGGTTAGACTGCGCAAGCGGTGCGAGGGTTCGAATCCCTCTCTCTCCGCCATCTATATGGCCCGTTGGTCAAGGGGTTAAGACACCTCCCTTTCACGGAGGTAACAGGGGTTCGAATCCCCTACGGGTCACCATCTCATGGAGGGTTAGCTCAGCTGGGAGAGCATCTGCCTTACAAGCAGAGGGTCGGGGGTTCGATCCCCTCACCCTCCACCATTTAACTGACGCGGGGTGGAGCAGCTCGGTAGCTCGTCGGGCTCATAACCCGAAGGTCGCAGGTTCAAATCCTGCCCCCGCAACCAAATTACTTATTATGTGGAGCTGTGGTGTAGAGGCCTAACATGCCTGCCTGTCACGCAGGAGACCGCGGGTTCGAATCCCGTCAGCTCCGCCATTTTTAAACTTTATATGTGCGGTAGTGGTGGAATGGCAGACACGCTATCTTGAGGGGGTAGTGGGCGTACGCCCGTGGAGGTTCGAGTCCTCTCTACCGCACCATTAACGAAACACCGATACATGCGGTCGTGGCGGAATTGGCAGACGCGCTAGATTCAGGTTCTAGTGGTAGCAATACCGTGGAGGTTCGAGTCCTCTCGACCGCACCATATGCGGACGTGGCTCAGTGGTAGAGCATCGCCTTGCCAAGGCGAGGGTCGCGAGTTCGAATCTCGTCGTCCGCTCCATTCTATGTGCCCTTAGCTCAGCTGGATAGAGCATTTGACTACGAATCAAAAGGTCGGGAGTTCGAATCTCTCAGGGCACGCCACTTATTTTCATCAAAGATTACGGGATGTAGCTCAGCTTGGTAGAGCACCTGGTTTGGGACCAGGGGGTCGCATGTTCGAATCGTGTCATCCCGATACGTGTAAAATCCCGCAGAAGATATGGATGAATTGCAGTTGAAGCAATCCATGTCTTATGCGTTTTTATTTGCGGGTGTAGTTCAATGGTAGAACTTCAGCCTTCCAAGCTGATAGCGTGGGTTCGATTCCCATCACCCGCTCCATAATCGCAGTTAACCGGAACCTTTGCGCAGCAAAGGTTTTTTTGTTTTTTGGTTTTTGATCTGATCCGGCGGAGAACGACTTTAAAATCGTAATTTAAAGTTCACACTCCGTTCATAATCGGTTTGTAAGCTAACGCTAAATGCAGGCGCGCCTACCGGCGGCATGCGAAGCAGCAGCTTATTTTTTTTGCCCAATTAATGATAATGATTATCATTGTTGGTCTAGTTTCAAAATGATCGTCCTAGATGACAGTCGTTATGATGCAGGATGGTCCTTATGAATCGAAGGTGTCGCTGAAAGGGGGAGCTGTTTTTAATTGGTTATCGCCCAAACGTTTCGTTAATCAAAAATAAGCCATCATAAAAGGAGTGCATGTCATTGCAATTCGGATTAAGGAAATCGGTCGCTTTTGGACTGATCGTAGCTTTATTGGTGTCTTTGCTGCAAGTCGGCACCGCCGCCGCGGCGACGGAAATAACGAATGAAACCATACCTAACGGGGAGTATGCGGTTGATTTTCGAATTCTGAAAGATAACGATCCGTTTACGGATTCGACGGCGACGCAGTATATGAAAATACCGAGTTCGAAAGGCAAGCTCATCGTTCAGGACGGCGAGATTTGGTTTGAACATGAAATCGAGGCGTCCCAATGGAACTACTTCGAGTACTTGGGCTATAGGCCCGAAGGCGCGGCGAAAACCGTAATTTCAGGCGAAGAAGTGCAAGGCCTCGATCAATACGAGCAAGTGACGGTCAGCGATTCTTCCGTTGAATCCCGGAAAATATTGCGTTACGGCATTGCGGATATCACTAGTCTTCAAGATATCGTGATGCATATTAACATTAAAGATATTCCGGGCTTCGTGTATGACCATTGGTACAACGCGCAATTATCGATCGATACGAGCGGCATTGAAGTGCCTGACGAAGGCGAAGAGCCGGGAGAAGGCGGCGGGTCTTCCGTTACTTTAGAGCAGGTCGAGGAGCTTATCTCGGTGGCTCAAGCGGTGTACGACAGCAGCGTTGAAGGTACCGGGTACGGCCAATATGAGGAAGGAAGCAAAATCATACTGCACGATGCAATCGAGGCCGCCCGCGAAGCGTTAAGCCTAACGTCCGAAGGCGACGAGTCGGCTTACGAAGCGATCTATAATGAATTGTACGAGCAGCTGGAACAGTTTAAAGGCAAGCAAAAACTTGCCGACCTATCGCGGCTGCGCGAGCTGGTTGCCGAGGTACAGTCTTTCGTCGATAGCGTCGATATAGCGGGGACGGCCAACGGCAATCCCGGCGGAACAACGGTGGCGATTGTGGCAGGGGAATACGATGCTTCGACCATTAACCGGATCAAAAACAATTTGGTGACGGCTAACAAATACTTCTCCGATCCGGCCACTACCGATACGCAGGTAAATACGCTCTACAACCGGATTAACGGCGACTACAGCGCGATCGAGAACAAAAAATACGTTGCGAATGAGCCGTTGGGCATTTATGTGTTGGATACGCGGGGAGAGACCGCAACGGAATCGGTGTACGCCCATGAATTGAGCGATACCGTTGACACGATTTCCCGGCAGGAATATTACGATTCGTTTGAAGGGCTATTGGCCAATCTAAAGCTAAACGTAAAGCCCGACAATGATATCGTGTATTGGTTTAACTCCAACGGAGACACTTATTATAACTACGACGACTACAAATCAAGCGAAATGTTATTGAATACGATAAAACGTTCGCCGAACAAAGCGGCGGGCGATAACGTATATCAAGGGCCGATCGCAAGCGGCATCAATTCCGAGAGCTATAAAGATACGGTATGGACGGGATTGGGCTCGATCCGCTATGAAGTAAACGGGGAAGCGCGGACGCTATATATCAGCTTTAACCGTTTTATTCACGAACGATTGAAATCCTCTTTAGCCGAAGCCGTCGCTGTTAGCGAAACGGAAAAGCCCGAGAATATCGAGCAGGAAACGTATGACCGGCTTAAAGCCGACCTGCTGGACGCCATCGACGAGGCGCGCGAAGTTACGGGCAACTTGAACGCTGCTCGTCCAACCATTCTTGCCGCCCAAGAGCAATTGGAAACGGCGGTCGAGCAATTTGAGGAGATATTGCCGCGACAAGAGCTGTATTATTATTCGGCCGCCCATGCCACCGATTCGGCCTTTTCGTCGGTCGACAGCTATTTGGCCAAACCTGCCAAAGTGATGACGGTCTCCGGCGGAGAACATAAAGTAACGCTGACGATCAACGATAGCGCTACGATTACGGGGCTGCAGGTCGAACAAAACAGCGTCTTCGAGGACGTTTACGTGGTGAACGAAGATACCGCAGCCAATAAACGGATCGTTTCGTTTACCGTTCCGGATTTATCCGAAATGATTAACGCCAAAATTAGCGTTTCCGCGCCTTATCAAGGAACGACCTATAAGAACACCTACGATATCCGGTTAAATTTTAACGGTGTCGACAATACGGAATTAAGCGCGGCGTATTTCAGTGCCGCCGCTTTATTGAAGTCGGCCGTGACGGGAACGGGCGTCGGCCAATATCCGGAGGCGGCCAAAGCCGCGTTTGCATCGGCTGTCGCCGAGGCCGGAAAAGCTGCCGTCAACGGCCCGGGCACGGAAGAAGAAACGGCCGCCGCTTTAGCGGCTTTGCGGCAAGCCGAAGACCTATTCAAAAAAGCGGTTATTACCGAAAATCCGGGAACCGGAGAAAATCCGGATACGGGAGGAAACCCCGGAACGGGAACCCCTGGTGAGGACGATGAAATAGCGGATGGGTATTATTATATTGATTTTAAAATTTTGAAGGATGGAACGAACCAAACCTCGATTGCCAACGATTATGTCGTAAGCCCGGCGCTGCTGAAAGTAACGGACGGAAAGTATAATGCATCCTTTACCGTACTAAGGAGTAAAGAGGTTACCAGTATTTCGATCGACGGGAGCAGCGGCAAAGTCGTAAGCAGGGACAACGCCAACAATACGAGAGTCATGTCCTATTCGATTCCAAGCTTGTCGAAAAAAATTGACGCCAAAGTAAAAGTGGATTGGGACGAAATCAATTACCATCATACGTACGACATTCAATTTTTATTTGACGAAGATTCGCTGGAGGTGGCGGACGTCGATTCCGAAGTGATCGGAGGAGACGGGAACGTAGGCCCTCCGGATCTCGAGCTGCCGGAAGAGGATGCGGAAGTAGAGGGCGGAACGGCAACGGGAGGCGAAACGGCCCAAGGGGGCACGTCCGCCGGCGGAAGCGTTTCGTTTACGGATACCGAGGGCCACTGGGCGGCCGATTATATTAGCAGGGGCGTGCAGTTAGGAATCGTAAACGGCTATGCGGACGGAAGCTTCCTCCCGAACGGGACGATTAACCGCGGCGAGTTTATTACGATGATCAGCCGGGCGCTCAAGCTTAGCGACAGCCAAGCCGGTTCTAACGCAACAAGCTTCAAGGACGCGGACCGCATTCCGGCATGGGCAAGTCAGCATGCGGTTCTGGCGGTGGACGCTGGTCTCATTAGCGGTTACGAGGACGGGGCGTTCCGTCCGGGCAATCCAATTACGCGGGCGGAGCTTGCCGTTATCGTCACGCGTGCAGCCAAGCTGGATACGGCGAACGCGCCGCAAACGGCTTTTGCCGACGAAGCCGATATTCCGGCCTGGGCCAGCAAAGAGGTTGCAGCGGCAGTCGAGGCCGGTCTCATTACGGGCAAAGACGGCGGCCGGTTTGATCCTAATGCTCCTGCAACGAGAGCGGAGGCGCTGGCAATGGTTATCCGTCTGGTCGATCTGATCGCGGCGGAAGAGGCAGAAGCCGCAGCAACGGAAGAAGCGGCGGCCGCAGCCTAAACAATAAAGGAAACAGCCTTGGACCGGCCATAACCGGTTCAAGGCTGTTTTTATTCGAATAGAAGATCCGTAAGTTCGGGGTTATCAATTGTCTTTTATTTCTCTCCGAAACGTTTCGACTTTAAGACAACGACTGAGAAGATCGTATCTGCTCGCGGCGCGTTAAAAATCCCCTTTAAGCTTATTGCCGCTTAAAGGGGATTTTGCATTGCCTTTATTAATTAAAGCCAGTCGATGTACAAATCGTATTCCGTGGAATGGATGCCGGATACGTTAACCGCAAGCAATACGGGAACGTTGTCGGACAAATTGTTAACGCCGCTGAACGTAAAGACCGTATTCGAGCCGGAAACGGAACGGTTTGCGGTCGTCTCGTACGTTCCGTCGCCGTTCAGGTCGACCTTTAAGGACGGATAGCTGATCGGCAGCGCCGGGAAGGAAGGCTCATAGTTTTTCAGCTTAAGCGTCACCGTATAGTTTCCTGCCGAACCGGTTACGTCCGCCGCGCCGCCTTCGATATAAGAAGACGCATGGGTCGAAGGCGTCACGCCGTCGCTGCCGAGAAATTGCACGGGATATGAGGCCGCAAAAGCCGGAATCGCGAGAACTAAAGCAAGAGCGAGCGTGAGCGTCATGGTAAACGCCGATTTTTTGAACATTGTCCTTTGTTTCATGGATCAACACTCTCCTTCGATTGATATGATGTTGTCTTATCGTCATCGGGCAATAACCAGTTGCGGGGAAACAAAATGGCTTGACGCACCAGCTCCTTTCTTGTTGGCGGTCCATGGGTCCTGTAAGTAATGATTATCATTCTCAATAGACAATGTAAAAAAAGGGTCTATTGCGATTGTATCGAATGAAGCCTGCAGTCAAGACGCCATGAAACCAAATAGTGAGTTACACCGACATTCTAAAACCGGTATATGAACGGAAAATGAACATTAAATTACAAGTGATTACAAGGAACTTTCCACGGTTTTAGGAGAGCTCTTTTTGTAATCAGAAGTTCATCCTCCGTTCACAAAGCGGGGATAAAATCCAAATGAATTGATAATCAATCTCAATTAAAACCGGAGGTTTAAGCATTGAATAGAAAAAGAAGACGCCGGAAAGCAGCATTCCTTGCGCCTCTTCTGCTCCTCTTTCTTGCGGCGGGGTGCAGCGTGGGGGCAGCGGATGAGGGCGCCGGCGAAGGCAGCCTGGTATACGAAGATTTCGCGGGGCGGAAGGTGACGCTGGATGGCCCGCCTGAGCGGATCGTCGCGTTGGGGAACGGGGAGGTCGACATTGTCTACGCGCTGGGCGGTACCGTCGTCGGGCGTCCCGAAGACAATGACGGGATAGAGGATGAACGTTGGGAAGACGTGCCGGTCGTCGGCTCCGTGCATACCGTCGATCTGGAAAAATTGGCTGTTCTTCGGCCGCAGGTGGTTCTCGGCAATAATCCGATTAATTTGAAGGACGAGGACCAGCTGAAAGGAATCGGAGCGGAGCTTGTGTTAACGCAAGCCAATTCCATTGCCGATATACGGCGCCAAATCGAGCTGATCGGAAGGCTGCTCGGGAAAGAAACGACGGCAGCCGAAATTACAGCCAAGATGGACCGGGAGCTTGAGGCGTTTAAAGCGGAGACGGGAGAGACAAGAGCTTTGGTCGTATACGGCGCTCCCGGGACGTACTTGGCGGCGCTGCCGAACTCCTTGGCCGGTAACTTGCTGGAGACTGCGGGCGGCTTGAACGTGGCGGCCGATTATCCGAGGCTTCAAAGCTACCCGCAGTACGCGCAACTAAATACGGAGCGGGTGGTCGAATCCGACCCGGACGTCATTTTTATCATGACGCATGGCGATTCGGAGGAAGTCCGGCAAGGTTTTATCCGGGAAATGGAAAGCAATCCGGCCTGGAGCGGCTTAGATGCCGTTAAGGACGGGCGCATTCATGTTCTTCCCCCGGACTTGTTCGGCACGAACCCGGGAACCCGGGTTATAGAGGCGCTGAACGAGCTAAGGGGGCTTCTGGAGCCATGAACGTACGGACGAGAAACAAACGCCGGTTATGGATGGGGGCAGGTGCCGCGCCGGTGATGGCGTTGGCGGTTCTTTTCGGAATCGGAAGCGGTTCTGTTTTTATATCGGTACCGGAAGTCTGGAGCATACTGCTGAATGGAGGGGAAGCGGTAAAACAAACGATCCTATGGGATTTAAGGCTGCCGCGCGTGCTCGTCGGACTGCTGACGGGAGCCTGCCTGGCGGCATCCGGCGCTCTGCTGCAAGGCGTCATGCGAAATCCGCTTGCCGATCCCGGCATTATAGGGGTGTCGTCGGGCGGAGGGCTTGCCGCCGTTATTGCGCTGGTGCTGTTTCCCGAATTCGGCTATTTGCTGCCGGGAATCGCCTTCGCCGGAGCGATGCTGACCTCGCTCATCATATATGCTCTGGCTTGGGACGGGGGCAGCTCCCCGGTCAAAATCGTGCTTGCCGGCATTGCCGTAAACGCGCTGCTCGGAGGAATCATGAACGGCATTATGTCGATGAACAGCGACCGCATCCAAAGCGTTATTCCATGGCTCGCCGGAGGGTTAAGCGGAAGAAGCTGGAATCATCTTGCCTTTATGCTTCCGTATGCAGTCGTGGGGATGGCGCTTACGCCGTTTGCGGCCAAAACGTCAAACCTGCTTATGCTTGGCGACCAGTCGGCCCAGTCGCTTGGACAGCATGTGGAACGCCAGCGCTTTCTCATAATCGCTTTGGCCTCTCTGCTGGCGGGGACGGCGGTCAGCGTGGCGGGGCTGGTCGGGTTTGTCGGCTTGATCGTTCCGCATGCCGTCCGCCTGATGATCGGCGACGATTACCGCTATCTGCTGCCGGTATCCATGGCCGGAGGGGCGGCGCTTATGGTTGTCGCCGACACGATCGCGCGCAGCTGGTTCGACCCGATCGAGCTGCCCGCCGGCGTATTGCTGGCATGCCTTGGCGCTCCGTTTTTTCTAGTTTTATTGAAACGAAGGAGGCTGATCGGCTAAATGGCGTTAACGGTTCAAAATCTTTCTTACAAGCTGGAGCACTTCGAGCTGCAGGATATTGAAGCGATAATTCCCGAAGGCCAAATTACCGCCATCGTCGGGCGGAACGGCTCGGGCAAATCGACCTTGCTTCGGATGCTTGCCCGAATCTTGAGACCCGACTGCGGGCAAATCCGGTATAACGGGGAACCCGGCTCGTCCTATTCGCGCAAGGCGTTCGCCCGGCTCGTGGCGCTGCTGGGCCAGGAGAAGGACCACATTCCGGACATTACGGTCCGCGAGCTTGTGGCGCTTGGCAGATCGCCGCGGCAATCCGCATTCCGCAGCCGCTTGTCTCCGGAGGACGAGAAAGCCGTCGATTGGGCTTTATCGGCAATGGGCATTACCCGTAACGAGGATCGCATGTTCCATACATTATCCGGCGGCGAAAAGCAAAAAGCGCGAATTGCGATGGCTCTGGCGCAGGAAGCGGGCATTCTGCTGCTGGACGAACCGACGACTTATCTGGATCTGTCCCATCAGCTCGATTTGATGGAAACGTTGAGAAGCATCAACCGGAAGCTGGGTCTTACCATCGTAATGGTGCTTCACGACCTGCAGCAGGCCGCGGCCTACGGCGATTATCTGATCGCGATGGACGGCGGCCGGATTGCGGCCAGCGGGCCGCCCAAAACCGTGATTGACCGGCGCTTCATGCTGGACGTATTCGGGGTAGTCGCCCGAATCGATATGCAAGGCGCTTATCCGGTCATTATTCCTGTTCCACAACAATTAAAGGAGGAATCGACAATGGTAATTGTCACGAACGTATCGCAAATTACGAAGGGCAGCGGGATGAAGCTGATCGAACGTTTCAACAAAGTGGGCAAGGTGGAAGGAATGAAAGGCTTTCTCGGCCTTGAGGTGATGATGACGGAAAATACGAAGGAGTACGATGAGGTAACCGTCAGCACGAAGTGGGAAAGCAAAGAGGATTTTCAGGCATGGACGCGGAGCGAAGCGTTTCGGGAGTCGCATTCCCACCGCGAGAAGCCGGACTATATTATATCCAACAAGATCGTGTTCTACGATGTGAAGGTCGTCCGCAAGCCGCTGGAGCAGCTTGAACAAACGAGCTGAGTTAATCGTATGAAAGAGGGCCTTCAAGAGAACGTTCCCGCTCTTGAAGGCTTTTTTCAGCGCAGCAGAAGTCGGTTCTTAAGCTTTGTCCGTCAGGACAATGCGCGAGAAGTTCGAACGGAACTTGACGAAAGCGAGAGTTGGCAGGCAGGCCCCCGAGGCACAACGTGGCTTAGGAATAGGGAATGAAAGCTTTGTCCGTCAGGACAACGCGGTTCCAGTATCGTCGGATTGTCGAAGACGGGCCGCGTGGCAGGAACGCCAATTGGGGTGTCAAGAGGGTGCAACCCCTGTGGGTCCCTTCCTCTGGAGGCGATGGGGGAGGCGAAAAAAGGGATTGACAATAAGAAAATATTGGATGCATAATTGATAATAATTATCAATATCATTTAAAGGGCGAAAGGAAGGGAATACGTTGAAAGTTCAAGGACTTGTCTGCTGCTTGCTGGCAGCTTTATGGATAGCGATACTTGCGCCGGGCGCGGGCTCTGCGGAGGCGGCGTTGCCGGACGGAACCTATACGGCAGAGTATGTCGTGCTGCAAGCCGATAACGATTCCGTCTCCATGGCGAACGATTATTGGGAAAAGCCGGCTTCCGTCACAATAAAGGACGGCAAGGCGACGATTCAAATGACGATTAATCATAGCGCGTGGGTTACCGAGTTTAAGGTGCCAAGCGGCGACGGTTATGTCGATACCAAAGTGATCAGCGAAGGGGACGACAAACGAACGGTGGAGTTTACGGCGGACATTACGAGCCCGATCGTATCCAAAATTCACGTCACGGTGCCGGATATCGATTACGATCACGATTATACGATTCGGATCTCGTTCGATCTGGATAGCTTTCGGGCCGTGAAGGCGGCGGAGCCGGCGAGCACGCAGCAGCCCGCGGCCGCCGCGCAGCCGGCGGCAACCGTGGAGCCGACGGCAACCGCGCAGCCGGCGGCGAAACCGGCGGCTGCTCAGCCCGCCGCAAGCCCGGCGCCGGGGGCGGCATCGTCCGGGCAAAAGCAAGCCGCGGCGAATAAGCCGGCGGCGGCGGAAACGCCCGAAACGCCCGAAGCGGCCGCTGCGGCAAGCCCGACCGCCGCGGTAACGCCGCCGGAGACGAAGCAGCCGGCGGAAGCGAAGGCCGAGGCGTCGGCAAGCCCGGAGGAGGCAGGGGCCGCACAGCCGGAGGCGACCGGAACGCCGGCAGCCGGAGGCGAAGGCGCCGAGTCTTCGGCGCAACCGCTCGAGAGCGAAGCCCAAGGGGAGGGAGCGGCGCTTGCCGAAGCGGATGCTGCGGAACAAGGCGAAGCGATCGCAGCGTCCGTTGCCGCGGAAGAAGCGGGGCAGCCATTAAGCGGCGGAAGCCCCGCGGCTACGGCGAACCGGTGGGCGCCGGTGCTTGCCGCCGCTTTGCTGATTGGCGGAGGAGCCTTTTATTTATGGAAAAGAAAGCGCCGGTCATAGCGGGCAAGCGCAGGGGGATATGCGAATGATCAAAAAACGTTTGAAGCTGACGGCCGTCATTGTCGCCTCCGCCATTGTTCTTGCGGGCTGCGGGAACGGGGGCCTCAAGCCGCAAGCCGGCTCTACGGCGACGCCTGCGCCGGCAAGCGCCGCAGCCGCCCCGCAAGAGGCGAAAGAGCGGCGGATCGTTTCCACGACCGTTGCCGTCACGCAAATGCTGGATGCCTTGGAGGTCGATTTAGTCGGCATTCCGACCAGCGTCAAAACGATGCCGGAGCGTTACGAGGGCGTAACGGAGGTCGGCAATCCGATGAGCCCGGACATGGAAATCGTCAAGTCGTTAAAACCGACCGACGTATTGTCCGTCACGACTTTGCAATACGAGCTGGAGCCGGTCTTCGAAAATGCAGGCTTAAATGCCACGTTTCTTGACTTGACCAGCTTGGACGACATGAAAGCCGAAATTACGAAGCTCGGCAATCAATTCGGCAAGCAGGAGCGGGCCGCCGATATCGTCGGCGAGCTCGAGTCGAAGCTTGCGGATATCCGCAGCCGGATCGAAGGGAAGGAGCCGCCGACGGTTCTTATATTGCTTGGCGTTCCGGGAAGCTATCTGGTCGCGACGGAAAATTCGTACATCGGCGACCTGGTCAAGCTGCTTGGAGGCCGAAATATCGTGCAAGGCGAGACGGTCGAATATTTGGCGTCCAACACGGAATATCTCCAGCAGGCCAATCCCGACGTCATTCTTCGCGCCGCGCACGGCATGCCGGAAGAGGTCGTCCAAATGTTCGACGCCGAGTTCGAGAAAAACGATATATGGAAGCATTTCACCGCCGTGCAGACGGGGCGCGTTTACGACCTGGAGGAAGCGTTATTCGGCACGACGGGAAACATGGCGGCCGGCGAAGCGCTGGAGGCGCTGCTGCCGATGCTGTACCCTTAATCCGGCAAAGGACAAAACGAGATGAACAAAAAAACGATCGTATTTGCAATCGCGGTTCTTTTATTGGCCGCAACCGCTTTGTTATCGGCGATGCTCGGAAGCATTCGGGTAAGCTTCGGCGGGCTTGTGCAAGGCCTTATTTTCGGCCAAAACGAACAGGTGGACATTATCCGCGACCTGCGGTTTCCGCGCATTATCGTGTCGATGCTGACGGGAGCGGCGCTGGCCGTTTCGGGCGTCCTGCTGCAGGCCGTCATCAAAAACCCGCTGGCCGAGCCGGGCATTATCGGCATCTCTTCGGGAGCGGGGCTTGTCTCGATTACGGTCGTCACCTTGTTCCCGATGCTTTATTTCTGGTCGCCGCTGTTTTCCGTGCTCGGAGGCGCGCTTGCCTGCTTCCTCGTGTACTCGCTGTCCTGGCGCGTGAACTTAAACCCGCTGCGGCTTATTCTCGTCGGCATTGCCGTTAACGCGACCTTTACCGGGCTCGGCCAGTCGTTCAACTACCGCGGCAGCTATGCGGTGACGACGGTCAATCAAGCGGTCTCTTCCATTTTTACAATGAAAATATGGGATGACGTTTACATATTGGGGCTGTTTGGCGGCATCGGGCTGCTCCTCTCCTTGCCGCTCGGGGGGCTGTGCAACATGCTTGCCTTCCAGGACGAAACGGCGCGAAACCTGGGGCTCCGCGTGGAATGGTCAAGACTTGGCATTTCCGCCGTGGCGGTGCTGCTCGCTTCCGTTGCAACGGCGATCGGCGGCTTAATTATGTTCGTCGGGCTGCTCGTCCCGCATATCGGAAGAGCGCTGATCGGCTCCAATTACAAATTGCTTATTCCTTTTTCCGCCGTAGGAGGGGCGCTGCTTATTCTGGCTGCCGATACGATCGGCCGGACGGCGCTTGCGCCGGCGGAAATTCCCGCCTCGGTCATTATGGCGGTCATCGGCGGGCCTTTTCTTATTATGATGCTGAAAAGAAGCGGCAAACTTAGCCATTAATCGCCTGACGCGGCAGTCACGTCAAAGGAGGGTTAATCCGAAATGAAACAGCTGCTTGTTGCCGACGACGATGCTCATAACCGGACGTTAATCGCGCATTATTTGACCAGAGAAGGCTTTCGCGTGCACGAGGCGCAAAACGGGAAAGAGGCTGTGGAAATTTTGCAAAAGCTTACCGTCGATCTGGCCATTCTCGACGTCATGATGCCGGAGATGAACGGACTTGAATTGTGCGCGCATATCCGCGAAAACTACGATATCCCGATTATATTGCTTACGGCCCGCGGCCAGCTCAGCGACAAGGAACAGGGCTATCTGCACGGCACGGACGATTACATCACGAAGCCGTTCGAGCTGCCGGAGCTGCTGTTCCGGCTGAAGGCGCTGTTCAGGCGGTATTCCTTGGCGTCAAGCGACAAAATCAGGCTTAACCGCCTCGTGATCGACCGGAAAAACTACGAGGTCGTGGACGGCGACGACGTCTTCTTTCCTCCGCTCAAGGAATTTGAGCTGCTTGCCCAGCTGGCGGAATACCCGGGCCGGGTGTTTACGCGCGACGAGCTGATCCGTCTCGTCTGGGGGAACGATTATAACGGGGACGAACGGACGGTCGACGTGCATATTAAGCGGCTGCGCAAAAGGTTTCAAAATCCCGCTCAAGGCTTTGCCATCCAGACGATCAGGGGGATCGGGTACAAGCTTGAGGTGTACGTATCATGAGCTCGCTTTATTTCCGCGTATTCCTGATTACGGTTTATACGATCGCGATCAGCTGCCTGCTCGGCTTGTTTATGGCCAATGCCTACTACCATTGGGAGCTGAAGCACCGGCAGGACGCCAAGCTGTTTGGCGCTGCGCAAAACATGCAGGCGTACATAAGCCAGGTACCGGAAAAGATCGACGACTTTCTCCGCATTACAGCCGGGCTCGGCTATCAGATTTATATGTACGACGAGGAAGGCAACGAGACGTTCTACGGCAACGACTTCGGCATTCGCGACCTCCCCGCCGGGGTGAAGGAAGCCGTACTCGCCGGGAGCGATTATCACGGCATTGCCGATTATCCGTACCATGCGCTTATTCCAAGCTATTTCGACAACCGGCAGAGCAACACGGTAGGCGTGGCCGTAACCGCCGGGCCGGAGCGGTACGCCATGTTTTTACGGCACGATTCCCGCCTGCAGTTTGACGAGCTGCAGCTTTTTTTTGCGCTCATGTTCGGCTTCTCGGTATTGTTCGGCATTCCGTACCTGCTTGTCAGCACCCGTTATCTTGTGCAGCCGATCATCCGCTTGACCGAGGCGACCAAGCGGGTTGCGCAAGGCGACTTTAATTTGAAGCTGCCGACCAAAAGAAGAGACGAAATCGGGCAGCTGGCTTCCCATTTCCGCAAGATGGCGTTTCAACTCGAAAGCTCGGACAAGGCCAAACGGGAGTTCGTCGCCAACGTGTCCCATGAAATCCAATCTCCGCTTGCTTCCATTCAGGGCTATGCGGATTCCCTTCTGCGAAAGGATATCGGCGAGGAGCAAATCCGCCGGTACGCCACCGTCATCGGGCAGGAGGCCCGGCAGCTCGCGGCGCTCAGCAGGCAGCTGCTGCTCTTGTCGACGCTCGACAACGGCACCGAAGCCGTCAGCAGAAGGAGTTATCCGCTTCGGCCGCAGATCAGGCAAGCTCTGCAGCTGCTGGAATGGCAGCTGGCGGAAAAAGAGATCGCCGTCTACATGCGCGTACCGTCTCAGCTGTATATGAACGGGGACGAGGTACTCCTCATGCAAGTATGGTCGAATCTGTTGTCCAATGCCGTAAAATACATACCGGAAGGCCGCACGATCGAAATTAAAGCATTTCGGGAGCAAGGCAGCGTGATCGTATCGGTTGCCGATACCGGCGAGGGCATCGCCGCGGACGAGCTGCCTTTTATTTTCGACCGTTTCTATAGGACGGACAAAGCCAGAAAAAGAGGAGAAGGCAGCACGGGGCTTGGCCTTTCGATCGTGCAGCGGATCGTCCATTTGCACGGGGGAAGCGTAGAAGCGGAAAGCGAAGTCGGGTCCGGCACCGTCTTCCGGGTCCGCATCCCGGATCAGGCCTTTTAAGCCCGTCTTCGAAACGCTAATCACGCGTTCTCACAGCATGTAGCGGATGGCGGACAACAACATCAATCCGGCGATTCCGAAGCAAAGCCGAATCAGCCATTTTTCCTGACGATCGAATATATTCATGGCGTTTCTCCTTTCACATATCTTGCGTTAAACAGAAAGAGCCGGAGCAGCAAGGCGATCGTCGGGACGAGCAGAACGAGGCCGGCCAAAAACGCGATGACGAGCGCCCGTCCCATAGCCGGATTCGTCACGCTGCTTGCAAGCGTCAAATAAGGGTAAAGCAAGTACGGGAGATGCGAAATCCCGTAGCCGAAAAAAGCAAAGGCAAATTGAAGCATGACCATGACGAATGCCGTTCCGTAATTTTGGCGGCGCCAAATGAGCCAAACGGCCGTAATAAAGCATGCCAGGGACAAGCCGAACATCCACCAAAGCTCAAGCGTATTCTCAAAATGGTCCCGATTATGGTTCCGAAGCGCGATAAATACAAAAAGACTGGAGATGATCGTCGGAATTCCTCCCCATAAGGCGAAGGCGCGAAGCCATTCAAGCGCCTTCCGGTCTTCGGCGCTGGCGGCGTAATAGGTCAGGAAGGTCGAGCTGATAAACAGAACGCTCGAGACGGCCAGAAGCACGACCGCCCAAGAGTACGCGCTGAAGAACAACTCCTCCATTAACAGCGTTACGGTATTTCCGCGGACCTCCAAAAAACCGCCTTCCGAAATCGTAAACACGGTGGATAAGGCAGCCGGAATAAAAAGTCCCGTCGCTCCGTAGGCGAGCAAATAAAGATGATTTCGGCCGGCCCCGTAATTCGCGAACGCATAGAAAGAGCCGCGGACGGCGAGCAGGATAAGCGCGATGCTCCCCGGGATCAGCAGCGCGGTTCCGTAATAATAAGCAGTCTCCGGAAAAAAGCCGACGATGCCGACGATAAAAAAAACGAGAAATACGTTCGTCACTTCCCAAACCGGCGACAGATACCTGGAGATGACCGGTTTAATCACCGTTTCGATCCCGATGACTTTGCCGAAATAAGCGTAGAACCCGGCGCCGAAGTCGATGGACCCGACAATCAAGTAGCCGTAAAGGAATAGCCAAAGAACGGTGATGCCTATTTGTTCAAGCGACATTTCCGTGCCCCCTACAAAATAATCCGGCGCTGCTCGAGCTCCAGCTCCGCGGGTTTATTGCGGAACAGCCGGCCGAGAATAAGCAGGCAGACGATCCCGAGCAGCAGGTACAAAGCGGCGAACAGAAAAAAGGTCACTCCGACATTGGGGTTCGTCGTAGCGGCGTCGGACACCCGCATGTAGCCTCTTAGAATCCACGGCTGCCGTCCGACCTCCGCATAAAACCAGCCGAGCTCGATGGCGAACAAAGAAAGGGGCCCTCCCGCCAGAATGCCGCCGAGCATCCAACGGTTGTAAGGATTCCATCGTTTCGCTGCGGCCATCAGCAGGAACAGCGCAGGAACCGCAAACAGGTAGAAGCCGATGCCGACCATGGCGTCGAACAAGTAATGAACGTAGAGCGGAGGCCATAAATCCTGCGGAAAATCGTTTAAGCCGACGACCGTTCCGCCGGGGGAGTGCGTCGCCAGAATGCTAAGCGCCCAAGGGATATGGATCGCTCCCGTAATTTCCAGCGTATCCGGATTGAGCCGGCCGCCGATAATAAGCGGAACCTCGCTGCCGGTTTCGAAATGCCATTCGCCCGCGGCCAGCTTCTCGGGTTGTTCCTCGGCCAGAAAGACGGCGGAAGCATCCCCCATCCAGATGGTGGCCGCCGCCAGGATCAGTCCGGTGATCATATTAAGCCGGATCGATTTTTTGTAATAGTCGTTATCCCGGCCCCGCAGCATGGAGAATGCCGCGATCATGGCGAGCAGAAAGGCTGCCGTGACGTACGCCGACGACAGGACATGCGCCACTTTGGAAGGCGTCGCGGGGTTGAACATGGCGGCGAGCGGATCGAGATTGACGAGCTTTCCGTTCTCAAGCTTAAACCCTTGCGGCGTATTCATAAACGCATTGACCATCGTAATAAAAAGGGCGGATGCCGACGAGCCGACGACGATCGGAAGGGTCAGCAGCCAGTGATAGTACGGGTTGGAGAAACGGTTCCAGGTGTACAGATAAATGCCGAGAAAGATGGCTTCGAAAAAAAACGCGAACGTTTCCAGAAAAAGCGGCAAGCTGATGACATTGCCGGCGAAACGCATAAATTCGGGCCATAACAGGCTTAGCTGCAAGCCGATGCACGTCCCGGTTACGACGCCTACGGCTACCGTAATGACGAAGCCGCGCGTCCAGCGCCGCGCCATAAGCGAATAATGAGGGTCTTTTTTACGAATCCCGATCAATTCGGCGATGGAGATGAAGATCGGGATGCCAACCCCTACCGTAGCGAACAAAATGTGAAAAGCAAGCGTCATTTCCGTCAAGCCGCGGCTCCAATCGACTACATTCACCCGAACCTCTCCTCATTGCATCGTTTTTGGCGTTACCAGATTCATACTCCGGATTAATATCCCTTTCATTGACAAATTGTATTCATTTGCAGCTTTGCCGTTGGCGGTCGTCCGGCGGGACGGTTCGGCCAAAACGGTGGATGCGGGCATCCGAGCGTGTTAAACTATAGAGCAACAGTTTGTACTTCCCGGGAAGAGGTGCTTTCATGTTCCGAGGCAATTGGTACAGAAGACTGCTGCTCTCTTATTTTCCGATTTTTTTGTTAACGGTTACATTGCTTGTGTTTCTATCGTTTATCGTCATTAACGAGACTTCGCGCAAAGTAACGGCCAAGGCCGATTTGTTTTCGACGACGCAGGTCGCTCATACGGTGGACGAATCGCTCACCGAAATCGAATACGAGCTGTTGGACCGGCTGCAGGGCGAGCGGATTTACAGTTCGTTTTTGAACCGGTTTGACGGCAACGAGGATCCGATCGCGCTCTACGATGTCGTCCAAGCGTTAAACGCGTTCGCCGGATCGAACGAATTAATCGACTCCGTCTACATATACCGGGCTATCGATGGACAGGTGCTGACGAGCAACGGTCTTGTCGATCTGCAATCTTTTGCCGACCGCCCGTTTATCGAGCAAGCGCTTGCCGGAAGCGGGCCGTCCGGCTGGTCCGGCGTGCGGACTTTAGCCAGCGGAACGGCGGATACGCCGGCGAGCGTCATTTCGATTTATAAGCGGACCCCGATTCCGTTCGGCAAGCAAGGCTTGACCGTCCTTAACGTCAATATGTATGCGCTGCTCCGGCAGGTGGAGCAGACGATCAACTCCGGCGTATCCTATCTGAAAATTACGGACAGTGAAGGAAACGTCGTATATAATTCAGCTCCGGACGCGACGGACGCCCGAATATTCAATACGGTCCGTTCCGAACGGGCCCGCTGGACTTATGAGAGCGGCATTCTGCAAGGGCAGCTGTTCGGCTGGGTGTCGGTCATTTCTTACGTGTGGATTGTCATCGGCATTCTGATCGTCGTTCTGGCCGTTGTTTACATCGTCTATATCACGCGAAAAAATTATAAACCGATCCGTCTCTTGATGAACCGGATCGAGCATGTCCAGCTGACCAAGGACAGCTCCGGACCGGACAAAGACGAGCTGTCGATGATCGATCAGGCGCTTCAACGCCTTATTCGGCAAACGTCGGAATACGAAAACGAGCATCGGGAAAATTTGCTCATCGCCCGCAGACAGCTTTTTATTGAAATCGTTCAAGGCGAACGGCTCGCGGCTGCGGACAAGCGGCTGCGGAAATTGAAGCCTTTGCCGGAGGGCGTTTCGTTCGAACGGGTGGCGGTCGTCGTAGCGGAAATCGCCAATTTCGGCGACTTTCAGCGCGGATTTTCGGCCGGAGACCAAAGCGCGCTTAAATTCGCCCTTCAGAACGTATTGCAGGAGCTGGCCCGGAACGAAGGGCTGGCCGGATGGGCGGAGTGGATCGGTTCAAGCCGGATGGGGATTCTGGTCGCGATGGGCGGCGAGGAGAAGGCCGCGAAGGATACCATTCGCCGGTTTGCGGATAAAGGCTTGGAATGGGTCTCCGGACATCTCGGCATGACGCTGCTTTTTGGCGTTGGACCGGTTGAGCGGGGATTGGACCGAATCCAGCACTCTTGCCGGGCTGCCGTCGAAGCGCTCCAGCACAAGCTTTCGCGCGGGAAAGCCGCCGTCATTATGAGCGACGAGCTGCCGGGCGAATCCGGCCGCGGCTGGTACGGCCATTTGCAAGCGATGGCGGAACTCGTCAAGGAGTTCCGGCTTTCCACCGGCGATTGGCGCATTCGGCTGGACGGAATATTCGCGTCGCTTGAGGCAGGTTGTCTGAAGGACGGGGAGATCCGTACGCTTCTTCAGACGATGCTGGACATGCTGGAGCGGGAGCTTGGCGACGTGTCGGAAAGCCTGACGGAATATTTTAAAGGCAAGCAAGCCGAGCAGTTTGCGCAGAAGACGGAAAACAGCGCTTCGCTGGAGCAGCTGAAGTCGCTTTTTTTCGAGCATTTGACCGATATTTACAGAACGTACGTCGCGGTTTGCGAAACGAAAAACCATCGTGCGATGATTAATGAAATGCGGGCTTACATCGAAGAGCATTTCGCCGATCCGGACTTATCTTTGAAGCATTTGAGCGACCGGTTCGATATTTCCGGCAAATACGCCAGTTATTTGTTCAAGGAAGAATTCGATATGAAATTCGTCGATTTTCTCGTTCAGCTGCGAATGAAGCGGGCGGAACGGCTGCTGGCCGAGACGGACGAGACGGTGCAAAACATTGCCCTCCAAGTCGGCTATGCGAATTCGATTTCGTTCGGCCGCATGTTCAAGCGGGTCGTCGGCGTCACGCCGGGCGATTACCGCAAGCTCAAAATAAAACCCGCGCCATAATGGCCGCCTCCCCCCCACCCCCTCCAGAGGAGGGGGATCCAAGGGGCTTGCCCCTCTGGACTCCCCAAAAGCGCTTAACTTCTCCGCGGCCGTCTTCGACAATCCAACTGTGCTGGAACCGCGTTATCCTAACGGAAAAGCTCTTATTCCCGTCTTTTAAGCCACGTTGTGCCTTAGGGTGCCAACTGCCGCTTTGCCGTTTGGACGGTACTTGCGGGAAACAAGCCGCTTCCTGCCGGACAAAGCTCTCTTTAAGTGCCAGTATGCCAGCCGCTTCGCCGTTGTTAATGGGTACGTGAGGGCTCGAGCCGCTTTGTCCTAGCGGATTAGCCGATCGGGGGAGGGAATTCCGAATTTGGTATACTCCACGATTTCGGTTTAGGTTGCCTGCAGCATCGGAAAATCCGCGGCGGTTTATCGATCGGAAACTAGTTTATTGCGGCGCGCGGCAGGGTCGTGACATACTGGGGGCATTCCGGTGACAGGCTTCGCCGCAGGAAATGAAAGCGATTTCGTCAATAGCGGAATCGACGAGCCGGGATCCAAGCCGCACACGATGCACGGATCCGTCACGGAACATAAATGAATAAAGGGGTTGAAAGGATGATTCGCAACGTGAACAAAAGAGGGTTTAAAAAAGGCGCAAGCTCCATCCTGCTGTTAATGCTTGTCTGTTCGCTCGTCATATCCGCCTGTTCATCCAGCCCGAAATCATCTGACGGCTCGTCAACCGATTCCGCCGAGACGGTCACGTTTAAAGTCGAAGTGTTCGACCGGGGCAACTCGCCGGCAGGCAGCACCATTACCGACAACTACTTAACGAAATATGTGCAGGAGCAGTTCGGAAAGCCGAACAACATTAACGTCGAATTCGTTCCCGTTCCGCGTTCCGAAGAAGTGGAGAAGCTTAACGTGCTCATGGCAAGCGGCGGCGATGTGCCGGATATCGTATTTTCGTACGATCCGAATGTATTTAACCGTTATGCATCGCAGGGAGGCCTGACCGACCTCACCGAGCTGCTCGACCAGTACGGAACGAATTTGAAGCAATTTTTGGGCGAAGACGTTCTCGCCTACGGGAAATTCGAAGGAAAGCAATACGCCATACCGGCGAAACGGGCGAACTTGGGCAAATACGCCTCCGCCATCCGGCAAGATTGGCTGGATAAGCTGGGCCTTCCGCTGCCGACAACGACGGAGGAGCTTTACAATACGTTGAAGGCTTTTAAAGAGAAGGACCCGGGCGAAACGGGCGGCAAAGTCATTCCGCTTGGCATGACGATCGCCGCCGCCCAGGTCGATCCGCTGATCTGGTCGTTCATCGAGCCGTTAACGGAGGAACAGAAATATACGCTGACCCAGCAGCTCGGCTCCAACGATTATCCGATTCTGCTGCCGGGCTTCAAAGAGGCGCTGAAGTTCATGAACAAGCTGTACAACGAAGGGCTGATGAGCAAGGATTTCGCCCTCGACAAGGACAAAAAGCAGTTGTCGCAGGACGTCTCGAGCGGACTGGTCGGCTTCCTGAGCGAAGACGATATTAATCCGTACTACGTTGACGGCATGCTCTCCACATTGGAGGCCAACGTTCCGGGCGCCACCTTGACGCCGGTTGACGCTTACTCCAATTCGGAAGGCAAATACGCGAAGCCGAGCTATGCGCCGAACGGCATGTATATCATGATTCCGAAGTCGAGCAAGCGCGCGGTCGAAGCGATTAAATATTTGGACTGGATGGCTTCCGGCGACCATCTGTTCCATATGCAGAACGGCATCGAAGGGGAGAACTATACGCTTAACGAGGACGGCATTCCGGTTCTGATCGAGAACATGTCGGAAGAAGCAAAGAACCGGCTGTACAACTCCGGGGACATGGCCATCATTTCGAACGGGAAGCAGCTTGGAAGCGACGAGAAAAATACGGAAGCGAGAGCGCTGCAAATGGATCCGAGATACCAGGACAAAGCCCGCGCGGCGATCCGCATCTCGAGCACCGACACGTTCCAGCCGGTCCTGATGGAGAAGCCGATTGAGGCGCAAACGAAATACGGTACGACGCTGCAAGACAAATACAACGAAATCATCGTCAAGACGACGATGGTAACGCCGGATAAATTCGAAAGCACGTTCGAAACGATGATGAAGGATTACATGTCGAGCGGCGGCCAGGCGATTTTGGACGAACGGATCGCCGTCTATAAAGAAATGCAGTCGAATTAAGCGACACAAGGAAGCGCGGCTTGCGCGGGGGAAAGGCTGTTCCTTTCGCCCCGCCCGCCGTCTGCGGAAGGAGGGATTGCCGTTATGAGCAAGGCCGCGTATTTGCGGAGGTACTGGCAATTGTACGCGCTGCTTGTTTTGCCGCTCGCCTATTTTATCATTTTCAAGTACGGGCCGATGTACGGCATTCAAATCGCGTTTAAGGAGTTCAACTTTTTTCAGGGCATTGGCGGCAGCGAATGGATCGGTCTGGAAGCCTTTCGGGAAGTGTTCGGGATGCGCGACTTTTATTTGACGCTGCGCAATACGCTGATGCTGAATTTCCTCGATCTGCTCGTTTCGTTTCCGGCGCCGCTTGTTTTGGCGATTATGCTGTATGAACTTAAAACGGTCTGGTTCAAGAAGCTGTCGCAGACGATTTTATATATTCCGCATTTTATTTCATGGGTCATTATCGGCGGAATCGTCTATCAAGTGTTCGGCACGCAATCCGGCATGCTCAACAACCTCGTGACCGCGCTCGGCTTCGAGGCGATCCCGTTTCTCACAGACAAAAACTATTGGCTTCTCACTTATTTGCTTGTCGGGGTATGGCAAAGCGCGGGCTGGGGGACGATCATTTATTTGGCTGCGCTGACGGGCATTAACAAGGAACTGTTCGAGGCGGCGGAGGTCGACGGGGCGGGCCGTCTGAAACGAATCTGGCACATTACGCTTCCCGGACTGAAGCCGACGGTCGTGACGCTGCTCATTATCAATCTGGGCCATATGATCTCGATCGGCTTCGAACGGCCGTATGTGATCGGGAACACGGCGGTACGCGAATATTCCGACGTGCTCAGCACGTTCGTTTACCGCATCGGGCTTGAGTCCGGCCAATATACGCTGGCTACGGTGGTCGGCCTGTTCCAGGCGGTCGTCGGGCTCGTGTTTGTCCTTGGAGCGAATTTCACGTCCAAAAAATTGACGGGCGAAAGCATTTTATAACCGGGATGCGAAAGGAGAGTGCGGCGTGAAGGAACAAACGGCCAATCGGATATTCGACACCTTCATTGTTATCGTTATAGCGTTGAGCGTGCTGGTCTGCCTGGCTCCTTTTCTTCATATACTGGCCATTTCGTTCAGCTCGAGCGGTCCGATCATGTCCGGCAAAGTCAGCCTGTTTCCGGTCGAATGGAATTTGGGCGCTTACAGACAGGTCTTCAGCGACGTTTCGATGATTCGCTCGCTTGGATTTACGGTACTGCTTACCGCTATTTTTACCGTCATGTGCATGGCGATGACGATTTTCGCCGGATACCCGCTCTCCAAGCGGAATTTGAAGGGCCGCAAAACGCTGATGTTCATCATTATGGTGACCATGTTTTTCAGCGGCGGGATTATTCCCGAATATATTCTGATTCGGAACCTGCATCTGCTGGATTCGATGGGAGCGCTTATTTTGCCGGGACTGATCAGCCCGTTTTACCTGATCATTCTCATCTCTTTTTTTCAGAATATTCCGGACAGTCTCGAGGAGTCGGCGGAAATCGACGGCAGCAGCCATTTCCGCACGCTGGCGAGCATTATTCTTCCTTTGTCGCTTCCGGTAATCGCCACGCTTAGCTTGTTTTACGCGGTAGGACGCTGGAACGGCTTTCAGGATACGCTGATGTATATTTCAAGTCCGGAGCTGTATCCGCTGCAGCTCAAATTGTATCAGCTGATCCAAAACAACATGGTCAGCGATCTGACGCAGGTCGAAGGCACGCATATGGCGGCTTTGATGCCGGAAAGCTTGAAGGCGGCCAGCGTTATTTTTGCGACGGTGCCGATTTTGATCGTTTATCCTTGGCTTCAGCGCTATTTTGTAAGCGGGGTTATGCTAGGCGCGGTGAAAGGGTGATGATGCGTTGACGGATAAAGGCGAATATTCGTTCTCGACCTGCTGGAATGTGAAGCGGCACGCTTCCGGGCGGGAAATGCTCGAGGAAATACGCTCGCTCGGCTTCCGGCAGGCGGAGCTGAACTATAACGTGACGGACGAGATGCTGGAGACGATAGAGCCGATGATCGAACGCGGCGAAGTCGGCGTCTCGAGCGTGCACAACACGTTTCCGCGTATCGGCGATCCCGATTACGGCACCGATTCGGCGCTGCTCGGATTCGACGACGAGGCGAAGCGGAAGCGGGCGGTCGAGCTGCTCGTGCGATCCGCGGAATACGCGGACCGGTACGGGGCCAAGGCGGTGGTCGTTCATCCCGGCGAAGTGCCGTTCGACGGCAACATCGACGAGAGATTGAAGCGCTTGTACGAGGAGCGGGGTAAAGATTCCGAAGCGTACCGTGCGTTGTGGCGCGAAATGCTGGAGCGGCGCGAGTCGCTAAGCGGCCGTTATGTGCGGCGAATCGGGCAAAGTCTCGAAGAAGCGTGCGACCGGATTGCGGCCAAAGGCTGGAATGTCGCGCTCGGCATCGAAACCCGTTCGCGCTGCTACCAGATCCCGACGCCGATGGAAGCGCAACAGATCGTCGGCCGCTTGAAAGGGGCGCCGGTCGGCCTGTGGTACGACTTCGGCCACGGCATGATGATGGAACGGATGGGGCTATACGATACCGCGGAGGATATCGAGGCCGTTAAGGACATCGTCGTCGGCGTCCATATTCACGAGACGGTCGGGCTGTCCGACCATTGGTGTCCTTACGTGCACAGCGGCGACATGGATTACTTCGACCGTTTTCTGCCGATTATCGCGGCCGCGCCCGTGAAGGTTTACGAGCTCAAATCCGCTTGCAAGCCGGAGGAAATCGAGGAAAGCCACAACTTGTTGACGGGGAAGCTGGCGGCTTATTCGGCAAAAGCGGGAACTTATTCGGCAAAAGCGGGAATGGGAGAGGGGAAATAAGGATGTACGAGAAGCTGGTCGAGCTTAACGATTATTGGGCAAGAGACGGCATCGGCCGCCAAGTGCTTGACGAGAGCAGCCGGTACTGCGGAGGCGTCGCCGATCCCGACAACGGCATCGCCTGGCCGAGCCACGGCGGAACGCCCATGGTGATGGCGCTGTGGGCGGCCGCGCTCGTCAATCGGGATTCGCAATTTTACCATGACGAAGCGCTGCTCGCCCGCCTGGAGCTTGCCGCCGCGTTCATGCTGCGCAGCCAGCACGGCGACGGCACGATATCGCCGGGCTGGACGAATATGCATTCTCCGCCGGATACCGCCTTTGTCGTAGTCGGGCTGGCCCAGGTTTACGAGCTGCTAGCCGGGCATGAATGGGAGCCGCTGCGGAAAGCGGCGGACGATATCCGGCTGTTTCTGGAGCGGACGCTTCCGGCGCTGCTGACCGGCGGCTGCCATACGCCGAATCATCGCTGGGTGATGACCGCCGCGCTTGGCTTTATGCACAAGCTGACCGGACGGCCGGCGCTTAAGGAGCGGGCGGCTGCATGGCTGGCGGAAGGAATCGACTGCACGGAGGACGGGGAGTGGACGGAGCGGAGCAACGGCATCTATAACGGCGTCAGCGACGTGATGCTGTTCCATGCGGCGGAGCTTCTGGAACGTCCGGACTTGCTCGAGCCGGTTCGCCGCAATTTGCGGATGATGGCGTACCTGGTTCATCCGGACGGGGAGGTGGTGACCGATTATTCCGGACGGCAGGATTTCGGCAGCAGCTATACGATGGAGAGCTATTTCTTCGTCAGCAAGCTGATGGAGCATCGCGATCGTGACCCGCTGTTTGCGGCGCTTGCGAAGCTTGCGGGCGAATCGCTCCGCCACCCGGGCTGGCTGCCCAACAACGCCATGATCGGTTATCTGCTTCGCCCGGAGCTGCGCGAGACGGCGGTCAAGCCGGCCGGGCTGCCGGACCGCTACCGGGTGGTCATTAACCGGAGCTTCCCGCGCGAGCGCTACTTGAGCGGGATGGAGGCGGCCGGCCACGGCGGGAGGATCTATCACAGCCGCCTTCATCCGGATTTCGGCGCTCCGGTTGCGAGATGCCGCAACGGCGCGACAAGCGCCACCGTCATGGCCGCGGGAAATTCCTTTTTTGCCTTGCGGCACGGCAAGGTCCGGCTTCATGCGGTGCAGCTTTCTTCTTCGTTCGAGCCGGGCTTCGTGCGGTTGGAGCGGATGGAGGCGCTGGAGCGGGAATACCGGTTAACCGGCGAGGAGAGGAAAGGCTATTACGGCCCCGTTCCGGCCGGCGCCTTGCCGGATACCGCCGGTGGCCCCGTCAGCCCGTGGTACTTGCTGCCGCATCAGCTGCGGCCGCTGACGCACGAGCAGCGCCATCGGGTCGAGGCGACGGTTGCGGAAACCGGGGAAGGCTGGCGCATCCGGATACGCTGCGACGAGCCGGAAGGGATGATGGCGCAGGCTGCTTTTGTGTTCGGCGGCGAAGCGGAGCTGACGGCGCAAGGGGAAGCGATCGGCGGGGAAGCGGCGCCGGGAGTATGGTTCTGGCGCGAAGGCGTCGTCCGGTGCGAGGCCGGCGGCGACTGGATGGAGCTCGACGGCGGAGCGCACGAGCATCGGGGCTCCGTTTTGCGCAATACGGGTTATCCGGCGACGTGCCGGACGCTGCTCGTCAATCTGATGACTCCATACGACAAAACGTTCGAAATCCGGCTATCGCCGCAAGGGCCTTAAGCAGCGGGGGAGCCGAACGGCGAACCGGGAGGCGAGCGGCCGATACGCCGCGTGAGGGACAGGCGGAAGCACAGCTGGCCAAGCGCGACGGGCGAATACTGCGCAAAAATCGGAGCATACCCGTAAACGGCATGCGGTAAGAGGCGGCTGTGAGAATTGGCGTTTAGGCAAAACGTTTGGCCGATGAGAGGCAGCGGCCGTTCAAGCAAGTCAAGCGGCAAAGTTTTGCATGGAAGGGGATAAGGAAGCGGATGAAGACGGTTCGTTTAACGATGGCGCAGGCATTGCTTAAGTTTCTAGACAATCAATACGTGTCGGTCGACGGGACGGAAACGAAGTTCGTGAAAGGCGTTATGGGCATATTCGGTCACGGCAACGTTACGGGGCTAGGGGAAGCGCTCGAACGAAGCGCGGGAAGCTTGACGTTCATCCAAGGCAAAAACGAGCAGGGGATGGTGCACGCCGCCGCGGCATACGCCAAGCAGAAAGGCCGCAGGCAAATTTTCGCCTGCACGTCTTCGATCGGGCCGGGCGCGCTCAATATGGTAACGGCCGCGGCGACGGCAACGGTCAACCGGATTCCGGTGCTGCTCCTTCCGGGCGACAACTTCGCCTGCCGGCAGCCCGATCCGGTGCTGCAGCAGCTCGAAATGCCGGGAGATTATACCGTCTCGGCAGCCGACGCTTTTCGGCCGGTCAGCCGCTATTGGGACCGGATCTCCCGTCCGGAGCAGCTGATCAGCGCCGTCCTGCAGGCGATGCGGGTGCTGACCGATCCGGCGGAAACGGGGGCGGTTACGCTGGCTTTGCCTCAGGACGTTCAGGCGGAGGCTTACGATTATCCGGAGGAGCTGTTCCGCAAGCGGGTCCATGTTCTGGACAGGCGGCCCCCGTCGCCGGATTCGATTCGCCGCGCGGCGGAGCTGATCGCCGGGAAGCGCCGGCCGCTTATCGTTGCGGGCGGGGGCGTCCATTACAGCGGCGCAGCCGGGGAGCTTGCCGCATTCGCGTCCGCTTTCGGCATTCCCGTAGCGGAGACGCAAGCGGGAAAAAGCGCCATGCCGTGGAACCATCCGCTTGCCGTGGGCGGCATCGGCGTGACGGGAACGCTGGCGGCAAACCGGCTTGCCGGAGCGGCCGACGTCGTAATCGGCGTCGGAACGCGGTATTCCGATTTTACGACCGCGTCGAAATCGGCTTTCGCCAGCAAGGATGCCGATTTCGTCAACGTAAACGTAAGCGGCTTCGATTCGGCGAAGCTTAGCGGGCTGTCCGTTACGGCAGACGCGAAGGAAGGGCTGGCCGCGTTGCGCGAGGCGCTTGCCGCGCGAAATTACTGCAGCGGCTATGACGATGGAGAGCTTGCGGCGCTGAAAGCGGAATGGGACCGGGAGGTCGACCGGCTGTACCGCGTTGAATCGGACGAAGGGCTGGCGCAGACGCGGGCGCTCGGTATCATTAACGAAACGCTGCAGCCTTCGGATGTCGTCGTGTTCGCTGCCGGCAGCCTCCCGGGCGACATGCATCGGCTTTGGCGGGCGACGGAGCCGGGGACGTATCATGCGGAATACGGCTTCTCCTGCATGGGTTACGAGATTAGCGGCGCATTCGGAGCGGCTATGGCCGAGCCAGGCCGCGGGGTATACGCCGCGCTCGGCGACGGCAGCTACCTGATGCTTCATTCGGAGCTTGTGACGAGCTTGCAGGAAGGAATCAAAATAACGGCTTTATTGTTCGATAACCACGGCTTTCAGTGCATCCATAACTTGCAGCGGGATCACGGCAGCGACGGCTTCGGCAACGAATTCCGCTTTCGGGCCGGCGCAGACGGCGGGCTGACGGGAGGGTATATGCCGATCGACTACGCGGCGCATGCCCGAAGCATGGGAGCGAAAGCGTACACGGCCCGGACGGCGGAGGAGCTGCGCGAAGCGCTGCGCAAGGCGCGCGAAGAGACGGTGTCGACGTTGATCGAGATCAAAGTTGTTCCGGGCACGAATACGGACGGTTACGAGTCATGGTGGCGAGTCGGCGTGCCGGAAGTGTCCGAAAGCGATAAGGTGCTGAAGGCGCACCGGGAGATGGAGGCGCGCATCGGCAAAGCGAAAGAGATGTAGGCGACAATACCGATAGCCGACAGTAACGCTCATACCAACAGCAACGCTTATACCGCAAGTAACGCTCACACCAACAGCAACGCTTATACCAATAGTAACGCTCATACCGACAGATCGAGAATAACCGTCGAACGATAGACAAGCGGGCCACAACTAAGCGCCTATTGCGCTGCGGAGAGGTGGGTTTACGTATGCCGGAAAATTGGGGATGGGGATTTAAGCTTGGCATTCATCCGATTAATTGGGTCGGAGAGGACGTGCGGGAGCACGGGGCCGATACGCCTTACGATAAGATTCTTGACGATATTCAAAAGCTTGGTTTGACCGGTACGGAAATGGGCCGAAAATTCCCGCAAGACCCGGCCGTATTGCGCAAAGAGCTGGAAACGCGCGGCATTCGGCTCGTTTCGCAATGGAAGTCGGTGTTGTTCTCCGAACCGGCTTACCGCGAGCGGGAGCTTGACGCATACCGCAAGCATGCCGAGTTTCTTCACGGCATGGGCAGCACGGTGATCAGTACGGCCGAAATCGGCGGGTCGCTCCATTTCGATCCGCGGCGGACGCCGCACGAGAAGGAAGTGCTTCGGCTTGACGAAGCGGGCTGGCGATCGCTTGCGGAAGGGCTGAACGCCGCCGGCCGCATCGCCCGCGAATACGGGATGAAGCTGGCATATCATCATCACGGCGGAACGGTCGTGGAGCGGCCGGACGAGATCGATCGGCTGATGGAGTTGACCGATCCCTCGCTCGTCTATTTGCTGTACGACACGGGCCACGCTTATTACGGCGGAGCCGATCCGCTTGCCGTCCTTCGCCAGCATTACGAGCGGATCGCGTACATCCATTTGAAGGACGTCCGCCGGGCGGTGCTTGATGAAGCCCGCGCCGAAGGAGCCGATTTTATTGCATGTATCCGAAAGGGCGTCTTCACGGTTCCGGGGGACGGCTGCATCGACTTTGCGCCGATTCTTTCCGAGCTGCGTTCGCGCGGTTACGACGGCTGGGCGATGCTGGAGGGAGAGCAGGATCCCGCCCTGCATCCGCCATACGAATACGCGCTTCGCTCGCTGCGCTATTTATCGGCGTTATGAGCCCGACCGGGCCGGAAAGGAGCAGACGATGAGCACGATCGTTTTCGATGAGAAAAAACCGCTCGATTTTGTCGCTATCGGGCGGCTGTGCATCGATTTGAACGCAAACGAGATCAACCGTCCGATGGAGGATACGGTAACCTTTACGAAATACGTCGGCGGTTCCCCGGCGAATATATGCATCGGCATGGCCAGGCTTGGGCTGGCGGCCGGCTTTATCGGCAAAGTGGCGGACGACCAGATGGGACGTTTTATCGTCCGCTATCTGGAGCGGAACGGCATCGATACGGCCGGTGTCGTAACGGACAGGACGGGCGCCGTGACGGGCCTCGCTTTCACGGAAATTAAAAGCCCCGCCGATTGCAGCATCCTGATGTACCGGGATAACGTCGCCGACCTGAAGCTTCACGCGGCCGAGGTCCGAGAGGACGTCATTGCAAGCGCCAAGCTGCTGCTTGTCTCCGGTACGGCGCTGGCCCAAAGTCCTTCCCGCGAAGCGGTATTTCAGGCGCTCGATTATGCCCGCAGGCACGGCGCCGTTATCGCTTTCGATCTGGATTATCGGCCGTATACGTGGACATCGAAGGAAGAGACGGCCGTCTATTACAATCTGGCGGCGGAGAAATGCGATATTATTTTCGGCACTCGCGAAGAATTCGACTTAATGGAGCGGTTCGAGTCGAACCCGGATCGGAGCGACGAGGCGACGGCGTCCAAATGGTTCGATTACAAAGCCCGGATTGTCGTGATTAAACACGGAAAAGAAGGGTCTATCGCCTACGCGAAGGACGGCGCGAGCCATCGCGCCAGAAGCTTTCCGGCGAATGTCGTCAAGACGTTCGGAGCCGGCGATTCGTATGCGGCCGGTTTCCTGTACGGCTTGATGCGGCAGTGGCCGATCGCCAGAAGCATGGAGTTCGGCAGCGCCGCAGCGGCAATCGTCGTCTCGAGCCATAGCTGCTCCGACGCGATGCCGACGGCGGAACAGGTAAGCCGATATATCGACGAATGCAACGAAACGAACCGAAGCTGACGAAGGGAAAGGAGAGCAGGAAACCGTGACAAATTTGAGCAAAACCGCGACGATTAGTAATTGGATCGGCGGCCGATGGACGGAATCGTCGGCGTCGTCAACCGAGCCGGTCTACAATCCGGCGACGGAGGAAATTTTGGTTAATGTGCCGCTTTCCTCGAAAGAAGATGTGGACGCGGCCGTGCAGGCGGCGAAGGAAGCGTTCCGCTCGTGGAGCCGGACGCCGGTTCCGCGGCGCGCGCGCGTTCTCTTCAAATACCAGCAGCTGCTCGTTGAGCATTGGGAGGAGCTCGCCCGGCTTATTACGCAAGAGAACGGCAAAAGCTACGCCGAAGCATACGGCGAAGTCCAGCGTGGGATCGAATGCGTCGAATTCGCGGCAGGCGCTCCGACGCTTATGATGGGCAGGCAGCTTCCCGATATCGCCACGAATCTCGAATCGGGCATGTACCGCTATCCGGTCGGCATCGTCTGCGGCATTACGCCGTTTAACTTCCCGATGATGGTTCCGTGCTGGATGTTTCCGCTCGCGATCGCTTGCGGGAATGCCTTCGTCCTGAAGCCGTCCGAACGGACGCCGCTGCTGGCGAACCGGCTCGCCCAGCTGTTCGCCGAAGCCGGACTGCCGGGCGGCGTATTGAATATCGTGCATGGCGGACATGACGTCGTGAACGGGCTGCTGGAGCATCGGGATATCCAGGCGGTATCGTTCGTCGGTTCCCGGCCGGTGGCGGAATATGTGTACAGGACGGGTTCCGCTTTCGGGAAAAGAGTGCAGGCGCTCGCCGGCGCCAAAAACCATTCGATCGTCATGCCCGATGCGGATCTGGACGCCGCCGTACAGCAAATCGTCGGCGCCGCCTTCGGTTCGGCCGGCGAACGGTGCATGGCGTGCGCGGTCGTGGTCGCGGTAGGCGATATCGGAGATCGGCTAGTCGCCAAGCTCAAGGAAGCGGCCGATGCGATTACGATCGGCAACGGACTTGACGAGGGCGTCTTCCTCGGACCGGTTATCCGTGGTCCGCACAAGGAACGGACGCTCCGTTACATCGAGATTGGCGAGAAAGAAGGCGCGCTGCTGGTCCGGGACGGAAGAAAGGATGCAGCGGCGAACGAAAAAGGCTATTTCGTCGGGCCGACGATTTTCGATGGGGTGAATAGCGGGATGAAAATATGGGAGGACGAAATTTTCGCTCCCGTCCTGTCGATCGTCCGGGCCGACACGCTGGAGGAGGCGATTGAGCTGGCGAACCGCTCGGAATTCGCCAACGGCGCCTGCCTGTTCACAAGAGACGGCGGCAACGTCCGTCAATTCCGCGAGACGATCGATGCGGGAATGCTCGGCATTAATATAGGGGTTCCGGCACCAATGGCCTTCTTCCCGTTCTCCGGCTGGAAGAACTCGTTCTACGGCGATCTGCATGCGAACGGAGCGGACGGCGTCGAGTTTTATACGCGCAAAAAAATGGTGACTGCCCGCTGGTAGCAATGCCACAAAATTTTAGGAGGAACGTGAGCATGTCCGATAAAGTGAAAGTCGCCATCATCGGCGCAGGCAGAATCGGAAAAATTCATGCCGACAATTTGCTCCGGCTGCCGAACGCGGAAGTGCGCGCAATCAGCGACCCGCTCGCAGACGGTCGTTTGCAAGAGTGGGCACGGGCAAGAGGGATCGGCATCGTTACGCAAGACGGCGGCGAAGTGATGGGCGATCCCGATATCGACGCCGTATTGATATGCTCCCCGACCGATACGCATGTTTCGCTCATTAAGCTCGCGGCGGCGGCCGGCAAACATATTTTTTGCGAGAAGCCGATCAGTCTGGACATTATGCAGACGAAAGAAGCGTTGGAAGCGGTGCAGGCTGCCGGAGTCAAGCTGCAGATCGGTTTCAACCGCCGATTCGACCATAATTTCCGGCGGGTGCGGGAGATTGTGCAAAACGGAGGGATAGGCGTGCCGCATATCGTTAAAATTACGTCGCGCGACCCGAACCCTCCGAGCGAACAATATATCCGTTCTTCCGGCGGCATTTTCATGGACATGATGATCCACGATTTCGATATGGCCCGTTATGTGTCGGACTGCGAGGCGGAAGAGGTGTTTGCCTGCGGGAGCGTGCTTGTGAATCCGGTGTTCGAACGGTACGGAGATGTCGATACGGCCGTTGTAACCGTCCGGTTTACGAACGGCGCCCTTGCTGTTATCGACAACAGCCGGCAGGCGGTATACGGCTACGACCAGCGGGTCGAGGTGTTTGGTTCGGGAGGCAGCGTCTCGGCCGCCAACGATTATCCGAATACGGCCGAGGTCCATAATGCCGAAGGCGTTCGCCGCGACAAGCCGCTGCATTTTTTCCTCGAGCGGTACAATGAAGCTTATATCGACGAGACAAGGCAGTTCATCCAATGCATCGCAGAAAACCGCGATGTGACGGTAGGAGGCGGAGACGGCCTGCAGGCAGAGCTGATGGCGCTTGCCGCGAAATGGTCGAGCCGGCTCGGAAGGCCGGTTAAGCTGTCGGAGGCGGTAGAAATGTCCGCGGCAAGCTGCGGATGAAGGCAATGAGCCTTCCATACACAAGCTCGAAGGAAGCTCGAAGGAGGCGAAGGGATGACCTCGAAATTGATCGTGCCGGCCGCGGCCCGGCCGGACGGGAACGGTACCGTAATGAAAATTACGCCGGAATCGGCGGGCTGGCGATATGTCGGCTTCGAAGCGCTTAAGCTAAAGGCTGGACAGCGGTTAAGCCGGGAAACGGAAGACCGCGAAGTATGCCTCGTATTGCTGAGCGGCAAGGGTAACGTCAAGACGTCGAAGCAGGAGTGGACCGCAATTGGCGGGCGGATGAGCGTTTTCGAGAAAATACCGCCGTATTCGGTATACGTTCCGTTCGGCGACCGGTACGACTTTACGGCTTTGACCGACGTCGAGCTTGCGGTCTGTTCGGCTCCCGGCAAGGAAGGTTACGAAGCGCGGTTAATCGAGCCCGGGCAGGTTGGCGTGGAAGTGCGGGGCAGCGGAAGCATGGAACGGTTCGTGCACAATATTTTGCCGGAAGGAGAGCCTGCGGGGAGCTTGCTCGTCGTCGAAGTGTTTACGCCCGAAGGCCACTGGTCCAGTTACCCGCCCCATAAACACGACCGCGATGCGCTCCCGGACGAATCGCTGCTCGAAGAAACGTATTATTTCAAGGTGAATCCCGGACAAGGATTTGCCGTGCAGCGGGTATACACCGATGACCGGTCCTTGGACGAAACGCTCACCGTGAAAGACGGGGAGGCGGTGCTGGTGCCGAAAGGCTATCATCCCGTATCGGCTCCTGCCGGTTACGAGGTTTACTACTTGAACGTCATGGCGGGTCCGGTCCGCACGTGGAAATTTTTTAACGATCCCGAGCATGAATGGATGTTGCACGGACGGTAATAGTGTGCCACCTTCAGCTTATGCTGAGCACGTGATAACGGAATCCCGGAGGCGGCCGGCAAGCATGCATTGGATCGGGGTTTTTATCTGTTTTGCATTACTATCCCCTCAGCTCAGGAAGGGAAAAAGTTACCGCCATCTTTCCTCGAAAAAGCATGTTGAACTTGTCGCAAGAGAGCATGCCATAGAGCTGCTCTCTTTGTCCTAAGAGAACCCACTCACTTTGGCTCAAGAGACCTCCCAAAAGAGCGGATCTGCTTGCCTAAAGAGCCCCCAAAGAGAGCGGATCCACTTGGAACAAGGAATAACTGACAAAGAACGGATCTACTTGTCCTAAAGAAACCCCAAAAAAGAGCGGATCATCTTTGGCTAAGAGATTGCCACAAAGATCAGATCTTTCCTGATTCGAGAAATGAAACACGATTTTTAACATGCCTTCAATGATTACAAAAAGTGATCGTTCCTGGATAAGAGAACATCTGTATATGCCGGGTTAGACCGGCTAAGAGGACAAAGGGACCGACGGGGCATCCGTTTAGGATGGTCGGCGGACATTCGTCTTTAAGCATGCATGACATAAGGACAGAAGAGGCGCAGATTCGGATTGGCGATGGAATATCCAATTGAAGCGAAAGCAAAACTCGTCCAAGTAGAGCTGCAAATTACGTTTGCTTATGCCGCGGTAAGTTCTTGCCGCCCATTGTTGGGCTTGTTTGGCGATAGCGCGGAGCGCTCTGCTTTCCGCCCGATGCTTGATCGGCATCCGAAAAAAGGAGACGGATTCGGCGACCGATGCATGGCTGGTGCTGAACCATTCTTCCCCTTCCGCGTTCAGGACGTTATGGTTCGTTTCGCGAAGGCAGGACAGGTCCGCTATTTTAAGCTTGATGTTGCTTGGAGCATAGGAACAATTGAGATTGGCGGCGACAACGACCGGACTCTCCTTGGGATGGGGGAGGAGAGAACCGATTAAAGGCCTGCAATATGAAGCGACGATGGCCTCCACCGTTCCGCTCAGAGGCTTGTCCGCATCCATTTTGGAGAGGGCGTAACGAATTTTGCTCAACATCGACCAAGCCGTCTTATAGGTTACTTGCAGCAGCTCGGCTAGCGATACGGCATTTATGCCATTCGAACCGGGATGAACGAACAGAAAAAGGGCAAGGAGCCACCGCCTTATCGGGGTTCGGGATTTATCCATAATAGTGCCAGAGGTTAGCGTCGTTTGATGGCGGCAGGACCGGCACTCGTACAAAGGCAGCATGCGAGTGGCAATCGTGTAGCAATGCTTGTGCATGCAGCGCGGACATTCGTATCCATGGGGCCATTTTAATTGATAAAGATATTGATGACAGTCTTCCGATGAGCGAAAAGTTTGTTCGAATTGCCGAATTATTTTCTCCATGGAACGACGCCCCTGACTCTTTTTATAAGAACATGTGTTCTTATTTTTTTATTTTACCAAACATCTGTTCCTGTTTCAAGGAGTTTCGTAAAATGTTACTCCTGTTTAAAGGGAATCGAAGCAAAAAGTAAGGAAATAGAAGGTAAATAATGTTCACCCTGAGTGACAGGGTATCGGGCAAGAGAAAAAATGATCCTGAACAGACGGGATACCGGAGTAAAGCGAAAAGAGATGCAGTGTGAGTGATGAACTTGAACAGATATATCAAGGTAACGGAGTAGAAGCAAAAAGAGGCATAGCGATCCCTGAGCAGATGGGATACCGGAGCTAAGGAAATGAAAAGGCTAGGACGGAGGACGTAAGCAACCCTTAAATAGTCAAAATGAGAGCGAATATGATCAAAATACCGTCAAAGCGCAGACGGCATTTTTTTTATAATGGGAACATCCCGATTAAAGAGTAGCGAGGTGTTCCGAATGAATCAACAATCCGATGCGCCCGCCAGCGGAACCGCCGTTCCCGTTCCGAAACGGCGCCGCTCGCTGCAAAGGAGCGAGACGCTGGCCGGCTTTTTGTTTGTCGGGCCGATGCTCCTCGGCGTATCCGTTCTCGTGCTGATCCCGATTATCGCTACCGTCGTTTTAAGCTTCGCGGACTGGAATTTCGTCGCGGGCTGGAACGGCATCCGATGGATCGGCTTCGGCAATTTCGAGAAGCTGCTGGAGGAGGCGGCGTTTTTGAAGTCCGTACGCAACAACGTCGTCTTCCTGCTGACCGTGCCGGTTTACATGCTGATCTCGATGGTGCTGGCTATCCTGATCAACAAAAACGTTTATTGGAAAAGTTATTTTAAAGTCGCTTATTTCATGCCGTACATCTCCAGCATCGTGGCCGTGGCCGTCGTCTGGCAGGTGTTGTTCCAGCCGTCTTACGGGCCGATTAACGAGTTTTTGAAAGCGATAGGCATATCCAATCCTCCGAAATGGATCGCCGATCCGAACTTCGCATTAGTTTCGATCATGATGATCTCGGTGTGGACGTCCATCGGCTTTAACATGATTATTTATATTGCCGGCTTGCAGTCGATTCCGAACGACTTGTACGAGGCGGCGGAAATCGACGGGGCCGGCGTCTGGGTGAAGTTCGCGCGCATTACGTTTCCGTTATTGTCGCCTACGTCGTTTTTTCTGCTCGTCACCGGCATTATATCCACGTTTAAAGTGTTCGACATTATCGCCGTCATGACGCAGGGCGGGCCGATCGGCTCCACGAGCATGATGGTGTGGTACTTGTACGAGCAAGCCTTCGTGAACCTGAAGATCGGCTACGCTTCTTCGGTGTCCGTCGTGCTGCTGCTGTTCGTTCTGCTGATTACGTTAGCGCAATGGGCCGCCCAGAAAAAATGGGTCAATTACTAAATGACTGAAGGACTAATGCGAAAGGAGATATGCGAATGGCTGCGACGACGGCAAAACCCGCGCCTGGCTTGACCCGCATGGACTGGCGGAAAGCGGCGTTAACCTTAATTATGTTCGTTATCAGTTTATTGTTTTTGCTGCCGTTTTTTTGGATGCTCGTTACCTCTTTCAAAATCGAGAAAGACGTATTCGTCTATCCGATTCAATGGATTCCCCGGGAATGGAACGCGGCGGAAAATTATAAAGAGGTGTGGTTCGGCGCTTACCCGTTTTATCTGTATTACTGGAACTCCATCAAAGTGAGCGTCGTGACGACATGCATTTCCTGCCTCGTGTCGAGTTTGGCCGCGTACGGCTTCTCCAAAGTGAATTTCAAAGCCGGCAAATGGCTGTTCATGATCGTGCTCGCCACTTATATGGTGCCGGGCCAAGCGACGCTCATTCCGCAGTTTATTTTGTACCGCAACATCGGCTTGTTCGACAGCCATCTCGGGCTTGTCTTGCTCGGAAGCTTCAGCGTGCTCGGAACCTTCATGCTGAGGCAGTTCTTCATGGGCGTGCATCAAGACTTTATCGAATCGGCCAAAATCGACGGGGCGGGCCACGGCCGCATCTTCTGGTCGATCGGGCTGCCTCTCGTGAAGCCGGCGGTCGCCACTTACGCGATCCTGCGCTTTATTTGGACCTGGAACGATTACCAGAACCCGCTTATTTTCCTTCGTTCCGACAAGCTGTTTACGATCCAGCTCGCCATGCAGAAGTTTACGTCCTTAAGCGGAGAGTTTTACTCGCTGATCATGGCTGCGGCGGTCTCGGCGATCGTGCCGCTTCTTATCGTGTTCGTCATCGGGCAAAAAAGCGTCATCGAAGGCATCGCTTTAGGCGGCGTTAAAGGATAACGGAGACCGGTCAAAGAAGTCAAAATAATTCGGAAGAAGTAAATAAAGTTTCATGAGCGGCTTCGCCCCCGCCGATATAATGTGAACTACAATCGATGCGATTGCTCACGAAAAGCCAGGTCGTTGCTTTCGATGCAAGTTACGATGACAATCAAAGAACTTATTAGGAGGGTCAGTAGATGAAAAGAAAATGGATCGGCGGCCTCGCGGCCGGAACGCTGATGGTCGGCCTGCTTGCCGGCTGCGGAAGCTCGAATTCGGACGGGGGTTCGGATAGCGGCAACGTAAACCTGCGCCTCTACACGTACGGGACGGAGGAGGCGTACAACTGGAAAGCGACGATCGCCGCATACGAGAAGGCAAAACCCGGCGTCACGGTGGAAGTGGTCAATCTGAGCGAAAAGGGCGACACGGCCGAAGCGTCCAAAAAGCTGGACCTTGCGGCAGCCTCCTCGGAGCAGATGGACATCCTCATGTTCAGCGACGCGGCCGGTTACGCGCAGCGCGTCTCGCTCGGCATGGCGGAGCCGCTTGACGATTACATCGCCAAGGACGGCTTCAAGGTCGAAGAGGACTACAAGGTCGACACGCGCTTAAACGGCAAAGTGTATGCGCTTCCCGGCAAATTCAATCCTTGGTACGTCCTGCTGAACAAGGATCATCTCGACGAAGCCGGCCTGCCGGTTCCGACGGACTGGACTTGGGACGAATACGCCGAATACGCCAAAAAGCTGACCAAAGGCGAAGGCGCTTCCAAACGTTACGGTACGTATTTCCACGGTCCGCAAGGCGGCGGCTGGATGGAGTTCGTCAAGCTGATGATGCTGAACCAGCCGCACGGCTCCGACTTTTTGAAGGCGGACGGCTCCTCGAACATGGACGACCCGAACTTCAAGCGGACGCTTGAGCTGCGGGTGAAGATGGAGAAGGAGGACCAATCCTCCGTTCCTTACACGGACATGATTTCGCAGAAGCTGGCTTACCGGACGCAGTTCTTCAACGAGTCGGCCAGCATGATTACGATCGGCAGCTGGATGAACACCGAAATCGGCGGCACCGACAAAGTGCCTCTAACCTTTCACGTAGCGGTGGCTCCGTTCCCGAAAAACGACCCGGACGACGAGATCGGCTATACGCCGGTGACGACCGACTATGTGGCGGTGGCGGCAAGCTCCAAGCATAAGCAGGAGGCTTACGATTTCGTCCGCTGGTATACGACCGAAGGACAGCTGGTGCAAGGCAAAAACGTGCCCGCCTGGAATAAGGTGAAAGCGGAGGAGATCGCCAACATTCTCGAAACGGTTTTGGCCGGCACGAAAAACCCCGAGCTGGTCGACAAGGAATCGCTCGTGAACACGCTGGTCGCCTCGAAGGCGTCCGAGCTGGTGCCGCCGGCCTCCTATCAGGCCGAGGTTTATAAAGCGGTTAACGAGGAATACGAGAAGCTGATTCTCGGTAACCAGGATATCGATACGACGGTGAAAAACAGCCAGGAACGCGTCCAAAAAATCATAGATGCCAACAAAAAATAACGTGCTATAATGACCCTGAGCGGGGGCGGTGACAATCGCCCCTTTTTTTCCTTTGCAAGGGGGGACTTGACGAGATGCCGGGCCGATGGAAAGAACGCTTCTTGACGCAGTCGATCCGAACGAAGCTGTTTGTTGCCGCCATCGCCTGCGTTTTGCTGCCGACGGCGATTACGCTGCTCGCCTACAACGCATTGACGCAGGAGGCGGTCAAACGGCAGGCGATGTCGAACGCGCAGGATTCTCTGCAGCTTGCGAGCGGATCCGTTGCGAGTTTGTTTAAGAGCATGTTGAATATTGCCAATTACATCCAAGTAAACTCGGACATGAACGCCTATTTCAAAATCGTAAACGCCGGGACCGCGGCCGAGTCGAACCGTTACGAGGCTTTTATGCAGGAAAACAATATTTTGGAGCAGCTGGAAAGCTTGACGGTGATCGGGGATAAAAGTTATGTCACCGTACTGCTTACGAACGGCAAAACGTTTACGAATTATTCCCGAGGCGAGTATAATCCGGCCGGTTTGACGCAGGAGCAATGGTTCGGCGAGCTTGGCAAGCTGAAAGGATTTCAATCGTATTGGGTGAAGACGGAGCCGACCGTTTTCTCGATGGAGAAGCTCGACAATCCGTACCAGATTTCGGTCGTTCGAACGCTTCGTCTTGAAAACGCAGACATTTACGGCTACATCGTCGTTACGGTTATGGAAAACCAAGTGAACGGCATATTCGACCGTCTGACGGCCGGGCAGGAAGTGATGCTGATCGACGAAGACGGGCGCATCCTGTCCCATAAGGACAGCTCGCAAATCGGAACGGCGCTCGAGTATCCGATTCGCGGGACGGGCGCTTCAGCTTCGACCTCGATCGTAAAAGCGAAAGACGGGCGCTATCTCGTGGCGGAGCAGCCGATTCCGTTCAACGGCTGGCGTCTCGTCTCGGTGCAGCCCTACAAGCAGGCGACCGTTAATATCAGCTCGATTTTCAGCCGCGTGTTTGTGTTCCAGCTGGCTTCCTTTTTCGTCTTTCTGCTGCTGTTGATCGCTCTTCTCCGGGCGTTCACGAAGCCGCTCGTGAGGCTCGGCAAAGTGTCCGCGGCGGTGCAGCGCGGCAGCCTTTCCGTCCGCTCGGGCATTCGGGGCCGGGACGAGATCGGCCGGCTCGGTTTTCTGTTCGACCAGATGCTCGACCGCATTAACGGGATGCTGGCCGAGGTGAGGGAAACGCAGGCGCGAAAGCGCAAAGCCGAGCTTCGCATGCTTCAGGCGCAAATCAACCCGCATTTTCTGTTCAACGTGCTGAACTCGATTCGGATGAAAGCGATGCGGGGAGGCGATCCGGAAAGCGCGCAAATGATCGGCTCGCTTTCGAAGCTGCTGCGGATGACGATAACGGGCGAAAAGGACGAGATCAGCCTGCACGAGGAGATCGGCCTTGTGGCGAATTACGTGGAGCTGATGAATTTGCGGCAAAAAGAGGAGGCTCAGCTTCGTCTCGAGATTGCAGCCGAAGCGTTCCTCATCCGCGTGCCGCGCTTTTTCCTTCAGCCCGTCGTCGAAAACGCGCTTATTCACGGGCTATGCCAAAGCAAAGGAACGATCGCCGTTCGGGCCGTCGTTCTGCCAGACGGCGACGTCGAGCTGACCGTCGAGGACGACGGGAACGGCATGGACGGAGAGAAGCTCGCACGGGTGAACAAGAGCATCCGTTTCCATGCTGCCGAAGCGCTGTACCGGGAGGAGGAGCGCGGCCGTTTCTCCGGCATCGGCTTGCCGAACGTCGCGGAGCGGATGAAGATGGTATTCGGAGACCGGTTCCGCATGGACGTTCAAAGCGAGCCCGGCAAAGGGACGAAAGTGACCATGCGCATACCGCGGAAGGAGGATGACGATGTACAGCGTAATGCTGGCTGACGACGACTATCCGGTTATTGAATTGCTCTCGGAAGCGATCGAATGGGAGAAGCTTGGGTTTCGGCTTATCGGAGCGCACGAGAACGGGGAAAGCGCTTGGGAGCAAGCCGAAAGGGAAATGCCGGATGTCCTCATTACCGATATCGGCATGCCCCGCATGGACGGGCTTGAGCTTGCGGCGCGCGTGCGGGAGCGGAACGCGGGCGTCCGGATCGTCATTTTGTCCTGCCATAGCGAGTTCCAGCTGGCGCAGCAGGCGATGCGGCTGAACGTCCGGGAATATTTTCTGAAGGACGCGCTCGACCCGGGAGACCTGTCCAGACTTCTCGGCAGGCTTAAGGAAAGCCTCGACGAAGAAAGGCTGATGAGCCGGGAGCAGTCGCGGCTTAGGCTGCTCGCGGACGAGACGAAGGAGCTGCGCAAGGAGAAAGCGATCCGAAGCTTCATCCAGCAGCCGCTGCTGTCGCCCGAGCAATGGAGGAAAGACGCCGAAAGCTACGGCTTTATGTTGAGCGGCGAGGAATGCTTGCCGGCGATCGGCTTCATCGATCATTACCGGACGGCGAAGCTCCGGTTCGCGTCCGAGCAAACGCTGCAGTTCGCGGTCGGCAACGTGATGAACGAGGTGCTTGGCGCCGCTTCGTCGCCGCGGGGGCAGCATGTCGGCTACGACGCCAAGCGTTCCTTGCTGCTGTTCTCCTATAAGCCGAGCCTGAAAGTGAACCGGATGGACGAAATCCGGAGGACGCTGCGGCAGGTTCAGGATACGCTGGCCGGCGTGTTGAAAATCCGCATGTCGTTCCTTGTCGGGAATGCGTCGGCGTCGCCGGAAGAGCTGAAGCAAAGCTTGAAGGCTCTGCTGAACGGCGAAGAGCAGCGCTTCTATTTAGGCGAAGGGGCTTGCGAAACGCTGCGCCGTTCCGTTCCTGCGGTCAAACGGGATCTGTTCGATTATTACGATCGGGCGGTTCAGCAGCTGCGCGCGGCGCTGCTCGGGGGGCGGGAGGAGGAGGCGAGAAAGGCGGGGGAGCATTGGATTTCCTTCATCCGTCAGCAGGAATACCCGTCGGAGACGGTGAAGGATTGGGTATTGAAGCTGCTGCTCGATTTAAAGCTGAAGCTGCATACGCTGCAGCATATCCCGTCCGGACACAATGCGGATACGCTGCACAAAGAAATCGCCGAGCTCGATTCCCTGGTTCAGCTGGGCGGCTGGTTTACCGAGCATCTATGCGCGATGGCCGCGGCGAGAGCGGGCGCCCCGTCGGCCGGCAAACGGACGGAAGTCGCGGAGGCGTGCAAATATATCGCGCTTAACATCGGAAGGCGGATCAGCCTTGACGAAGTGGCGGAGCATTTGCATTTGAACGCCAGCTATTTCAGCCGCCTGTTCAAGAAGGAGCTGGGGGTCACGTTTATCGAATATGTAACCCGAATGAAAATGGAGCGGGCCAAGGAGCTGCTCGACCAAACCCCGCATACCGTAGGGGAAATATGCGAGCTGCTCGGCTACGACAATCAGAGCTATTTCATCAAGACGTTCAAAGCCCACGCCGGCTCGACGCCGGTGGAATACCGGGGATAACGATGGAAAGAGAGGCGGCGCGACCGTGGTAAGCGAAGAAGAGTTGAAGCGGAAGCTCGAGCGGCTGGCTCCGGCCGGGCGCGGCATGTATGACCGGGAAGGCGGCCAGGAACGGTTCTGGCGGACCGTACGCGAATCGGAAGACTACGCAGACATTGTCGGCGAAATCCGCCGCGAAGGAAAGCGGCTTGGCGGCACGCCCGTCCCCGAATTGACGTACGGCTTGTTTACGCTGTTCGAGAAGCGGGGAACGAGGCTCGAATATGAAAACGCATACTTTGAGCGAAGGCGCCGTTTGAATACGTATATGCTGCTTGCCTTGCTCGAGCCGGAGAAGGAGGAGCGCTTAAAACGGTTGTACGACATGATCTGGTCGGTCTGCGGGGAGTACACCTGGTGCCTGCCGGCGCATATCCGCACGGCGGAAGCGCGCGGCGCGATCGATCTGTTCGCGGCGGAAACGGGATTTACGCTTTGCGAAATGCGGCGGCTGCTGGGCGATCGGCTTCCGGCGCTGCTCCGCGACCGGATCGCGCAAGAGGTTGAAGAGCGGCTGCTTCGGCCGTATATGGAAGCCGGCCCGTTCGGCTGGGAGACGGCGCGGCACAACTGGTCCGCCGTATGCGCCGGATCAATCGGCGCCGCCGCTCTGCTGCTGCTCGAGCCGTCGGAGCGGCTGACCGCCATCGTCCTGAAAGCGCTTGGCAGCATGGCATGCTTTCTGGAGGGCTACGGGGACGACGGCGCTTGCTTGGAAGGGGTCGGCTATTGGAATTACGGCTTCGGGTATTTCGTTTATTTTGCGGATTTGCTGAAGCGGCGCACGGAAGGCGGCATCGACCTTTTCGCGCATCCGAAAGTCCGCGCCATTGCCTTGTTCCAGCAAAAATGCTATCTGCACGGCGCGGCCGTGGCCAATTTTTCCGACTCGGCCGCTCGCGTTCCCGCCCAGCTCGGGTTGTCCCATTACTTGGCCGGATTGTACGAGGAATTCGATCTTCCGCCTTCCTCGATCCGCGCGTCCTATACGGACGACCATTGCAGCCGCTGGGCGCCGGCGTTCCGCAACATCGTCTGGTGCGATCCCGCCAAGCGGGCCGACACCTGGCGGGATGCCGACTATGTGCTGCCGGACGCGAAGTGGGTCATGTCGCGGCATACGTCATCGTGCGGCAGCTTCGGATTCGCCGCCAAAGGCGGGCATAACGACGAGCCGCACAACCATAACGACATCGGCAGCTTTATTGTAAGCGCCGAAGGAGTCCAGCTGGTTGCCGAGCTCGGAGCGGGCGAATATACGGCGGCCTACTTCGGGGACGGCCGCTACGGCTTCGACTGCAACGGCTCGCAAGGGCATTCGGTGCCGATCGTGGACGGGGCTTATCAGGCTGCGGGCCCCGACAGCAAAGGGGAAGTGCTGGAAGCCTCGGCGCGCGACGGTGAGGTGCGGCTCAAGCTGGAGATGGCGTCCGCGTACCGGCTTCCGCATTTGTCCTCGCTCGTGCGCGAGCTGGTATGGCGCAAAAGGGAGCTTCCGTCGCTTCGTCTGACGGACGAGTTTGCGTTTACGGCGCAGCCGGGGAGCATCGTCGAGCGGATCGTGACGCTATGCGCCCCGGTCGTGCTCGAAGGGCCGGGCGGGCCGGAAGGCGGCGCAGGCCGCACGGCGGGCGTCCGCTTCGCGGACAGCCCCGGCACCATGGACAACGCTCGCGTCGAGGATAGCGCCCGTACCGCGGGCATCCCCCGCATTATGAACAACGCTTGCGTCGAGGATAGCGCCCGTATCGCGGACAACTCCGGCACTATGGACAACGCCCGTATCGCGGACAACCCCGGCATCGACGACGCCCGCACCGTGGTTACCCTAGACAACACGGACCCCGCGGGAGGAGGAAGCGCCACCGGGTTCGGTACCGAAAAAGGGCGCGCCGGAAGCTTGCTGCTGCGGGGCGAGGGAAGCGGGGACGCAGCGTTGATCCGTTACGATGCGGAACGGCTGAAGCCGCATATAACGAAGCGGACGTACAGCAACCATTACGGCCGCGAAACGGATTGGTATACGGTCGACTTCGAGCTGACGAAGCCGGAGCGGAAAAGCCGCGTGGAGCTTGAGTTTGAATTGATATCAACGGAACGGGGAGCGGATTGAGATGTCGGAGACACGGAAACCGGAATGGCTGGAAGAGGCATGGGGGAATGTCGTACAAAAAACGAAGCGCATAAGCGGAAGGATCGGAGCCGGATTTCCGCACGCCAGCGTAGGAGGCACCTATGTGCTGGAAGCGCCCCATTGGTGGACGGCCGGCTTTTGGCCGGGGCTGCTGTGGCTTGTTTACGAGGAAAGCGGGGACATGGAGCTGCGCCGCTTGGCGGAGCAATGCGAAGAGCGGCTGGATCCCGTGCTTCACGATTACAGCCGGCTCGATCACGATCTCGGCTTCATGTGGACGCTGACGAGCGTCGCTTCGTACAAACTGACGCAGTCGGCCGAATCGAAGCGCCGGGCGCTGCAGGCGGCCAACTATTTGGCGGCGCGCTTCAATTTAAAAGGGCGGTATATCCGCGCCTGGAATCCTTGGAGGGAAGGCGAGGACAACGCCGGAATCGCCATTATCGACTGCTGCATGAACATGCCGCTTCTTTACTGGGCGTCGCGGACAACCGGCGATCCGCGTTACCGCCACGTTGCGGAGGCGCATATGGAGACGGTGCTGGAGCATTTTATCCGGCCGGACGGGTCGGCGTACCATATCGTGGAATTCGATGCGCTCACAGGGGAGAAGATAAGGCCGCTTGGGGGGCAGGGCTACGCCCCGGAATCGGCCTGGTCGAGAGGGACGGCCTGGGCGCTGTACGGCTTAACGCTTTCCTATCGTCATACGGGGGATCGCCGCTATTTGGACGCGGCCAAGCGGGTCGCGCATTTTTTTCTGTCGCAGCTGCCGGAGGACGCGGTGCCGCATTGGGATTTCCGGACGCCGCCTGAAGTAACGAAATATCGGGATTCGTCGGCGGGCGCATGCGCGGCGAGCGGCCTGCTGCTGCTGGCGGATATGGCGGGCGAGCTGGAGGCTGCCGTTTACCGCAAAGCCGGAGAGCGCATCCTGGAATCGCTCTATCGAAACTATGGGGCATGGGACGACCTGAACGAAGAGGGGCTTATCAAGCACGGAACAAGCCATTATCCGGAAGGCAAAAACATCGACGTTCCGCTTATCTACGGTGATTATTATTTCGTCGAGGGCCTTGCTCGGCTGCGCGGCGGACGGACGATGTTCTGGGAGTAGGAGGAGAGGCGAAATGGCGAAGATGATCGGGATCGAAGGGATTGCGGACAATCCGCTTGCGACCAAGCGGGATATGCGGCTTTTGTTCGAGCGGCTCGCGGCGCCTTTAAAGCCGTTCTACAGCGAAGGCGGGGCGAGGCTTCGGCTTGGCGAGACCGGAGCGAGCTACGAAGCTTCCGTAGCCGAGATGGAAGGGTTCTCGCGCGTGTTGTGGGGACTTGTGCCGCTGCTTGCCGGCGGCGGCGATTCGGAGCTGGCCGCTCTGTATCCGAAAGGGCTAGCGAACGGCACGAATCCGGCGCATAAGGAGTATTGGGGAGAGGTCCGCGATTACGACCAGCGGCTGGTGGAAATGGCGGCGATCGGCTTTGCGCTCGCGGCCGCGCCGGAACGGCTCTGGGAGCCGCTCACGGCAGAGGAACGCCGCCGGTTGTTCGATTGGCTGGATCAGATCAACCGTCATCCGGTTTACGACTGCAATTGGCTTTTTTTCCGCGTGCTGGTCAACGTAGGGTTCCGAAAGGCCGGGCTGCCGTACGATGAGGAGCAGACGGAGGCGAGCCTCAGGCGGATCGGCGATTATTATTTGGAGGAAGGCTGGTATGCCGACGGCGTCGGCGGGCACAGCGACTATTACGTGCCGTTTGCGCTGCATTATTACGGCTTGCTCTACGCCAAGCTGATGGAGCGGGAGGACCCGGCAAGGGCCGCGACCTATAAGGAGCGGGCGGCCGAGTTCGCCAAGCGGTTCATCCATTGGTTCGCTGACGACGGCTCGGCCCTCCCTTACGGCAGAAGTCTCGCCTATCGGTTCTCGCAGTCGGCGTTCTGGAGCGCGCTTTCCTACGCCGGCGCCGACCCGTTCCCGCCGGGCGTCGCCAAAGGAATCGTCCTTCGCAACTTGCGCTGGTGGATGAAGCAGCCGATTCTGGATTCGAACGGCCTGTTGACGATCGGATATGCTTATCCGAATCTGGTCATGGCCGAAAACTATAACTCGCCCGGCTCGCCGTATTGGGCGTTCAAGGCTTTTCTGCCGCTGGCGCTGCCGGACGACCATCCGTTCTGGACGGCGGAGGAGCTGCCGATGCCGAAGCTTGCGGAGCTGTCCGTTCAGCGTCCGGCCCATCTCGTATTGTGCCGGGACCAAGCGGGGCATGCTGCGGCTTTTAACAGCGGGCACCGAAGCACCAACGAGCATACGCATACGTCGGCCAAATACGAGAAGTTCGTGTATTCCACCGCGTTCGCCTTCAGCGTGTCGAGAGCCGAATGGGGCTTGTCCCAAGGCGCGTTCGATTCGATGCTGGCGCTCAGCGAAGGGGATAACCTGTTCCGCGTCAGAAGGAAAAACGAAGAAACGGCGATTCGCGGCAACGTGCTGTACGCCATATGGAAGCCGTGGCCGAACGTCGAAGTGCAAACGTGGCTCGTCGCCGGATTGCCTTGGCATCTCCGCATTCACCGCGTCGCTTCCGCCCGTTCGCTGGACGCCGCGGAAGGCGGCTTCGCGCTGGGGCTCGCGCCGGGGACAAACGCCGAAGCGGAAGAGCGGCGCGCGGCCGCGTCGGGCGGCGCAAACGGCACGTCGGCGATTGTCGGTCTGCTCGGCTACGCGAGAGCCGAGCTCGTTTATCCGAACGCCAATACGAATTTGCTCCATCCCCGCACCGTTATCCCGACGCTGAGAGCATCGCTTGAGCCGGGAGTTCATTGGCTGGTATCGGCCGTTTACGGGGACCCCGAAGGCCGCATGCCTGCGGGCGAACCCCCGCTCGGCGAGCTGAGAACGTCCATAGGACCGGACGCGATCCGCATCATCACGGTAGAAGGAGAAGCGATCGAGCTTCCGCGAAACGGAATCTCCTCCAGTTAAAGACGGCGGAGCCGTATTGCAAGGGTGTTTACGCTTGCCGTCAGCGCCGCATATCGCGAGCCGTATTTTCGCAAACGCGGCAAAAGGTGTACAATATCTATACCAAAGCAAGGGAGGATTCGCGAATCCATGAACTACGAAACGTATTTTCAAAATAACCGGGAGCGGCATCTCGCCGAATTGAAGGAATGGCTGGCCATTCCGAGCATTTCCGCTTTATCCGAGCATAAGCCCGATATGATCCGCGCCGCCGAGTGGCTGGCCGAAAAGCTGAAAGCGGCCGGCCTCGAGCATGTCGAGCTGCACGAAACGGAAGGGCATCCGATCGTAACGGCGGATTACTTGCATGCGCCGGGCAAGCCGACCGTGCTGGTGTACGGCCATTACGACGTCCAGCCGGTCGATCCGCTCAACCTGTGGACGACGCCGCCGTTCGAGCCGGACATCCGCGACGGCAAGCTTTACGCGCGGGGGGCGACGGACGACAAAGGCCAGCTGTTCCTACATATTAAAGCGATTGAAGCGATTATAAAGCAGGAAGGCAGCCTGCCGGTGAACATCAAGCTGTGCATCGAAGGGGAAGAGGAGATTTCGAGCCCTAGCCTGCCGTCTTTCCTCGAGGCGAACAAGGATAAGCTTGCGACGGACGCCGTCCTTATATCGGATACTTCGCTGCTGGAACCGGGCAAGCCGGCCATCAGCACGGGGCTGCGGGGGCTTTGCTCGCTTGAGGTTTCGGTATTTACCGCTAACACGGACCTTCATTCGGGCACTTACGGCGGCGGCGTGCCGAACGCGCTGCACGCGATCGTTTCGCTGCTTGCCTCGCTCCATGACGAGCAGGGACGCGTGACGGTGGAAGGGTTCTACGACGGCGTTCCGGACATTTCCCCGCTGATGAAGGAGGAGTTCGCGAAGCTGAACTTCAACGAGGAGCAGCTGCGCAACAGCTTGGGTCTCGAGACGTTGTACGGCGAGGAAGGGTTCTCGTTCGTCGAGCGTACGGGCGCGCGTCCGACGCTGGAGCTGAACGGCGTGTGGGGCGGTTTTCAGGGCGAAGGCACAAAGACGGTCATTCCGAAGGAGGCGCATGCCAAAATTACATGCCGTCTCGTCGGCGACCAGGATCCGGCCGATGTGCTCGAAAAAATAAAAGCCCATCTGCATAAGCATATTCAGCCGGGAGCGAAGCTTACGCTTAAGGACGGGGAGAAAGCCCGCGCCTTCAATATCGACCCTTCGGACCGGATGCTGCAGCTGGCGGCCGACGCCTACGAAGAGGTGTACGGCACGCGCGCTTTGTTTACGAAGGACGGCGGCTCGATTCCGATCGTCGAGACGTTCTCCCGCGTGCTGCAGGCGCCTGCGGTCATGATGGGCTTTGGCCTGCCGGACGAAAATTTGCATGCGCCGAACGAGCATTTCAATCTCGAAAACTTCGACAAAGGTCTGCTGACCATCGTATCTTATTTGAAAAAGCTGTAACCGGGTCGGGCTGATTTTGTGGCTGACCGAGCGGAAGGGAGTCTCCGAAATTCACCTTAAGGGTAGTTTCGGAGGCTTTTTTTGAGTTCAACGCCCAAGTACGGGACGAAAGATCCCTGAATGAGCTGCGAAGATCAACGATTCGGCTAGCTGTCTAGGCGGCCGGTGGATTCCGTCATACGGCGGGATGGATAACGCCTCGGATTACCTGTACGGGGCAAAAGCCATGCTTAAGAGTTACCGGTAAATCTTTGTCTTGCCGTATGCTTCGCTCTGTCGTACGATAGACGCATACGTTAATCGCTTATCGATTTTAATAGCGCATGGGAGGTTATTCATAAAGATGAAGCTGCAGTATTCGAAGCCTGCAAAGGTTTGGACGGAAGCGCTTCCGGTCGGCAACGGGCGCCTTGGGGCGATGGTTTTCGGCGGCGTAGAGCGCGAGCGCTTACAGCTGAACGAGGATACGTTGTGGTCCGGTTTCCCAAGAGACTGGAACAATCCCGAAGCGAAAAAGCACCTTCCGGAGATACGCCGGCTGGTCGCGGAAGGCCGGAACAAGGAAGCCGACCTGCTGGCCAAAAAGATGATGGGATTGTACACCCAATCCTACATGCCGCTCGGCGATCTCGAAATAAACTTCGAGCACGGCGATTTGGCTTGGAATTACCGCCGGGAGCTTCATCTGGACGAAGCCGTTTCGACCGTCACCTATACGGTCGGGGAAACGGTTTATACGCGGGAAACGTTCGTTTCGTTTCCGGATCAAGTGATTGCTATGCGGCTAGAAGCGGGCAAGCCCGGGGCGCTAAGCTTTCATTCAAGGCTGAGCAGCCCGCTCCGGTATGAAACGTCAGCCGAGGACGGCCAGCTCGTAATGCGGGGCATCGCGCCGGAGCAAGTCCGCCCGAGCTATTACGGAGCCGATAATCCGATCGTTTACGGCGAGTTCGGCAATACCGATGCGATGTCCTTCGAAGGTCGGCTCGCTGTAACCGCCGAAGGAGGACGCATCACCCTAACCGATAACGGCATCCGCGTCGTCGGCGCGACGGAGGCGTTCCTTTATTTCAGCGCGGCGACCAGCTTCAACGGCTTCGACCGCGTGCCGGGGCGCGACGGGAAGGATCCCGGCCCAATAGTTGCGGGATACATAGCGGGGGCGCTCTCGGCCGGTTACGCCAAGCTGCGCGAAGCCCATGCCGCCGATTACCGGTCGCTTTACGGCCGCGTGAACATCCGGCTTGGCGAATCGGCTGCCCCTGCGGACATGGACACCGACGCCCGGATATCCGAATATGGCGCGTCCGACCCTGGATTGGTTGAGCTGCTGTACCAATACGGCCGATATTTGCTCATCTCGAGCTCGCGGCCGGGGACGCAGCCGGCCAACCTGCAAGGCATATGGAATCAAGAAACGAGACCGCCCTGGAGCAGCAACTGGACGCTGAACATTAACGCGGAAATGAACTATTGGCCGGCGGAAACCGCGAATTTGGCCGAATGCCACGAGCCGCTGCTCGATTTTATCGGGAATATTTCCATAACGGGACGGGCAACGGCCGAAATCAACTACGGCACGCGCGGCTGGACGGCCCATCATAACTCGGACATTTGGGCATTGTCCTCGCCGGTCGGGGACTTCGGCCACGGCGACGCCTCGTGGGCCTTCTGGCCGATGGGCGGCGTATGGCTGTCCCAGCATCTATGGGAGCATTACGCGTTCGGGCGCGACGAGCGGTATTTGCGCGAGCGGGCCTATCCGATCATGCGGGAAGCGGCATTGTTCTGCCTGGACTGGCTTGTGGAGAACGAAGACGGACGGCTCATAACGTCGCCTTCCACTTCGCCGGAGCACCGCTTCCGGACGGAGGACGGCGGTCTCGCGGCGGTTACGGAAGCGGCGACGATGGATTTGTCGCTGATCTGGGAGCTGTTTACGAACTGCATCGAAGCGGCTTCGGCGCTGCAGCTTGACGAGGATCTGCGGACCGAGCTGCAGGCGGCGCTCGAGCGGCTGCTGCCGCCGCAAATCGGGAAATACGGCCAGCTGCAGGAATGGGCGAAGGATTACGAGGACGAGGATGTCCACCACCGTCATGTCTCGCACTTGTTCGGCGTTTATCCGGGCAGGCAGCTGACCGCGGAGACGACGCCGGAGCTGTTCGCGGCGGCCCGGCGGTCGCTTGAGCGGCGCGGCGACGAGGGCACGGGCTGGAGCCTCGGCTGGAAGGTCGGGCTGTGGGCCAGATTCCGGGACGGCAATCGCGTTTTCGGGCTGCTCTCCAACCTGCTTCGCCTGGTCAAGGAAGATGCGAGGGGAGAAGGCGGCGGCGTTTACGCGAACTTGCTCGACGCGCATCCGCCGTTCCAGATCGACGGCAATTTCGCGGCGACGGCCGGCATTAACGAAGCGCTGCTTCAGTCGCACCAAGGCTGCATGGAGCTGCTGCCGGCGCTGCCGGACGTTTGGCGTGACGGCCATATTACCGGCCTTCGGGCGCGGGGCGGCTTCGAGGTCAGCCTCTTCTGGCAGGAGGGCGCTTTGTCGAAAGCGGAGATTGCCGCTTCGCTGGACGGCCCTTGCGTACTCCGCATCGCGAGCAAGCCCCGCATTACCGACAGCGAGGGCCAGCCGGTCGCCGTGGACACTACGGCGGACGGCTTGTATCGTTTCGCCGCGTCGGCGGGCGAGCGTTACATCGTCACGTTATAGCGGTTGCGACGCCGCTTCGGCCGGGGCAGAGCGATCCTAGCTCTCTGTTGCAGCTGCGGCGGAAGTAGCTAGATGCCGCGTTCTATTGAGACAGCAATCGCGATGTTCGTCGCGCTAACGGCAATTTTACATTAAAATTGGCCGGTTTAAGCCGGAAAAGAACCGCTAACTGCGAATATGCGGTTAAAACGTTCCCGATCCGTTCTAAATCGCGTCAGGCAACCGTTTTAGCTGTATTTTTGCATGTAACCATCGACAGGACGGTTCAGCGGCATTTTTTAACTGCACTTTTACAGGGAGCGCAACCGGAACAGACTTGATGTAACATGCCGGCTGTCTTCGCCTTCATGGCTGCGGCCTTGGTCCTGAATTTCCTTCGGACCGAGGCCGTTTTAGTTTTGCTCAAGGACGGCAATTCGTCGTCCGCGGTCGAGCTGCTTGGCAAAGACCTCTCAGCCCTACCTGCCGCTGATCGTCAAGCAGGGGGAGTTGGCGGATGCCAATGCCATCAGCTCGACGACGTCCGGATTCGTCAGCGTGCTGAGCACGATTGCAGGCGGCGTGGTCTCGGCCTTGATCAGTCCTGTTCTGTGCTTCCTCATCAATTCCACGTCCTTTCTGTGGTCCGCCTGGCAGGCATTCCGCTTGGCGCCGCCGCTCCCTTGCGGGGTTTACTAAGCTGGCGGGGGTGCGCAAGCGGCATGTATCCGGCATGGCCCGGACGTTGGATGCAAAGGGGGGAAGCGTATGATTTTTTCATTTTATTAAAGCGTCTTGATGTCGGGATCAGCCTGGAAATTGTCGGTTTTTTGAATAAAATCCACTGATTTTCAAATAGCAAATGTAACGATCTTTTCTATAATAGAAGGGTGAAATTCCAGTTGGCTCCGAAAAGGGGCGAAGGGAGGGGCGGCAGAAGTTTTTTACGCTTTTTTGTAAGCGTATTCAAAGGACGGCATGCAACAATCGCAGCAGCATCGGATTTCATTCGCACAAGGAGGAATCGATAACATGACGAAAAACGGGAAGCCGGGAGGCAAAGCTTTGAAAAGGATGATGGCGGGAGCGCTGGCGGCCGCGGTAACGTTGTCAGGCGCCGCAGGGGCCGCGGCGGCCGGCGCGGAGCAAAGCGGGCAGGCGGCGGCTGTCGGAACGGGGAGCAAGCAAGCGGCAAAGAGCGGAGCGCGCGTGCAGCTCGAATATTTGGACCGGGGGCTGGTCGCCGCGACAACGTCCCAAGGCGTGTTTCTCAGCTGGCGGCTGCTGTCCCACGAGGTTACGGGCAGCTCCGGTCAAGGGTTGACCGGTCCGGCCTTTAACGTGTACCGCGACGGGACCAAAATCGCAACCGTGACGGACAGCACGAACTATTTGGACAAGGAAGGCTTCTCAAGCTCCAGCTACTACGTAGCCGCGGTGACGGGCGGAACGGAGACGGACCATAGCGCTTCGGTCAAGCCGTGGGCGAATGCGTACTACGATTTGAAGCTGAACAAGCCGGCGGACGGCGTCACGCCGAAAGGCGAAGCGTATACGTATTCGGCCAACGACATGAGCGTGGGCGACGCAGACGGCGACGGGCGGTACGAGTTTTTCGTCAAATGGGATCCGTCGAACTCGAAGGACGTCTCGCAACGAGGATACACCGGCAACACCTACATCGATTGCTACACGTTTGACGGCACGCTGCTGTACCGGATCGACCTCGGCGTCAACATACGCTCCGGCGCGCATTACACGCAGTTTCTCGTGTACGACTTCGACGGGGACGGCAAGGCGGAGCTGATGTTCAAGACCGCGCCGGGAACGAAGGTGCTGAAGTACGGCATGGACGGCAAAGTCGAATCGGAAAGCTATATTACGATGCCGAAGGAAGACATTGCCGCGGGCTACAGCAACGAAGACGATTACCGGTTAAGCGCCGCGGATTACTACGATCATGTCGTGGACATGTTTATGGGCTGGCATGACCGCCAGGAAGTGAAGGACGGCATCTGGCCGGCAACGCTGGAGGAATGCTTCGGCATCGAGCCGAAGTACGAATATCCGCTGTCGCTGGAGGACGCGAGAAGCTTGGCGGACTACTTTATGGACGTGTATGCGCCAAGCCGGAGCGGCAATAACAAGCTGCGCGAATTCGAAGGCTTTATATTGGACGGACCGGAATATTTGACGGTATTCGAAGGGGCGACCGGCCAGGAGCTGGAAACGATCCGTTACAAGCCGGGCCGCGAGGACGACGGCCTCAAGTGGGGCGACTACGCGATGGCCCGCATCGAGCCGGGCAACCGGGTGGACCGCTTCCTAGCCGGTGTCGCTTATTTGGATGGCAGCAAGCCTTACGCCGTATTCGCCCGAGGTTACTATACGCGCTCGACGCTTGTTTCTTATGCATGGGACGGAGAGCATCTGCGCGAGAACTGGTACGTCGACAGCGGCTGGACGCCGATGACGAATCCGTTCAACGACGGCCCGCATGGGCGCAACGGCACCGATCCGGAATTCGGCATCTTGACGACGCAAGGCGCGCATTCGTTAAGCGCGGCGGACGTCGACGGCGACGGCAAGCAGGAAATCGTCTACGGCTCGGCAACGATCGACGACGACGGCAGCCTGCTGTACAGCTCGATGGACACGATGCCGCCGGAGTCCGCGACGCCGGGCGAAACGGCAAGGCTCGGGCACGGCGACGCGCTGCACGTGACGGACATCGACCCGAATCGTCCGGGACTCGAAATCTTTATGGTGCATGAGGGCGGCCGGTATGCGCCGTACGGCTACTCGCTGCGCGACGGGAAAACCGGCGAAGTCATCTACGGCGGCTATACCGGCAAAGACACGGGACGCGGCATGATCGGCGACGTCGACGCTACGAAGCCCGGCCTCGAAACATGGGCGGTCGGCCTATGGACGGCGGGAGGCGAAAAGCTCGGCACGACAGCCCCCGGTACGAATATGAGTATTAAATGGGCGGCGGATATGACGACTCAGATTGTGAACGGCGCCATTGACGTTACCCCGACGATCGAGGATTGGACGAGGGGGACGCTGCTGACCGCGGAAGGAACCCGGACCAACAATTATACGAAGGGCAATCCTTCGCTCGTAGCCGACGTGTTCGGCGACTGGAGGGAGGAACTGCTCGTCCGGACGGCGGACAGCAGCGCAATCCGCATTTACCTGAGCACCGAAGTGACGGACCGCAAGCTGTATACGCTCATGCACGATCCGCAATACCGGGCCGAGGTCGCCCGTCAAAATACCGGTTATAATCAGCCGTCGTATACAAGCTTTTATTTCGCGTCCGATACGGATTGGGCGAACGTTCCGGTTCCGGCGGCCGAGCTGCCGGGCCTCATGGGCGCGCTGCAAAGCAAGCTGGATGCATATACGGCTGACGGCAGCGTAAGCGGGCCGGTCGCGGCTCAGCTCGACAACGCTTTGGAGCAGGCGCGGCATCATATCGGGAAAGGCTCGGCGGACAAGGCCGCCGAATTCATCGGGAAGTTTCTGACGCAGCTGGAGAAGCGCTCCGACAAGGATTCCGTCTCGCCGGAAGCGGACAAAAACTTGTCCTCCATGGCACGCCTGCTGCTGGAGCAGTGGCAATAAAGCGTTACGGCGCTATATCAGCCATAACGCAAGCTTTGCAAGGCAAGCCCGCAAAAAAGGGGCCGGCCCGTCACGCCGCATGAGCGGCGATCGGGTCGGCCCCTTCCGTTAAGCCCGTCCCTCCATTAAAATGCCGGAACGATGGCTCCTTTGTATTGTTCCTCGATAAACGTTTTGACTTCCTCGCTGTTGAGCGCCTTCGCCAGCTTCTGGATCGCTTCCGAATCTTTGTTGTCCGGACGAGCGACGAGAATGTTCGCGTAAGGGGAATCTTTGCTTTCGATGAACAGAGCGTCTTCCGTCGGATTCAGGTCCGCTTCCAGCGCATAGTTGGTGTTGATGACCGCAAGGTCCACTTCATCCAGCACGCGCGGCAGCGTAGCGGCTTCAAGCTCTTTGAATTTCAGGTTTTTCGCATTTTCGACGATGTCTTGCACGGTGGCGCTGACGCCGACGCCTTCCTTCAGCTTGATCAGTCCGTTGTTCGCGAGCAGAATAAGCGCGCGGCCGCCGTTCGTTACGTCGTTCGGGATCGCGACGGTCGCTCCGTCCTTCAGCTCGTCAACCGATTTGATTTTGTTGGAATAAGCGCCCATCGGCTCGACGTGAACGTTCGTCACTTTCACCAGATCGTAGCTGCGTTCCGTGTTGAAATCGTTCAGATAAGGCTCATGCTGGAAAAAGTTAGCGTCAAGCTGCTTTTCGTACAATTGAACGTTCGGCTGCACGTAATCGGTAAACTCTTTTACGACCAGGTTTACGCCTTCGGCGGCAAGCGCGTCTTTAATATGGTTCAAAATTTCGGCGTGCGGCGTAGGCGAAGCGCCGACCGTCAGCGTGACGGTTTCAGCGGTAGCGCCTGCGCCGGCGTTGCCCGCATCCGCGCCCGCGTTGTTTTTGTTGCCGCATGCCGCAAGGGCAATGACCAGCAGCGAAAGGGTAAGGATCGAAAACCATTTTTTCATGAGCGTGATTCCTCCTAAAATGCTAAATGTTTGATGCAGCAAGACTTTCTTGTTCCATCGTCAAGAACAAAACTTGCATTTATTTCCGGCTGATTCGCCGGACGATCCAATCGCCGAGCAGCTGCAGCAGCTGGACCAAAATAATAAGCAGGATGACCGTGACGATCATGACGTCGGTCTGGAAACGGTTGTACCCGTAACGGATCGCGAGGTCGCCAAGCCCGCCGCCTCCGATGACGCCCGACATGGCGGTGTACGAGACGAGCGTGACGGCGGTAACCGTCATGGCCGCGACGAGGCCCGGACGGGCTTCCCGCAGCAGCACGCGCCGCACGATGTCCCACTTGGACGCGCCCATCGCCTGAGCGGCTTCGATAATGCCGCGGTCCACTTCGCGCAGCGCCGTCTCGACCAGACGGGCGAAGAACGGAGCGGCGCCGATGACGAGCGGCGGAATCGTTCCTTCCACGCCGATCGTGGTGCCCGCGACGATTTTCGTAAACGGCATGACGGCGATCATCAGAATGATGAACGGCACGGACCGCAAGATGTTGACGATCAGCGACAAGACCGAATAAACGGCCGGCATGTAAAGCAGCTGGCGGTTGGACGTAAGAAACAGCAGCACGCCGATAATAAGGCCGATGATAATGGTAAAAATAAGCGAGAATACCATCATGGACAACGTGTCCTGCGTCGCCTGCCAAATTTCGCTCCATACGACGTTTTCGAAATTCCAGTCCATCTAGCCGATCACCTCCGCATCCAAGCCGCTTCGGCGCAGCGAATCGATGACGGATTCGATGTCCGGACCGTTTCCGCTCAGCTCGACGATAAGCTGTCCGTAAGGCGTATGCTTCATCCGGGCGACGGTTCCTTCCAGAATGGCGCATTGAACGCCGGTGCCCTTCAGCGCTTCAAAAAGGACGGGCTCGTACGTTTGCTCCCCGACAAAATGGAGCCGGACCAGCTTGCCTCCCGCGCGGCGGGCGACCGGTACGGCGCCGGAAGGATCGGCGAGCTCGTTGACGAATTGGCGCGTAACCGGATGGCTTGGCCGCAAAAAGACGTTCAGCACCGTGTCCATCTCGACGATGCGCCCGCCGTCCATAACCGCAACCCGGTCGCAGATCGAACGGATGACCTGCATCTCGTGCGTGATAAGCACGATCGTAAGCCCCAGCTTCTCGTTAATATCCATCAGCAAGCTGAGGATGGCGTTGGTCGTCTGCGGATCAAGCGCGGACGTCGCCTCGTCGCACAGCAGCACCTCGGGATCGGCGGCCAGCGCCCGGGCGATGCCGACGCGCTGCTTCTGCCCGCCCGACAGCTGGGCCGGATATTTGTTGCCGTGCTCCTCCAGCCCGACCAGCGACAGCAGCTCGTCGACGCGGGCGTTGATGGCGGTTTTCTTCATCCCGGCCAAGCGAAGCGGGAATGCGATATTGTCGCGGACCGAGGCGCTGGACAGCAGATTAAAATGCTGAAAGATCATCCCGATCTTTCTTCTTTGCCGCTGCAGCTCTTTCCCGCCGAGCTTGGTCAGCTCGGTGCCCCCGACCGTAACGCTGCCGGAAGTCGGCCTCTCAAGCAGATTGATGCAGCGGATCAGCGTGCTTTTGCCCGCTCCGGAATGCCCGATAATGCCGAATATTTCGCCTTTCTCGACATGGAGCGTAATGTCGCGCACGGCGTCCACCGTTTGGCCTCGGCTGCGATAGGTTTTGGTGATATTTTGCAATGCAATCAACCTTTATCATCCTCCTGAACCATCACCAGCCTACCCGACTCAAAACGTGACCGCCAAACAAATCCAACTAAGTTAATTGGTATTATAGAATTTAGCGTTTGTTTTGTCTATAGGGTAGGCTAAACATATTTCATCTTCCGCTGTCGTTAAGCGGAAATATAGGACTGCCAAAGTCTTTATTTTATCACAAGTTTACGGACAAGTCTTCGTATTGTATATAATTTCCGATAATGCGTCCGCAATTATTCGGATCAATCGGAAACGCCGGTTTTTGTCCAAAGAAAAAGCCCGGGAACAGAACCGCTTCGCGGTACCGTCCTCAGGCTTCGGTTTTTGCAGCCGACGCTTAAACGGTTTTCAACCCGTCGAGCGCTTGCTCCGCCGGCACATAGTCATACCCGAGCGCTTTCGCCACGGCTTCGTGCGTAATACGGCCGCCGATCGCGTTGGCTCCGCTCTTAAGCGCGGGGCTTGCCAGGATCGCCTTGCGGGAGCCGAGCTTGGCGAGCTGCAGCGCGTAAGGCAGCGTCGCGTTCGTGAGCCCGAGCGTCGAGGTGCGGGGGACGGCGCCGGGCATGTTCGCGACGGCGTAATGGACGACGCCGTGCTTCATGTACGTCGGGTCGTCGTGCGTCGTCGTATGGTCGATCGTCTCCACGATGCCGCCCTGGTCGACGGCGACGTCTACGATGACCGAGCCTTTCCGCATCGAGCGGACCATCTCCTCCGTCACGAGCTTCGGCGCTTTGGCTCCCGGAATAAGGACCGCTCCGATGAGCAAATCGGTGTCCGCCGCCGCTTCGGCGATCGTTGCCGGAGAGGAAGCGAGCGTATGGATCTGGCGGCCGAACAGATCGTCGAGCTGACGCAGACGGGGCAGGCTGGAATCGATAATCGTCACGTCGGCGCCCATGCCGACGGCGATTTTGGCGGCGTTCGTTCCGACCACGCCGCCGCCGATGATCGTGACCCGCGCACGCGGCACGCCCGGAATGCCGGACAGCAATATGCCTTTGCCGCCGTTCGGCTTCTCCAGCAGCTGCGCCCCGACCTGCACGGCCATCCGTCCGGCAACCTCGCTCATCGGCGTCAGCAGCGGCAGCGCGCCGCCTTCCGCGACAGTTTCGTAGGCGATGGCGGTTATGCCCGAATCAATCAGCGCCTTCGTGAGCTTCGGCTCCGCCGCCAGATGCAAATACGCAAAAAGCGTCAGATCGCTTCGGAAATAGCGGTATTCGCCTGCGACGGGCTCCTTGACCTTCATAATCATCTCGGAGCGCGCCCATACCTCCTCCGCTTTCGGAACAATAACCGCGCCGGCATCCGCATACTCCGTATCGTAGAAGCCGCTGCCTCCTCCCGCTCCGGCCTCCACATAGACGGTATGGCCTTGCAGAATCAGCGTTTTGGCTCCGGCCGGCGTAAGGGCGACGCGGTTTTCGTTGTTTTTCACTTCGGCGGGTACTCCAATAATCATGCCTTCCACCTCGTTTCGAACGGTTCGAATAAATCGGCATAAACCTCTTGTCTCTATCGTAGCTCGCGTCAGGTTTTGTGACAGCATACGTTTTGTATACCCTTTTTCCGAAAAAAAGGACGTTTTGTTCCAAAGAAACGGACACCTCCGTCTTCTTTATTCAAGATCGGGGACAAACCGTTTTGCAGTGCAAAAAAGAGCCGTTTCTATACAATCCAAGCGGAGATTCAAGCGTATTTTACAGATGCAAAGTGCGGCCAATGTGAAGGAGAGGCAGGCATCCAAGCCGTGTTGTCGCCGCTTTTTGTTATTTATTATTTGAAGGAGATTGCATCTATCATACATATTCATTTAATAAAGGGGAGAAATCATGCAAGCCGAGGATCTCTTGACCCTTACATTGATGTCAGGGATTATAATGAGATTATTTCAAGCAGGAAAGGAGAAAGAACCGTTATGGAAATTACTCCGCAAGAAGAAAGCATGATTAAGGCTCTTCGCGAGGCTGCATTACCTCCTTTATTTGTGCTCATAAGAATTAGAAACGATATTTCCAATGACACTGTAAATGTCGAAGAGAGCCGAAGAGCTGACGTCGTACAAACATTAGAAAAATATATCCGCCCTCTATGGGACGACTATCATGAGGGGAATTCAAAAGCCAAGTAAAGCCCTTTTTTTGAGCTGCGGCCTTTCGCTGCGGCTCTTTTTTATGTGTCGTTGTAGGGAGAATTGACTTGGTCATACAGTTTCAAGAAACCAATAACCGGCATTGGTGGTATGATAAAATCAGCTCGAGAATTAACTGTTCCGAACGGTCGATTTATTCAACGATTCATACCTTGCCCGAACGAAGACGCGGATTCTACGCGTACCGACCGACTATATGATAGGGGCAGAGAGGTGGTAACGGATGAACCGTCACACGGACTTGCATATTAAGGATCTGCTGCAGCGTCCCGTCTTCCGGCGGGCGAAATGGGCGGCGGGCATAAGCGGCGGCGACCGCGTCGTCAAGTGGGTCCACATTCTCGAAATTACAAACATCGCTCCGTTTGTCAGCAAACACGACCTGATCCTTTCGACGGGGCTGTGGATGAAGCAGGACCGCCGTGAGCGGCTCGGCTATCTGGAGCAGCTGATCCGGCAGGAAGCGGCGGGGTTGTGCGTGGAGCTCGGCACCAGCATCGACGCCATCCCCGAAGACGTCATCGCGGAAGCGGAACGGCACGGCTTTCCGCTGATCGTGTTCGAGCAGCCGGTCCGTTTCGTCGAGATTACGCAGGACATCCACGGGCTGCTCATTAACCGGCAGCACCGGCAGCTTCAATATTTGGAGCAATTCTCGCGCAAGTTCCAGCAGCTGACGCTGCAAACGACGGACATTTACGCGTGTCTGCGCCTGCTGCATGAATTTACAGGCAAGCAAACGGCGTATTTCTCGCAGGCGGAAACGCACAAGTTTTACCCGCGCGTGCAAGCGGAGCAAGCCGGTTCGCTTACGTCGCTGTTCCGCAAACGGCTGGAGGGAATGGCGGACGACAAGGAGCCGTTTGCCGTCGATGCCGATTCCGGCGGGACGGGCATGCAGATCCATCCGGTTATCTGCTTCAACCAAACGCTGGGGCATCTTGCTCTCGTGCAGACCGGCCGCGAGGACCAAACGGAAACGCAAGCGCTAATTCTCGATATCGCCGCCAAGGCGGTCGCCACGATGCTCATGCGAACGATGTTTATTGAGGAAAGGCGGCTGATCGGCCAAAGCCAGCTTATCCGCGAGCTGATCGAACGGAGAATCGACGAAGAAGAGCAGGCGCTCGCGCGCATGGGGCTGCGCAAGACGCGCATGTCCGCTTATTATTTCATCGGCGGGATGCTTGAGATCCGCTACGGCAGCGAGGAAGTGCGGCAGGAGCAGATGGAGGCGGACTACCAGGATATGGCCGTGTCGCTGCGGGCGCTTCTGCGGAAGCACGGGCTGTACAGCCTTATTGCGGTTAACGAGGGCAGAATATATCTGTTATGCGCAAAAGAACAAATTCATAGCGATTCCTTGGCCGCCATGAAGCAGTCGCTCCGCCGGATCGTCGAAGAACTGAAGAAAGCGCCGGAGGAAGGGGAGAAAGGCGTCGCGCTCGACGCCGGCTTCGGCAAACCGCAAGGCCGTCTGGTCGAGACGTACCGGAGCTTCCGGGAAGCGGAGCAGACGCTGGAGGTGACTAGAGCGGTTCCGCAGATGAAAGACGAGCTGTTCTATGACCGGCTCGGGTTATACCAGCTGCTGATGGCCGTGCCCGACCGCTCGTTGCTCGATTCCTACGCGAACGAGCAGCTCAGCCTGCTGCAGGCAAGCGATCCGGACGGACAGCTGCAGCTGCTTCATACGCTGGACGTCTACCTCGACTGCCGGGGCTCCAAGCAGGAGACGGCGGACCGCCTCTACATTCACCGCCAGACGTTGTACAAACGGCTGGAGAAGCTGAACGAGCTGCTCGGCGACTTCCTGGAGCCGCACAAACGGCGCAGCCTGGAGCTCGCTTTGCTCGCATATAAGCTGCGCGGCGGCAGCTTCTGACGGGAAGATGGGGCTTGGCCGTTTATTCGGGGATATCCCGCCCCGCCTGCAATGGAGAGGGACAACCGAACCTGAGTGTGAGTCTTACCCGCGAGGAACTAAAGAATTTTATAGATTTGTTTAGTATGGGAGTATGGTAGCCTGGCAGCTGAATGGCTTGGAATTGATCGGCGGAAAAGCGGGCAGATTTTTTAGCGTGAAAGCAAGGGGGATCTTTTAAGCGAGTGTCCGGATGTCCGCCGTACTATCGATGTTTTCCGGGTTACTGCAGAACCCGCCGGCATACATCTTTTACGGAAAAAAAGCTGGTGAGGGCACCAGCTTTTTGCTTTACCGATTCGTTGCCTCGAACGCCTCCGCCGCCGCCGCTAGATAATAGGCCAGCCCGGTTTGCTGATCTTCGAGCATCTTAAGATGAAAGTCGTCGGTTAGAAAAAATCGGGTCTGCGCCGCAAAATCCTCAGCCGATACTTTATGCCCGTGCTTATTCATAAATTCAAGATGGGATCGGATCAACTCTACTATCGTCTCATCGATATGCTTTAGGCCTTCTCTTAAGGCTCTTGCCATCTCATTCATGAATGTCATGGCTTCAACCGCCTGTTCGTTTAACTCCTGAACATCCCCCGGGGTAACTACAACAGGTTCTACTCCATATGTTTCCTTTAAATATTGGTTTTGCCTGGCTAGCGCTTCGTTCCACTCCTCCGCGTTCTCAAAGCCTCTGAACATTTCTTTAGGATCCATAGTTTTCCCCTCCTGCATGCTTGCAATGGATTTACGCAAGGTTTGAGCGATTCTATCCAGTCTATGTTGGCGACTATGAATTAGCTCCTCCTGCCGTGCAAGAATAGACAGACGGTCCGATCGATGGTCCATCATGTCCTTGATTTGATCCAAGGGGAAATCCAATTCTTTGAAAAATAGTATCTCCTGCAAACGTTCCAGCTCTTTCTCCCCGTACAGCCGGTATCCGGCTTCGCTTACCTTGCTCGGCAGGAGAAGACCGATCCTGTGATAATGATGAAGCGTTTTGACGGTAACATGGGAAAGCTCCGACACTTCTTTTACCGTGTATAACATTGCGCTGCCTCCTTTCCTTACGTAGCTTAAAGTCTTCCCTAAGAGGAGAGTCAAGACGAAACTTTTTTCGGGAAATCGCTTGACCCTTCCCCTGCAGGAGGCCGTATGATGGCAGTCGACTAAACGACTTAGGGAGGAATCCGTAGTGTCAGAATCCGTTCGACTGCTTCGAAACGGCTTTATTCGGGCCGTTATGATTTCAACATTGTTTTCGCAAATGGGGATTTGGGTTCGTAATTTTTCTGTCCTCTTGTATGTAATGGAGGTTACGGGCGGAGATTCGTTTGCCGTATCCATGATTTCGGTTGCGGAATATGCGCCGATTTTTATTTTTTCTTTTCTCGGCGGCGTCTTTGCTGATCGATGGCGGCCGAAAAAAACGATGGTTTGGTGCGAGTGTTTAAGTTCATTATCCGTATTTATTGTCTTTGCTCTGTTGGAAAACGGAACATGGCAGGCCGTTTTTTTCGCGACCTTGTGCTCGTCCATTTTATCACAGTTTGCGCAGCCTTCCGGCATGAAGCTCTTTAAGAACCATGTACGCGATGAAGATGCGCAGTCCTGTATGTCCTTGCTGCAGACGTTAACTTCCGTCTTTATGGTTGCGGGGCCGATGCTGGGGACGTTCGTGTATGAGCAATTTGGAATTGAAGCTTCCCTATTGGCGACGGGCGCTTGCTTTCTTCTATCCGCTTTGGCCTTGGTTTTCGTCCCGTCCGGTCAAGAGCCGCCAAAAAGTCGGGAGAGCCATTCGATATTTCGCGAGATGACGGAGGGAATCCGTTATATGTTCGCCGACCGGTTACTCTTGAAGCTCAGCCTATGCTTCGCGTTGGCGGGACTGGGAGTCGGGCTCATTGCGCCGCTTCATATCTTCCTGGTTACGGAACGGCTGGACTTGCCTGCGGAGGCTTTGAAATGGATCAGCATACCGTATGGCATCGGTGAGATTGCCGGAGGAATCGCAACTTTCGCTCTCGCGGCTAGAATCGCCCCGCGGCGATTTCTCGTGGTCGGCTTGCTTGTCAACGGAGCCGGGATCATGCTCGCCGGGCTGTCTACCGCGGTCTGGCTGACGATGGCGGCGCAATTCGTCATTGCCCTTCTGCAGCCGGCTATTTTTGTCGGGAATAACGCCTTGGTCATGCAGCATACCGGCCCAAATTATATCGGTCGGGTAATGGGAATCCGAACTCCGCTGATGACGGGAGCGATGCTCCTTGGAATGAGCGCTGCGGGCGCGTTGAAAATTGCGCTTTCTCTTACGGTTGTATACGTATTAGCCGGATGTTGTTTTATTGCGGGAATTCTAATTATGCTTCCGTTTTTCCGAAGCAAAGGCGAATGGGAGCAGTCGGAGGCATAACGGATTAAGTTTAGTTTAAATTATTATAAAAACCCGTTGGATTATTCTAAAGACCGGAGCCGCTCCGGTCTTTAATATTGTAAGCGGATACAACGAATTCAAATGACCGTTAAGAGAGGGGCGTACAAACGATGAAAAAAGGATTGGCTCTACTTATGATCGGCATGCTGGTCTTCGTCCTTGCCGCATGCGGCGGCAACGCGGGAGGAGGCAGCGCCGGCGGCGCAGGCGAAACCGGCGGCAACAGCTCTGCCGCGGGCGAATCGGCAAGCGGCGGCGGGGACAAAGGGCTGGTCGGCATCGCGATGCCGACGAAATCGTCGGAGCGCTGGGTCGCGGACGGCGACAACATGAAGAAGGAATTCGAAGCGCTTGGCTATTCGGTTGATCTGCAATATGCGGAAGACGTGGTCGAAAACCAGGTTTCCCAGATCGAAAACATGATTACGAAAGGCGCCAAGGTGCTCGTGATCGCTTCGATCGACGGCGAGTCGCTGACGGACGTTCTCGACAAGGCGGCGCAGCAGAACATTTCGGTTATCGCTTACGACCGGCTCATTAAGAAAACCGAGCATGTCAGCTACTACGCTACCTTCGACAACTTCAAGGTCGGCGTGCTCCAAGCTTCGTATATCGAACAGAAGCTTGGCCTGAAGGAAGGCAAAGGCCCGTTCAACATCGAGCTGTTCGCCGGCTCGCCGGACGACAACAACGCCTACTTCTTCTTCGACGGCGCGATGTCCGTGCTGAAGCCTTACATCGACAGCGGCAAGCTGGTCGTGAAGAGCGGCCAGACGTCCATGGAGCAAGTCGCTACGCTTCGCTGGGACGGCGCGACGGCGCAGGCGCGGATGGATAACCTGCTCAGCGCGTTTTACGCGGACGCGAATGTCGACGCGGTTCTGTCCCCGTACGACGGCATTTCCATCGGCATTATCTCTTCGCTGAAAGGCGTAGGCTACGGCTCCGGCGACAAGAAGATGCCGGTCATTACCGGTCAGGATGCGGAGCTGGCTTCGATCAAATCGATTATTGCCGGCGAGCAAACGTCCACGATTTTCAAAGATACGCGCGAGCTGGCGAAGAAGGCGGTCGCGATGGCGGAAGCGGTGCTGCAAGGCAAGGAAGCGGAAGTCAACGATACGGAAACGTACGACAACGGCGTCAAGGTCGTGCCGTCTTACCTGCTGGAGCCGGTATCCGTCGATGCGACGAACTATAAAGAGGTGCTGGTCGATTCGGGCTACTATACGGAAGATCAGTTGAAATAACGCAGCCCTCGACTTAAGTTAATGTTACATCCGCGAAACGGAATTCCGCCATTCAAAGACGGCGAAGCCGTTTACGCTTGTCCGGCCGCCGCGCTCCCGGGCCGGGAACGCGGCGGCGCCATTACCCCGAACGAAGGCGTGGTGACGATCGATGACAGATACGGTATTGGAAATGCGGAACATCACGAAAACGTTTCCCGGCGTCAAAGCGCTGCAGAACGTCAACTTGAAAGTGAAAGAAGGCGAAATTCACGCCTTGATGGGCGAGAACGGCGCGGGCAAATCGACGCTCATGAAAGTGCTTAGCGGCGTCTATCCTCATGGCTCGTATGAGGGAGATATTTTGTTCAAAGGGAAAGTGTGCGAGTTCAAAGACATTAAGCAAAGCGAAGAGGTCGGCATCGTCATTATCCATCAGGAGCTAGCCCTCATCCCTCAGCTGTCGATCGCGGAAAATATATTTCTCGGCAACGAGCAGGCGAAGCGCGGCATTATTAACTGGAACGATACGATCGTCCGCACGCGCGATCTGCTGCAAACGGTAGGCCTGCGCGAATCGCCGGAAACGCTTATCTCTTCGATCGGCGTCGGGAAGCAGCAGCTCGTCGAAATCGCCAAAGCGCTCTCCAAAAAAGTAAAGCTCTTAATTCTCGACGAACCGACGGCCGCCTTGAACGAAGAGGACAGCAACAATCTGCTGAATCTGCTGCTGACGTTCAAGCGCGAAGGCATTACGTCGATTCTCATTTCGCACAAGCTGAACGAAATTACGAAGGTGGCCGATTCGATTACGATTATCCGCGACGGTCAAACCATCGAAACGCTGGATACGAGGAAGGACAACATTACGGAGGACCGGATCATTAAAGGGATGGTCGGCCGGGATTTGACGAGCCGTTATCCGGGCCGGGAAGCGAAGATCGGGGAGCCTTTCTTCGAAGTGAAAAACTGGACCGTTTATCATCCGTCGCAGCAGGACCGCAAAGTGATCGACGGCGTGGAGCTGCATGTGCGGCGCGGCGAAATCGTCGGCATCGCGGGACTTATGGGAGCGGGAAGAACGGAGCTTGCGATGAGCATGTTCGGCGGCTCTTACGGCAAGCGGATCAGCGGGACGATGATCAAGGACGGCAAGGAGCTTCGGCTTACCGACGTCCGCAAAGCGATCGACAACGGCATCGCGTATGTGACGGAGGACCGGAAGGAATACGGGCTGGTGCTCATGGACGACATCAAGCGGAATACGACGCTTGCCGCGCTGGGCAAGCTGTCCAAGTGGTTCGTCGTGGACGAGAATCGGGAAGTCGTGGAAGCCGAATGGTTCCGGAAGCAAATGAATATTAAGACGCCGAGCATTTTGCAGAAGACGGGCAATCTGAGCGGCGGCAACCAGCAGAAAGTGGTGCTGAGCAAGTGGATTTTTGCCGAGCCGGATCTTCTTATTCTCGACGAGCCGACGCGGGGGATCGACGTAGGGGCGAAATACGAGATTTATACGATCATTAACCGCCTTGCCTCCGACGGCAAAGGCATTCTGATGATTTCGTCCGAGCTTCCGGAGCTGCTCGGCATGTGCGACCGCATCTATGTTATGAACGAAGGGCGTATAACCGGCGAAGTGCCGAAGGAAGAAGCGACGCAAGAAAAACTGATGAAATATATGACGTTAAGCAGGAGGTAAGCCGCATGAGCATGAATGTGACAACCAAGACGGACGACCGGGTCGGGGAACCGAAGCGGTCCGGCGTTATCGCAACGGCGTTCAAAAGCAATATCCGGCAATACGGCATGTTTATCGCCCTCATCCTCATTATGGCGCTGTTCCAGCTGCTGTCCGGGGGCGTTCTGCTCAAGCCGCTGAATATTACGAATCTCATTTTGCAGAACAGCTATATTCTCATTCTCGCCATCGGCATGCTGCTCGTTATTATAACGGGGCATATCGACTTGTCCGTAGGCTCGATAGCCGCATTCGTAGGCGCCATATCGGCTATTCTAATGGTAGAGAACGGCATGCCGTTTCTGCTCGCCATGCTCATCTCCATTCTGATCGGCGCGGCGGTCGGCGCATGGCAAGGGTTCTGGGTCGCGTACGTGCGAATCCCGTCCTTTATCGTCACTCTTGCGGGGATGCTGCTGTTCCGCGGGTTAACGATGCTCGTGCTGGACGGCCAGTCCATCGCGCCGTTCCCGGATGCGTTCCGCAAGATCAGCACGGGCTTCCTGCCGGACTTCCAATCGGCGGTTAGTCTTCATATGCTGACCGTAGCGGTCGGGCTCGTCCTTTCGCTCGTTTACATGATGATGGAGTGGCGGGGACGGCTGACGCAGCAACGGTACGGCTTCGAGACGGCCCCTGCGTCTATCTTTATCGCAAAGCTGGTCGGCGTAATCATCGTTGTCAATTTGCTGACGTACGTGCTGGCGCTGTATAACGGCATTCCGAATATTCTCGTGCTCCTGTTCGCGCTTATTGCCTTGTACACGTATGTCATGCGCAAAACGGTCATGGGACGCCATATTTACGCCCTCGGCGGCAACGAGAAGGCGGCTCGCCTGTCGGGCGTCAAGACGAAAAAGATGACGTTCTGGGTGTTCGTCAACATGGGCGTGCTGTCGGCTCTTGCGGGCCTCGTGTTCGCCGCCCGTCTGAACGCGGCGACGCCGAAGGCCGGCGTCAACTTCGAGCTCGACGCGATCGCGGCCTGCTTCATCGGCGGAGCGTCCGCGACCGGCGGCGTCGGCACGGTCATCGGCGCGATTATCGGAGGCCTCGTCATGGGCGTCATGAACAACGGCATGTCGCTGATCGGCCTCGGCATCGATTACCAGCAAGGCATTAAAGGGCTGGTGCTGCTTCTGGCGGTTGCCTTCGACTTGTACAACAAAAACAAATCCGCATAAGGCCGCCGTCCGACTGAAGCGCGCGAGGATTATTCCTTGCGCGCTTTCAAGCCGTTGTTATTTTGCCATAATACAAATTACAATCAAACACAGTATGAACTCTTTGGCATGATATGCGGAGCTATGGGGGCGGCGAACGGTATGAAAAAATTGATGCTCGTCTATGTCGTATTGATCGGAGCGTTTCTAGTCTATATGTACGGCGTTTATATCCGCGACCGGGAGGATGCGCTGGCGCAGACCGTCGGCCTTCACGGGCAGACGGACGAGAAATATGTCATGGTGACGTTCGATTCCGGCATCGATTATTGGAAAAGCGTACTGAAAGGCTTCGAAGACGCCGCCGGACTGCTGGGCGTATCCGTCGAGTACCGGGGTGCGCCCAATTACGACGCGCATGAGGAAGCGACCGTGCTCGAGCAGGTGATCGCGCGGAAGCCTGCCGGAATCGCCTTGACCGCGATCGATCCCGAATCGCTTGTCCCGACGATCAATAAGGCGGTCGAAGCGGGCATTCCCGTCGTTTTGTTCGATTCCGGAGCGTCCGCCAGCAAGGCGTATTCGTTTCTCGGGACGGACAGCTACAAAGCGGGAGCGCAGGCGGCGGCCAAGATGGCCGAGCTGATCGGCACGGACGGGGAAGTGGGCATTATCGTTCACTCCAAGCAATTAAATCTCAACGAAAGGATGACCGGCTTCAAGGAAGCGGCGGAAAGCAAATATCCGCTCATGCGCATCGTCAGCATCGCGGACGGCAAAGGGGACGAGCTGATTTCGGAACGGAGAGCGCGCGAAATGATGGAAGCTTATCCGAACTTAAGAGGCATCTTCGTGACGGAAGCGAACGGCGGCGTCGGCGTCGGGCGCGCGGTGAAAGAAAGCGGAAAGGCCGGGCAAGTGAAGGTAATCAGCTTCGATACGGACAAAGATACGCTGGATATGGTCAAGGACGGCACGATAGCGGCAACGATTGCGCAAGGCACTTGGAACATGGGGTATTGGTCGCTCATGCATCTGTTTCATCTTCATCACGATTTGCTTCAGCCGACGGCGGACTGGCGCGAATCCCGGGTAGCGCCGCTGCCCACTTACGTCGATACGGGAATTACGTTCGTCACGCCGACGAACGTGGACAGCTTTTATGCCAAATAGCGGCGGTTTCGGGAAACGGGCAGGCGGCGTTCTGGCGGCTTTTATCCGATGGCTGGAGCTGAACAACTGGCCGATCCGGTACAAATATATTTTGCTGTTCGCCATGATCGGCATCGTGCCCGCCGTTTGCTTGGGGCTTCTCATCGGCTGGGCGGTCGGGGCGACGGTCGATAAGCAGGTGAACGAGCATACGGCGCAGCTGATCGGCAACGTCAACGAGTCGCTCGACAACCATGTCAGCAATGTTCAGAACATTACGTATTTCATCGCGTTTAATCCGGACATCCAGCGTTTTCTGGACGAAGGCTCGGCGGCATTCGAGAGCGAGCAGCGCCTGTACGAGACGAAACGGTTCCTGCAAGGCTTTACGACGCTTTATCCCGAAATCGCGGGCATTCTCGTCGTCAGCGCAAAAGGCGATTACCTCAGCAACGAGATGTACGCCCGAACGGACCGCCCGTTGACGGAGGAGATCTGGTACCGGGAAGCGGTGGACGGCAAAGGGATATTCCGCATGCTGGGCCACCCGGCCGGACGGAATGTCACGTCTCATGCCAATTACAAAGACGACGAAGTCGTGTCGGCGGTTCGAGCCGTATTGGATCCCGATACGCAGCGGCCCGACGGCGTCGTGCTGATCGATTTGAAGCTGCGGGTAATCGCGGAGACGGTCCGGGACGTGCGTCTCGGCAAATCCGGCTTCCTTACCGTCGTCGATGCAAGCGGAGATACGATTTATGCGCCGCGCGGCAACGCCGATGCCGCCGGCTTCAGCCGGGAGCCTCTGCTGGGGGCGGATTCCGGCGTGTTTACCGAAGAGGTTCAAGGGAAGAGGATGCAGCTCATTTTCCAGAAATCTTCTTTTACCGGCTGGACGACGGTCGGCGTCTTCCCGTTGAAAGAGTCGGTCCGGGAAATCCGGCACATTAACGCATATCTTGTTTCTTTTGTCTTCCTGCTCTGCTTGCTCGGCATTGCCGCGTCCTATTATTTGTCCCATTCGATCTCGCGGCCGATCGTGCAGCTTGCTTCCTTCATGCGGAAGGTGGAGGAAGGGAACATGAATATCCGCTACATCAGCAAGCGGCAAGACGAAGTCGGCATGCTCGGGCGAAGCTTCAATACGATGCTGGCGCAGATCAACCGGCTGATCGGCCAGGTCGGCGAAGAGCAGCGGCTGAAGCGGGAAGCGGAGCTTCGCAGCCTGCAGGCGCATATCCAGCCGCATTTTTTGTACAATACGCTCGATACGATTCAGTGGCTCGCCCGCAAGGACGGGGCCGTCGAGGCGGCGGAGGTGGTGGAGTCGCTGTCGCGCTTGTTCCGGATCGGCCTCAGCAAAGGGAAGGAGATCGTCCCGCTGCAAAGCGAAATCGATCATATCGAAAGCTATTTGCGCATCCAGAAAACGAGATACAAAGACAAGCTGAACTACAGTATTGACGTCGAAGCGGAGCTGCCGGAGCTTCAGGTGCTGAAAATCATGCTGCAGCCGATCGTCGAAAACGCGATTTATCACGGGATCAAGGAACGGAGAGGCCCCGGCTTCATCCGCATCCGGGCCGAGCTGGAGCAAGGGCGGAGGGCGCTTCTGCTCATCGTGGAGGACGACGGCAAAGGAATGCCGGCGGACCGGCTGGACGCGCTGCGCCGCATGCTGGACAACGGCGCCTTAAGGCAAGACCGGGAGGAGCCGGCCTTTGCCGCGGATTTGAACGCCCCGTCTCCGGGCAGCACCGGCGGAAGCTACGGGCTGGCGAACGTCCAGGAACGGCTGCGTCTCAGCTTCGGAGAGCATTACGGCATCGCGCTGGAAAGCGAGATAGGGCGCGGAACGAAAGTGACGATAAGGCACCCGATTATTCGTAAGGAGGCATATGCGGAATGAAACGGGTATGGAACGTGCTGATCGCCGACGACGAGCCGATTATCCGGGAAGGAATCCGGACCGCGGTCGATTGGGAATCGCTTAGGCTTGAAGTCGTGGCCGAAGCCGAAGACGGCGAGGAGGCGCTGGAGCTCGCGCTCGGCCGGGCGGCCGATATTATGCTGGTCGATCTCAGCATGCCGATCATGAACGGACTGACGCTGATCGGCCGGATTCGGGAAGCGAAGCCGGAGACCAAAATCGTCATCATTACCGGCCATGACGAGTTTGCGTACGCCCAGGAAGCGATCAAGCTCGGCGTGGACGATTATATTTTGAAGCCGGTTAATCCGGCCCAATTGACGGAAGTGCTCGGCGAGGTCGTCCGCAAGCTGGATGCCGCCGCGGAAAGCGAGCAGCTGATGCGGAACGCTTCCAAGCAGATCGAGCGGAACATCGGATTGCTGCGGGAGCGGTTTTGCATCGATTGGGTGAAGGGGGATGTCAGCGCCGGCGAAATTCGGGAGCAGCTAGCCTTTCTGAAGCTGCCGCAGGAAGCTCCTTCCGCCGTGGCCGTCATCCGCTGGCCGGAGAAAGCGCAGGGCAAGTCCGTGCTGTCGGAGCGGGACCGCCAATTGCTGCTGTTCGCCGTCGAAAATATCGCGCACGAGCTGCTGGCGGAGGCCGAGCATGTTCTGTTCCGCGACGGTTCCGGGCTGATCGTGGCGCTGGTGTGGGGAAAAGCCGACCAGACGCTGCTTGGAGCGGTAGAGCAAGCGGCGCGCGATTATTTGCGCATCCATATCTTAACGAGCGTGCGGCCGTGTCTCCCGGACCCGGAGAGCGTCGCCGCCGTTTACGCCGAGGCGAAAGCGGACGTGAACCAGGAATCGCGGCTGTCGCCGTATGTCCGCCAAGCGAAGCGGATTATCGAGGAGCGTTACTCCGACCCCGGCTTGTCGCTGGAAGGAATCGCGCAGGAGCTGTGCGTGTCGGCCGTGTATTTAAGCCGTATTCTGAAGCAGGAAACGTCCTTTTCGTTTGTGGCCTTATTGACGCACACCCGCCTGACGGAAGCCATCCGCCTGCTTAGCTCGACCGACCTGTCGATGCACGAAATCGCGGAGCGGGTCGGATACGAGTCGCAGCATTATTTCAGCACGGCTTTCCGGAAAGCGGTAGGCATGCCGCCGAACCGGTACCGGAAGCAGACTGTCGGCGGTTAACCGAAAACCATACGCTAGACCTATAAGGACGGCCGTCCGGGACAAATCCGGACGGCCGTTTTTTTATGTTCAAATGCCAAAGCTGCCATGATCGTGGGGACAGCTGGAAGATCGTTATGGCCGCCTCAATCATGAGCAGGATTTGAAGCGGCGGGCCGCTATGGCCCGGAGCGATAGATCGGGGCTCAAAACGGGGATAATCCCGCTAACGCAGCGGTTGCCGCGTTAACGCGATATGAGGCGAAGACGTAGGATGGAATTAGGTGAAAGGTTAAGCCCGGCTTAACGCGCCGGTGCTTAACCTTTTTTTGCGTCGGGATAAACGCAGCCTCAATCTCGGGTAAAGGCGGTTCTTTCTCTCGTGCGTGTTCATTTGCGCTCGCTTGTGACCGAATGTGAAAGAAAATGATTAGAAAGCGCTTTACAAATCAAAAACAATCACATATAATCATGAATATCCACAAGTGGTCAAAATAATTAACGGTTGTATGATAATCCTTGCTCATTTGAGCATGTGGTGACGAAAGCGGAACAGAAGCGGCAAGGAGGAATTCCCATGCTATACGAAGAGGAACGAAAGCAAGCGATCGCCGATTATGTGGGCCGACAGGGCCGGGCTTCCGTGCAGGAGCTGGCAAGCCGGTTTCAAGTTTCGGAATCGACGGTGCGCCGGGACCTGAGGGAGCTCGAAGCGCAGAAGCAGCTCCGGCGAACGCACGGCGGCGCCATCGCTCCGCTTCCGGGCAGCGATGCGGAGCCGACCTTCCTCGAGAAGGAAGACCGGTTTCAGCAGCAGAAGGCCGACATAGCGAGAAGAGCTCTGGCGATGATCGGCGAAGGAGATACCGTCTTTCTCGATGCGGGAACGACCACGTATCAGCTCGCCAAGCTGCTCAAAGGGTTTGCACGGCTAACGGTCGTTACGAATTCGCTTAAGGTCGTGCAGGAGCTCGCCGAAGAGAAGCAGATCGATCTGCTGACGACCGGCGGCACGCTCCGTCCGGAGACGATGGCGATGGTCGGGCCGTTCGCGGAACGGTCGATCGAGTCGGTGCGGGTCGATAAGCTGTTCCTGGCGACCAACGGCTTCGACGCCCAGTCGGGGCTGACGACGCCGAATTTGATCGAAGCCGCGACGAAGCGCCGCATGATCGGCTCGGCGCACCGCGTCATTTTGCTGGCGGACCATAGCAAATACGGCAACGTAACGTTCGCCCGTTTCGGCGAGCTTTCGGATATTTCAACGCTGATCACCGATTCCCGCATCTCCCGGGCGGCCGTGGAGGAGATCGAAAAAGTAGGAGTCGAGGTCATTTTGGCGGACAGCGGGGGGGATACGGCATGAGTGCGAAAGGTCCGGTCATTACGGTGACGTTAAACCCGGCCCTCGACAAAACGGTTACGCTCGACTCGTTCGAATACGGCGGCTTGAACCGCATCCGGGAGATGAGAACCGATCCGGGCGGCAAAGGCATCAACGTGGCGAAAGTGCTCCGGCAATTTGCGGTAAGCACCCGCGCTTTGGGGCTTGCGGCAGGCTATCAGGGCCAGGTGATCCGCGACCGGCTGCAGAGGCTCGACATCCCGTCCCGGTTCAAGCAGGCCGAAGGCGAAACCCGCGTCAACTTGAAAATTGTCGATGAGTCGACGAAGCGGACGACGGAGCTGAACGAGCCGGGCTTTCAGGTCGATGCCGGTATTCTGGACGATTTTCTGACGGCATTCAGGGAGGAGGCGGCGAACGCTTCCTTCGTGGTCCTGGCCGGCAGTCTTCCCCCGGGCGCCCCGCCGCAGTTCTACCGGACGTTGATCGAGGCGGCGAGACAATCGGGCGTTCGTACGATACTGGATGCGGACGGCAAAGCTTTGGCATACGGCATCGAGGCAGCGCCGTACGCCATCAAGCCTAATATTCACGAATTGGAAGCGCTTCTCGGCACCGGCCTGAACAGCAGGGAGAGCATTGTGCGCGGCGCCCGGTCCCTTACGGACCGCGGCATCGAATACGTGCTTGTTTCGATGGGGGCGGAAGGATCGCTGCTGGTAACGAAAGAAGACGTTGTCGCGGCGCGGCCGTTTCCGATTACGCCGGTCAGCACGGTGGGAGCCGGCGATTCGATGGTCGCGGCGATGGTCTACGGTTTTCTTCAAGGCCAAGCGGCGGAAGAGATTGCAAGATGGACTTCCGCGGCGGGCACCGTAACCGCATCGAAGCCGGGAACCGAGGTATGTACGCTGGAAGAGGTTCGGCAATCCTTGCATTTGGTTCATCTCGCCCGCGAACAATCCGGGCAAGCATATCAAGGAGGGTGATCGATATGAAAAAATTGCTCGCCGTTACCGCGTGTCCGACGGGTGTCGCCCACACCTACATGGCTGCGGAGTCGCTGGCGAAAGCGGCCAAGGAAAAAGACGTCCCGCTTAAAGTGGAAACCCGCGGCGCCGTCGGCGTCGAAAACGAATTGACCGAACAGGAAATCGCCGAAGCGCACGCGATTATCGTCGCGGCGGATACGGACGTGATGGAATCCCGGTTCGCCGGCAAGCCCGTCGTCCGGGTGCCGGTGGCGCAAGCGATCAAAAACCCGGCCGGCCTGCTCGAGGAAGCGCTGAGTAAACAGCCGGCCCAAGCCGCAGATTATGGCAAGCAGGTCGAACAGCTGAAAGAAAAACGCAGCGCGGCGCGCTCCGGCCCATACAAGCATCTGATGACGGGCGTCTCCCATATGCTTCCGCTTGTCGTGGCCGGCGGTCTGCTCATCGCCCTGTCGTTCGTGTTCGGCATCGAAGCGTTCAAGGAAGAGGGAACGCTGGCGGCCGCTCTTATGCAGATCGGCAGCAATTCGGCGTTTGCTCTTATGGTGCCGATCTTGTCCGGATTTATCGCGTTTTCGATAGCGGAGAAGCCCGGGCTTGCCCCCGGCCTGATCGGCGGGATGCTCGCATCGAGCACCGGCGCCGGCTTCCTCGGCGGTATTCTTTCCGGATTCCTGGCCGGCTATACGGCTCTGGCGTTAAAGAAATATATCAAGCTGCCGAGAAATCTCGAAGGTTTAAAGCCGATTCTGCTCATTCCGCTGCTCGCGTCGGGGATTACGGGCTTGCTCATGATCTATGTCATCGGCGAACCTGTAAGCAGCATCATGCAAGCTTTGACGAACTGGCTGACGGGTCTCGGCACGACGAATGCGGTTCTGCTCGGTTTGCTTCTCGGCGGCATGATGGCGGTCGACATGGGCGGTCCGCTCAACAAGGCGGCGTACACGTTTGCCGTCGGCTTGCTGGGAAGCGACGTGTATGCGCCGATGGCAGCCGTTATGGCTGCCGGGATGACGCCGCCGCTCGGCTTGTGGCTTGCGACGCTGATTGCCCGGAACAAGTTTACCAAAGAGGAGAAGGACGCCGGCAAAGCCGCATCCGTTCTCGGCATCGCCTTCATAACGGAAGGCGCCATACCGTTCGCGGCGGGCGATCCGTTCCGCGTCATCCCTTCGATCGTAGCCGGTTCGGCGGTTACCGGAGCGTTGTCGATGGCGTTCGGCGCCACGCTTCGCGCTCCGCACGGAGGCATCTTCGTGCTCCCGATTCCGAATGCCGTCGGACACCTGGGGCTTTACGCGCTGGCCATTGCGATCGGCACGGCGGTTACCGCCATCCTGCTTAGCATTTTGAAGAAGCCGGTTGAACGGCAGTCCTAAATTTGAATCGGGAGGAACTTATGATGAATATTCAAGACCTGCTTCACGAGAAATCCATTCTCATTCCGCTCGCGGGAACCGATAAAAAGGCAATCATCTCCGACATGATCGACGGGCTTGTCGCTTCCGGGTCCGTCTCGGATAAACAGCAATATATGGAAGCCGTTCTGGCGCGAGAATCGACCGGTTCGACCGGAATCGGCTTCGGCGTGGCCATTCCGCACGGCAAATCCGCCGGCGTAGACCGGCCGGGGCTGGCTTTCGCCAAGCTGGCTTCTCCGGTGGAATGGCAGTCGCTGGACGGAGAGCCGGTTAAGGCCGTCTTTATGATCGCCGTGCCGGAGGCTGCGGCGGGGAACGAGCATTTGCAAATTTTGATCGCGCTCTCCCGGAAGCTGATCGACTCCGGCTTCCGCGAGAAGCTGATGGCCGTCGAAGGGCCGGAGCAGCTCGAAAGCTTGCTTGCAACGATTTAAACCGGAGGAGGAACCGACGATTATGCATACGCGACAAGCGACGATTGTGAACGAAGCGGGGTTTCATATCCGTCCCGCCCAGCTTTTTACCGAGAAGGCGGTCCAATTTCAATCGACGATACTGGTGAAGCCGGAAGGCACGACGACGGAAGCGAACGCCAAAAGCATTCTTAACCTGATGACCCTCGGGCTGGCGAAAGGCTCCGTCATTACGATCCAGGCGGAGGGGCCGGACGAAAAGGAAGCGGTCGATCAGCTCGCCGAGCTCGTACAAAGCGGCTTCGGCGAAGCATGACGCCGGATTTCCGCGGGAGAAAGGAGTGGCTTCTATGACGGCACATCCATCCGAGCGGCGCATAAGGGGGCTGGGCGTATCCGAAGGGATCCGCATCGGCAAAGCCTTCGTTTATCAGCCGCTCAAGCTTGAACAGATTCGGGAGACCCGCACCGATAACCCCGAATCGGAGCTGCGGCGGCTGGAACGGGCCAAAGCCGGCTGCGAAGCCGAGCTTGCCGAATTGGTCGAGCGCGCGAAACAAACGGTCGGCGAAGAGAAGGCGGCGATTTTGAAAGGGCAGATCAGCTTTTTGAACGATCCCGCTTTTTATCCGCCGATGCAGCAGCTCATCCGCGAGGAAGGCCTGTCGGCCGAAACCGCCGTGCTTCGGACGGTGAACCAGGTGGCGTCCTTGTTCGAAAGCATGGCGAGCGACTACATGAAGGAAAGAGCGGCGGACGTCCGCGATGCCGGGACACGCCTCATGGCGCATCTGGTTGGCCGTCAAGGCGCTTCTCTCGCCGACATCCGGGAGAAGGTCATTGTCGTGGCCGACGACTTGTCGCCGTCCGATACGGTTCAATTGGACAAAAGCTATGTGCTTGGCTTCGTTACGCGTGTCGGCGGGACCACGTCGCATACCGCCATCTTGGCTAACTCGCTCGGGATCGCCGCCGTTCTCGGCGCAGGTTCGGGCATCGATTCGATCCGGCATGGGGCCGACCTGATCATTGACGGTACGACCGGCGAATGCATCGTCGATCCCGGGGAGGCGACCCGGCTTGAATACGAAGCTAAGATGAAAGCGGAGCGGGCGGAGCAGGAGCGGCTTGCCGAGTTCGGCAGCCGCCCGGCGGCGACAAAGGACGGCTTTGCGATCGAAATCGCCGCCAATATCGGCACTCCGCAAGAAGCGGAGGGACTTCCCGGCAAAGGCGCGGAAGCGGTAGGCTTGTACCGGACGGAATTTCTGTTTATGGGCGAATCGAAGCTGCCTTCCGAGGACGTTCAATACGAAGCGTACCGGAAAGCGATCGAGGCAATGGAAGGGCGGCCGGTCGTCATTCGGACGCTGGACATCGGCGGCGACAAGGAGCTGCCGTATCTGGATTTGCCGGCGGAGCTCAATCCTTTTCTCGGTTACCGCGCCATTCGGCTCTGCCTTGACCGGAAGGAGCTGTTCTTGACGCAGCTTCGCGCGATTATCCGGGCAAGCGCGCACGGTCCGGTCAAAGTGATGTTCCCGATGATTTCCGGGCTGGAGGAGTGGCGCGCCGCCAAGGCTCTGTTCGAGGAAGCGAAAGGCGGGCTTGCGGCGGAAGGGGTGCAGATCGGCGAGGACATCGAAGTCGGCATCATGATCGAGATTCCGGCGGCGGCGCTGCTTGCGGACCGTTTCGCCAAGGAAGTCGATTTCTTCAGCATCGGAACAAACGATCTTGTGCAATATACGGTTGCGGTCGACCGCATGAACGAAAAGGTGTCGTACTTGTACGATTATTTCCATCCTTCCGTTATCCGGCTTATCAAGCTGGTGATCGACGCATCGAACCGTCACGGCAAATGGACCGGCATGTGCGGCAGCATGGCCGGAGATCCGCTGGCCGCCCCGCTGCTGATCGGTCTTGGCTTGCAGGAATGGAGCATGTCGCCGCCAAAGATCGCCCGAGTTAAGGAGACGGTCTCGTCGCTTGACCGGGAAGATTGCCTGCGGCTGACCGAACGGCTGCTCGATCTGGAGACGCCGGGCGAAGTTCGCGCCGAGCTGGAAGCTTATCTGAATCGGGCGTAGCCGCCAGCCGAGCTAATTGAAAGTCATGTACCAGTCGCCGGAAACGATCCGGCGACTGGTTATTTTTTTCTTCATTGTTTGATCCTACCTGCGTACATAGGTCTCCGAAACCGCCGGCTTACGTCCTTCCGGCGGACATGTCGAACATTCGTCGATGTTTGTCGAGAAATTATATAGACCTTCATGAGATAATAGAATTCGACAGGAACATGGAATGGAGTGATTCGAACATGTATATGGAAGGCAGCTATAACTACTATATTGTTGCTCTTTCTATGGTTATTGCAATATTGGCGTCATATTCGGCGTTAAGCATAACGGCCAAGATTTCATATTCCAGCGGAAAGGTTCGTTATTTTTGGCTTGCGGCCGGCGCCCTGGTGATGGGCAACGGGGTATGGTCCATGCATTTTGTCGGCATGCTTGCGTTTCACCTGCATTCGACCGTAAAATACGATATTTGGCTTACGCTTCTTTCGATGGCCGCCAGCGTCATCGCCTCCTTCATCGCCTTTTATATTACGATGCCGAAACAAATTAACCGGTATCATATTGCGGTCGGCGGGTTTATTATGGGCACCGGCATCGTGGCTATGCACTATACCGGGATGGAGGCCATGGTCATGCCTCTCGAATTGGTTTATGACAGATCGTTATGGGCTTTATCGGCGATCATCGCGTTAATGGCTTCTTACGCCGCCCTTTTTTTGTTTATACGTTTCCGCAATCAAGCTTCGACAAGCGGGTTGAAGTGGCTGTCCGCCGTCGTCATGGGCTTTGCGATATGCGGCATGCATTACACGGGAATGAAAGCGGCGAAATTTTACGGGCATGCCGACATGGCGACGGCAGGCCATTCCGTGGATCTTTTTCTTCTATACGGGGTTACGGTAACGATCTTTATTATGCTTTTCATCTCGTGGGGAGCCATGTTTTTTGACCGGTACGTGCTGGAGAAAATGGCCTACCAGGATACGATTACGGGATTGCCCAACCGCAATGAGATGAATCGTTTCTTCAATACTTACGCCGAAAACGAAAGCGTCGGGGTCCTGTTTCTGGATTTGGACCAGTTTAAGGCCATCAATGACACGCTCGGACATAATGTCGGCGATCTGCTCGTACAGGAAGTCGGCAAACGGCTGGGCCGATTTGTCCGAAGCGATCAGCAAGCGTTTCGCATTGGCGGCGACGAATTTCTTTTTATTGTAAAAAGATGCGATCAGGAACGAGCCGTGCAGCTTGCCAAAGATATTTTGCAAACGTTGAAAGAGGTGTTTCGCATCGACGGAAACGATTTGCATATTACCGGGAGCATCGGGATCAGTATCGGCACGATTCTAAAATCGGATTCATCGATTCTTCTCAAAACGGCGGATACCGCCATGTACAAAGCGAAGAAGCTCGGCAAAAACCAATTTTGCGTGTATACGGACGAGATGGGCGTTCAAGAGGTACGGAAGATGGAATTGGAGAAGGATCTTCAGCTGGCGCTGGAGCAGCGGCAATTTTTTATCGAGTATCAGCCCAAGTGGAACGTAAAGACGAACCAGCTATACGGCTTTGAAGCGCTGCTTCGTTGGCAGCATCCCCGGCTGGGGCTGGTCGCTCCGGGCGAATTTATTCCGATTGCGGAAGAGACGGGCCTTATTATCCCCATGACGAGATGGACTTTGGAAGAAGCCTGCCGTCAATGCAGCGTATGGCATTCGCAAGGGATTCACCAGCCGGTATCGGTCAATTTGTCCGTCAGGCTGTTTCAAACGAACTGCTTGGTTGAACTGGTCACTCATGTGCTTCAAAAATGGAAGCTGGATCCCCAAATGCTCGAACTGGAAATTACGGAGTCGATGGTGTTATACGATTTAAACGATATTATCAGCCAGCTGGAGGATATTCGCAAACTGGGAGTGCGGGTGTCGATGGACGACTTCGGTACGGGGTATTCTTCCATCGGATTGCTTGACCGGATTCCGATCGACGCCCTGAAATTGGACCGGCTGTTTACGAACGATTTGGAAACGCCGAGCAAGCGGGCGATTATTCATGCGATCGTTCTGATGGCCGAACAGTTAAATTTGGATGTCATTGCCGAAGGCGTTGAAAACGAGGAGCACATCGATTTTTTGACGGAGCTCGGCTGCTACGTGATGCAAGGGTTTTTCTACGGAAAGCCGATGAAAAGCGAAGAAGTGATGAAGTGGGCGGACCGCGCGGCCGATGCTTAGCCTCTCCGGAGGCTTATCCGGCATTAAACCGCCCCCTCCCTTGTCACCGGCCAAGCCGCCCGGTCATATGCTGAGCATGACAAGATCCGGAGGAGAGGATGGATATGCGATACACGGTCCAGTATATCCCTCTGAGCAAAATCAAGGCGGGCGGTTCCGCTCAACCGACCAGGCGCATCAAGGAGCTGCGCATTGCCGCGCAAGATTTCATGCATTTGCTTATCGTCCGCAAAAGCAGGAAGCACGGAGGTTATGTCGTCGTCGGCGGCCAAAACCACTATGAATACTTCAAGCAGCATACGAAGAAAAAAACGGTGCCATGTCTAGTGGACGAGAGCAAGGCCGCGGCAAGCTTCGGTTTCTTCGCGAACCGTTTCCGGCTTCGGGGAAACTCGTCGCAACCGGATATTCCTCACTTAAACCGCGATCGGACCCCGGCCAAAAGCTTGTCGATTATCCGCGCTTTCCTCAATCAGCAGCCGCGCTTTAAGCAGCTTTCCCGCAGACAGCAGTTTAAAGTTATACGCCTCGGCTTGCAGTACAAAAAAACGACCGTAAAATCCATGAACGAAATGGTGGACGGATTTCTTCGCAAATAAACGGCGTTATCGTTAAAGGGGAAGGATAAATCTATCAAAATAGTAATTGTGAACGCTTACGGGGGCGGGTTATAATAGGGCGAAATCAGCTGCGCTTGCGCGGAGCCTGCTAAATTATAGAAACAAGGTGCGGGAAGCCTATGCCTAAAGTAACCCTATTTTCGAAAATCGTCGGTCTTCTGCTTATGATGCTGCTGCCGATTATCGGGCTTTATTATTATTCCAACAACATCAGCACGCAGGTGCTGGACAAAGAGCTGAACCGGTCGAATACGAACCAGCTCAGCTTTTTTCAGGATCAGGTCGATTCGACGATCGACACGATGGGGCTTTGGTCGAACCTGCTCGTTCAGGATCCCGACATTTCGGAGCTGCGGGATTATTTCGAACCGGTAACCCAACTCGATCTGAAGACGATTTCGCTCATTAAAAGAATTCAGACGAAGCTAAGCATCCAGCAGAGCTCGTCCGACTTTCGAAGCAGTCTGGCGATTTATTCGCCGCAGCTGAGCCGCGTCATTACGAGCAACGATGCAAGGCCTTACGATCTCGATGAGCTGGAAGGAAGGATGAAGCCGGGCTGGCAGGTCGAGCCGCTCGGGGAGTCCGGAAGCTACCGTTTCTCGCTCATGACTTCGCTGCCGTACAACGCATACGACAAGGGCCTTATTATCGAAGTCGGCTTCGACAGCAGCAATATTGCGGAAATGCTGGACGGCTTCAAGCGGGACGGACGCCGCGATCCGTTTTATTATCATCCGGAGCTGGGGTCGATCTACAACGGAACGTCGGACCGGGAGCTTGCGCTCGAGCTGGCTTCCATTTTGCGCGACAACGGTTTGCCGCAAGACGCGGACAGCCGCCTTGTCGAGCTCGGGGGCAAGAAGTACATGGTCAACATCGCGTTATCCCAGTCGACGGGCTGGTATTTGATCGATTACATGCCGCTGTCCGACGTATTGGGCCCCGTGTACCAGACCAACCGTTTGTTTTATGTGATCGTCGGGCTTCTGCTGCTCATGTGCTGCCTGCTGGCGTATATGCTGTACGGCCAGGTGCAGGTGCCGATCAAGCAGCTTGTCGTCAGCTTCCAGAAGCTGAAGAACGGCGATTACTCCGTCCGCCTGACGCCGAAAAACGCGCGGAAAAGCGAGTTCCATTTCCTGTTTACGCGCTTCAACCTAATGGTCGAGCAAATCCAGGAGCTGTTCGAAAAAGTTTATTTGGAGCAAATCCACGTGCGGGAAGCAAAGCTAAAGCAGCTTCAGTCGCAAATCAACCCGCATTTTTTCTACAACTGCTTTTCCTTTATATCGAGCATGGCCAAGCTGAAAAATTATCAGTCGGTCGTGGCGATGAGCCAGGCTTTGTCGAATTACTACCGGTATACGACCCGCCAGGAGAAGGAATTCGTCCCGCTTGCGGAGGAGCTCGGTTTCGTCGGCAATTATTTGAATATCCAGCAGATGCGGATGAACCGGCTGTCTTATGTCATCGAAATTCCGGAGCCGATGAAGTCGCTCCCGATTCCGCCGCTCATCGTGCAGCCGCTCGTCGAAAACGCGGTGCTGCACGGTATCGAGCCTTATCCGGAAGCGGGGCGAATTCGCATTACCGGTACCTATAACGGCACGGAGGCGGTGCTTGCGGTCGAGGAGGACGGCATCGGCTTAACGTCGGAAAAAATGCTTGCGCTTCAATACCGCCTGTCGCGGCCGAAGGAGGACGAGCTCGGCTACGGGCTGTGGAACGTGCAGCAGCGCATGCAGCTCCGTTTCGGAGAAAGCTCCGGCATCGAGCTGGCGAATTCGCCGCTAGGGGGCTTGAAGATTCAGATCAAATGGCTGCCTGCCGCGGCGGACAAACGAAACTGGCCGTCCATTGCGGCGGACGAACGGGCAAGAGAAGGGGAGACCGCGTGATTAACGTATTGCTTGTAGACGACGAAGCTTATGTAACGGAAAGCCTGGCGGTTACGATTCCTTGGGAGGAGCTCGGCGTATCGGGCGTTCACCGCGCCGATTCCGGCGCCGGGGCGCTTCGGGTGCTGGAAGAACACGATATCGACATTATGGTTACCGATATCCGTATGCCGGGGATGACCGGACTTGAGCTGATCGAGCAGACGACCGGGAGATGGCCTCATATCCGCTGCATGCTGCTGACGGGATATTCGGATTTCGAATATGCGAGAAAAGCGATTCAGCTTCAGGCGGCGGATTACATATTGAAGCCGGTCGATGACGATGAATTCACCAAAAGCCTGGCCCGATCGATCGAGTCGCTCAGGCTGGAATGGGAACAGGCGGAGCGGCATCACCGGCTGCAGTACAACCTGAAATCGGAGATCGGCGTCCTGCGGGACAACCTGCTGGAGGATCTGCTGCTCGGACGGCAGCTGTCGCATCGTGCGCTCGGGGAGAAGCTGTTGAATTACGAAATTCCGCTGTCGCTCGATACGCCGGCCGTCATGGTGCTGATTCAATACGGCAATCCTTACGATCAGTCCGACCGGAGCAGCATGGCGCTTATGGAGTACGCCGTGCTGAACATCGCGGAAGAAGTTTTCGCTCCGGCCATGCAAGTATGGCACGGCAAAGCGCCGCACGACTGTCTGATCGTCGTGGCCGAGCTGAAGGAAGACGTGCGGAAGGAGCTTGAGCATTCCGCGCATTACGACCGGGATCTGCGGCGGCTGCTGGAGGAGGCGGCCGAACAGTTCCGCGAGCAGGCCGGCAAATATTTAAAGGCCAAGCTGTCCTTGTTCGTGTCGGGCTGGTTCGCGTTTCCGGAGGAGATCGGCTCCGCTTACCGGCGCTGCGTCAGCGCTTTGTACGCCGGAGCGGGCGCGGGCGACGGCTCGATCGTTTTCCTGGAGGACCGGCGAACGGGCGCGGAGAGGCAGCCGAACATGACGGAAGCGATGTACAAGCCGCCGACGCTCATTCATCTGCTGGAGTCCAAGCAGTGGGAGGCGGCCGAAGGGAAAATCGAAGACTTGTTCCGCTCTTTGCGGCAGACGCCGCATACGAGGGAGCATCTGTACGAGGTGTTCCTGTACGTCACCAACGCGTTTATGTACAGCGCGCACAAGCAAGGCCAATTCATCTACGAAATCGATCATTCGGGCATCGATATGCTGCTGAATCCTTCCGCCATCCAATCCATCGACAAGCTCGCGGATTGGTCGTTAAGCATGCTGAACCGGCTGCGAGCCGAGCTGTCGGCCAGCGACACGTATTCGCGAAGCCATCTGGTCGGCCGGGTCCAGGAGCTGGTTGCGGCGAACCACGGTCAGGATATGTCGGTCAAGACGATCGCGGACAAAGTTTTTTTGCATCCGGTATATTTGTCCAAGGTATACAAGGCGGAAACCGGCGAAAGCTTGAGCGATTACATCATCCGGATGCGGATGGAGCATGCCCATTACCTGCTGAAGTTTACGGGCAAAAAAATTTACGAAATTACCGCGGAGCTCGGTTATCAGAATCCGCAATATTTCAGCAAAATATTCCGGAAGCATTACGGCATGACGCCGCAGGAATTCCGGGATCAATGACCGAACAGGTTGTAAAAGGTGCAGAAATATTCGCTTATTGTCATAGGACTGCTCCCCTATCCATCCTATAATGAATCTGCAAGTCCTATATAAGCCGGATGAAGGGGGAAGCATCACCATGTTTAGCGCTTTCAAGAAACAGACGCTGCTGGCGCTTAGTCTCATTCTTGTCGTAACGGTGCTCGCTGCTTGCAGCGGCAACAATAACAAATCCGCAGGCGAAACGAACGGCGGGAGCGAGGCAAGCGCCGCGCCGGAACAAAACGTGCTTAAAGACAAATACGATCCGCCCGTTACGATTACGACGGCTTGGGGCGTAGACCCGGCAGTCACATTCAAAAACGGCGAAACGATCGAAAACAACGTAGCGACCAGATGGGCGCTGGAGCAGTTCGGCATTAAGATCGAATCGTTATGGTCGGTCACCGACACGAATAACGCCTTCGCGACCAAGCTGCGCCTCGCGATGTCCTCCGGCCAGAAAATGCCGGACGTGCTTGTCGTCGGCAACAACGACAAGCAGCTGATAACCGATTTGCTTGACTCGGGTTATTTCCGCGAAGTAGGCACGCTGTTCGACCAATACGCCAACGAGACGTGGAAGAAGGCGATGGAGCTCGATCCGACGGTGTGGAATCCGGTTACCCACGACGGCGAAAAAATGGCCATCCCGGTGCTGGATTACGCCTACAATAACGATTATATTTTGTGGATCCGCCAAGACTGGCTCGACAAGCTGAACATGAAGGCCCCGACGACGATCGAAGAGCTGGAGCAAGTGATGGACGCCTTCAAAAACAACAATCCGGACGGCCTGTCGCCGGATAAAGTCATTCCGCTCAGCATCGGCTTCAAATCCTCGATGAACACATGGATGGGCGATCCTTCCTGGGTGTTCGGCGCATACGGCACGATTCCGCAGCAGTGGAACGTGGCCGCCGACGGCACTTTGGAATACGGCTCGGTTAATCCGGGCATGAAGCAAGGGCTGGCGAAGCTGAACGAATGGTACACCAAAGGCTACATTCCGAAGGAAGCGGCGCTTTGGGACGAGAACAAAACGGCCGAGCCGGCGGTTGCGGGCACGGCGGGCATTATCCCGGGCCCGTACTGGATGAGCGGCTGGCCGCTTCAAGATACGGTCAAGAACGTTCCGTCCGCGGTCTGGAAGCCGATCGCGCTGCCGACGGGTCCGGACGGCAAAGCGGGACGCCACGGAACGCCTTTCGGCAACGGTTATATTTTGATCAACAAAGACATGGAGCATCCGGAAGCGTTGTTTACGTACCAGAACTATATGTTCGACAACATCGCGAATCCACAGCCGGGCAGCCAATATGATATCGGCATATTCAAAGGCTACGACTACGACCTGGACGCGAACGGCAACCCTGTATACCTCGACGATATTCCGGGCGGCGACGTCAACGTCATGCGTTACTTCCTCGTCCGCGACGCGGCCCGCATTCCGGATGCGCAAATGAAGGTGCTGATGGATCTGGCGGACGGCAAGACGCCGGAGACCCGCATGGAGAAGGACCTTGTCAACAACTGGGGCAAGGAGACGCCGGCGGCCGCGAAAGTGGTTATGGCGCAAGCGGATATCGCCTACATGAACATGTTTACGGGCCCGACGACCGAAACGATGAAGACGAAGATGGATTACTTGAACAAAATCGAGCTTCAAACGTTTAACGAAATCATTTACGGCCAAAAATCGCCTGACGAGTTCGACAGCTTTGCCGCTACGTGGAAAAAATCCGGCGGCGATCAAATCACCAAGGAAGTCAACGAATGGTACGCTTCGGTCAAACAATAACGCCAAGAGGTCCGCGCTTAGCGCGGGCCTTTTTTATGTTTAGAGCTAAGACGCTAGGCGTTGTCCGCAGGACTAGCAAGGAGACGGAAAGTGAAGCTTTGTCCTCCATGGAGAGCGGGGCTTGTCCTTTAAGGAAAAGTAAAGCTTTGTCCTTTAGGACAATGCGAGGGTTTGCGGAACGTAACAATAGCACGGAGAGAGTGGCAGTTTGCTCCCTAAGGCACAACGTCGCTTAAGCAGCGGGAAAGGGAGCTTTGTCCGTCAGGACAACGCGGGGCTCGCTCGATGGATTGTCGAAGACGGCCGCGCGGCAGGCACGCTAATTGGGGTGTCCAGAGGGCGCATGCCCTTGGAGCCCCTCCTTTGGAGGGGTGGGGGAGGTTTAAAAGTAGTTGCAATAGTGCCATCAATGTTGGTTTAGTCATGTTTCGAGCCCGAACGGCCCGTTGCTATAATTGGGATATTCATGATAAAGCATGCAGGAGGAGTAACGCTATGAGTCATCTCAAACGGTATTGGCCCTTTCATTTAATGGTGCTGCCGTCTCTTGTTTTTTTGCTGCTGTTCAGCTACCTGCCGATGGCCGGCATCGTGATGGCGTTTCAGGATTATAAGCCTGCCCTCGGTTTTTTGGATTCGGAATGGGTCGGGTGGGACAACTTCCGGTTGTTGTTCGAGCGTGAAGACAGCCTGCAGGTTATATGGAATACGCTAATCATTGCCGTCCTTAAAATCATCTTCAATTTGGCGGCGCCATTTACGTTTGCGATATTTTTGAATGAAGTCCGAAAGCAGCTGTTCAAACGTTTCGTGCAAACGCTCGTTTATTTGCCGCATTTTCTTTCATGGGTTATATTGGGCGGCATTTTGATCGATATATTGTCGGCGGACGGAGGCCTTGTGAACCGCGGGCTGGCGCTTCTCGGCTTGGGGCCGGTCTTTTTCTTGGGCGACGGCGACTGGTTCAGGGTTACCGTTGTCGTGACGGATATTTGGAAGGAATTCGGCTATGGCACAATCGTTTTCCTTGCGGCTCTCGCCAATGTCAACCCAGCGTTATATGAAGCGGCGGAGGTGGACGGAGCAAGCCGCTGGAAGCAGACGCTGCACATTACGATTCCGTCGATGGTTCCGATGGCGATCGTCGTAGGCACGCTGGCGCTCGGCAACATTTTAAATGCCGGCTTTGACCAAATTTTTAACCTGTACAATCCGCTTGTGTACGACAAAGGCGATATTATCGATACTTTCGTTTATCGGACGGGCATTTTGAGCGGGGATATGGGATTGGGAACGGCGGTCGGCCTGTTCAAGTCGGTCATCAGCATGATTTTAATCGTAATTTCGTACCGGTTAGCCTACAAATGGGCGAACTATCGGATTTTCTAATCAAAGGAGTGGCGGCAGATGTACCATAAAACGATACCCTACCGGATTTTTTCCATCTTCAATCATGCGGGGCTGCTAGTCATATCGCTGCTCTGCGTTCTTCCGCTGCTCCATGTGCTTGCGGTTTCGTTCAGCGCCAAATCGGCGGCTGACGCCAATCTGGTAGCGTTTTGGCCGATTGATTTTACGACGGAGGCTTACAAAAAAACGATCGACAATCCGGCTTTTCTCAAATCGATCGCCGTTTCGGTCATGCGTACCGTTATCGGCACGGCGATTACTTTATTCCTTGCCTTTTTGGCGGCTTATCCGCTTTCCAGAGAAAATACGCAGTTTAAAGGCCGAAACGTGTATTCCTGGATTTTCGTGTTCGCGATGGTATTCAACGGGGGACTTGTTCCTTTCTATATTGTCATTCAGAAGCTTGGACTGATGGGGTCCTTCTGGGCGCTTGTTCTCCCGGGGGCGGTCAACATTTATTTGACCATTCTCATGATGAACTTCTTCCGCGGCATTCCAAAGGAATTGGAGGAGGCGGCGCTGATTGACGGGGCGGGGCATTTCCGTACGTTGTTTTCGATCTTCTTGCCGGTATCGAAGCCGGCGATCGCGACGCTTAGCTTGTTCAGCATCGTTTTCCATTGGAATTCGTGGTTCGACGGGTTGCTTTATACGACCTCGCCGGACCAATATCCGCTTGCGTCCTTTCTGCAGACGGTTATCATCCAACGGGATATGAGCACGATCAGCCTCGATCCGAAGACGATGGAGCTCATCTCGCAAAAGACGGTCAACGCGGCGCAAATCTTTATCGGCGCCTTGCCCGTACTGCTCATTTACCCTTTCTTGCAAAAATATTTCGTGAAAGGTCTGGTTGTCGGCTCCGTTAAGGAATAACGTGTGACGAAGTGGCTTGCGGCGCTCCGGACGCTACTGAACGAAGCGGCTTTCAGTTTGGAAAGGCTGCTAATCCAAGGAGGACTACACGGTGAAACAATCATTTATTGCCGGCATGGACGTATCGTTTCTCGATGAGATCGAACAGGCCGGAGGAGCTTTTTACGAAGCGGGGGTCCGGAAGGACTGCCTTGAGATTATGAAAGATAACGGCGTCAATTCGATTCGGCTCCGGTTATGGAACGAGCCGCCGGGCGGGATGTGCAATCTGGAGCGTACGCTGGTCATGGCAAAACGGATCAAGGAGAAAGGGCTTCATTTTTTGCTGGATTTCCATTATTCCGACGTATGGGCCGATCCCGCCCATCAGACCAAGCCCAAAGCGTGGGAAGGTTTAACTTTCGACCGTTTAAGCCAAGCGGTGTACAATTTTACGAAGGAATCGCTGGAGAAGCTGAAGGCCCAAGGAACGCTGCCGGACATGGTGCAGGTGGGCAACGAAATTACGCCGGGCATGCTGTGGGACGACGGCAAAGTGGACGGACAGCTCGATACGGACGCGCAATGGGAGCGTTTTGCGGCGTTGGTGAAGCAAGGCATTGCCGCCGTGCGGCATGTGGATCCTTCGATCAACGTCATGATTCACATCGACCGGGGCGGGGACAACGCGTCCAGCCGAAAGTTCTATGACCGGTTCGAGCGGCACGGCGTCGAATTCGATACGATCGGACTTTCCTTTTATCCATGGTGGCACGGGACGCTGGACGATCTGAGGAACAATTTGCACGACCTTGCCGAAAGATACGGCAAAGAAATCATTGTGGTCGAGACGGCTTACCCATGGACGCTGGATACGTCGGAAGGACGGTTTATCGTTGAGCAGGAGGAGCAGCTCCATGTCGGTTATCCCGCCACGCCGTCCGGACAGACGCAATATTTGGCGGACTTCGTGAAGATCATACAGGAAACGCCCGGAGGTCTTGGCGCGGGATTTTATTATTGGGAGCCCTGCTGGATTCCGGCCAAGAAAGAATGGTCCGTCGGGCACGAGAACAATTGGGCCAATCTGACGATGTTCGATTTCAAAGGCAACAAGCTGGAATCGTTGGAGCTGTTCCGCAGTTCCTAACGGGCGTATTGCTTCTTGGAGACAAGCATATAAGGAAGAGACAAACCGGCGCGGCCTAGTCCGTACCGGTTTATTATAAGTAAGACTAATTTTTTTATAAAAAAGTATTGCATTATGTCGGAGAGCTGTGTTATATTCTAATTCCGGTCGCGAGAAACGCGACGGACAAGCTTAAATAATCAATAACGGCAAACGAAAGTTGGTCGAAATTGGTTGAAAAAAAAAGCTTGCACGAGCGAAACGGATGTGATAAGATAACATTCGTTGTCGCGAGAAAAACG
>NZ_JBHUMY010000008.1:0-104053 GCF_042685365.1 Paenibacillus thailandensis | reverse complement strand
GCGTGCAGCTGACGAATACTAATCGGTCGAGGGCTTATCCTAAAATTACCCCACAAAGTGAAGCGAAGGCTTCCGGAGCATAATCCAAATACTTTGCGGGGATCCCAAAAAGCAGCTAAAGCGAGAAACATTATTCTTATTCGGTTTTGAAGGTTGCAATGATCGCGGTCGGCGATAAATGTATCCTTAGATATATGGCCCGTTGGTCAAGGGGTTAAGACACCTCCCTTTCACGGAGGTAACAGGGGTTCGAATCCCCTACGGGTCACCAAGCCGTTGTAGCTCAATTGGTAGAGCAACTGACTTGTAATCAGTAGGTTGGGGGTTCAAGTCCTCTCGACGGCACCAGTGTATGAGAGCCATTAGCTCAGTTGGTAGAGCACCTGACTTTTAATCAGGGTGTCGAAGGTTCGAGTCCTTCATGGCTCACCAGTTTCATATGCGGTCGTGGCGGAATTGGCAGACGCGCTAGATTCAGGTTCTAGTGGTAGCAATACCGTGGAGGTTCGAGTCCTCTCGACCGCACCATATGCGGACGTGGCTCAGTGGTAGAGCATCGCCTTGCCAAGGCGAGGGTCGCGAGTTCGAATCTCGTCGTCCGCTCCATCTACATAATACAAGCTTCGGATCGATCGATCCGAAGCTTTATTTGTTTTTCAGCCATCGCCGGAGATTGGATAGAATAGAACAGTAAAGAAGCCCGAGCCAGCGCTCGGGCTTTCATGTCATATCGTTACGGGTGCGATAAAAGGTTCACAACCTGCCTTTAGCAGGCGTTCATTCGACGATCAGCGGCACGACTTTCCCCGCGTTAACGTCGATCAGGCCGTGATCGGTGATTTTCAAATAAGGGCTGACGGGCAAGGAATGAGTCGAAATGGACATAATCGGGTTGTAATGCTTATAGCCGAGGCTTTCCATCGCCTGACGCACCTGTTTGACGGACTCGGCCGCTTCGTCGAGAGGCGCCTCCGTCAAAATGCCGCCGACCGGCAGATGCATGTTCGCCAATACCTCTCCTTCATGAACGACGCAGAAGCCTCCTTGTTGCCGGATAACGGTATTCGCGGCAAGCACCATGTCCTTTACATTATGCCCAACGACGAGCAGGTTATGATTGTCGTGCGAATACGTCGTGGCGACGGCCCCGCGCTTAATCGTGTCCCCGGCAATCAGGCCGACGGCCCGACCGCCGTGCTTGCCGTAGCGCTCGAACGTAGCGATCAGCCCGCAGCCGCTTGTTTCCCATCGCAGCCTTCCTGCGATAGCTTCAAGCTCTACCCGGTTTTCGTTCGTAAACGTCGAACCGTCCTGTACCGCCATGACGCGGCATGCGTAACGCCCGTTCGGAGCGTCCGTACGCAGCGCAAAGTCCGTTTCGGAAAGCTCGCCGAGCTTTACGCTTTGATAAAAATGCGCCGGGAAACGATAAGGCGCCGGCTCCGGTTCGTACGGGCGATCCGCCGAATAAGCCAACGTCCCGTTTTTGTAGACGGCGTCGATCTTCATCTCCTCCAGGTCGGAGACGAGCAAGAAGTCCGCCAGCTTGCCGGGAGCGATTACGCCGCGGTCGTACAACCGCATTCGGCGGGCAGGGGTATAGGTTGCGGCATAAATCGCCCGTTCGGGCTTCATGCCCATACTAATCGCTTTGCGGACGATCTGATTTAAATGCCCGCGGGCGCGGAACGAATCCGCCATCACGTCGTCCGTCACAAAGCAGAAATGCTCGGATACGTCATGATAAATCAAATAAGCGATAACCTCCGGGGTCATCGATTTCTCCTGAATTTCAATAAACATGCCCGCGGCGATGCGTGCTTCCAGTCCTTCCACGGTTTGATGCGTATGGTCGGAATCGACCCCGGCGTAAATGACGCGCTGCAGGTCCAAATCGAGCAGCTTCGGCACATGGCCTTCGATGACCAGCTGAGGATGATTTTTTTTCATATGCATCAAAATGCGGTTCGTTTTGCAGTCCGGATCGGAAATAATATCGACGTAGTTCATAATTTCGCCTAGGCATACCGCTTCGCCCGAAGCGAGCAGTTCGTCCATGTCCGCGATTTCGATCGAGCCGCCGGACGTCTCCAGGGACGTGGCCGGAACGGAGCTCGGAATCGCATAAAACATGTCGGCCGTGCAGTCTGCGCTCGCTTTGATCATCTCGCGCACGCCTTCCAGCCCGAATACGTTGGCCATTTCGTGCGGCTCCGGAACGATCGTCGTCACGCCGTTGCGGATCAGGCCGTACGAGAACGAATGCGGGGTAACCATCGTGCTTTCGATATGCAGATGAATGTCGACAAGGCCCGGCAGCATATACCGGCCTTTTGCGTCAACGACCTGACCGGCTTCAAACGTTTCCGCGCCGCGTTCCCCGATATAGAGAAACTTCCCGTCGCGCACGGCGACGTTGCCGGGAGTCCATTTTTTGAAATAGCTGTTAAAGACGTTGGCGTTTAAAATTAACAGATCGACTTGCATGGATGTTTCCTCCTGTTGTTATTCGACGAGGACAAGCTTGTCCGGCGGAAACCCCAGTCGAATATGTTGATTGCCGGCGAAAGGCTGCTGCATCTCCTGGTTAACCGTAAACTCGCCGAGCGCGGTCTCCACGACGTATTGATAGCTCCGTCCGAGGTATGTGCTTACCTTCACCGTCCCGTCCAGCGTGTTGTCTCCGGCTTCGATCTGGTCCGGCAGGCCGATGGCGATATCGTCCGGCCGTATGGCGCCTTTAAAGCTGGCCGGCATGCCCGGGACGACGGCGGCTTTAAAGCGGCGGTCGCCGACGCGCAGCAGGTGGAAGCCGTTCTCTTCGGTACGCTCTTCAAACGTAATGAAGTTATTGAAGCCGATAAATCGGGCGACGAATTCCGTTTTCGGATATTGGAATATGACGGACGGGCGGTCCAACTGCTCGATGACCCCTTTGTTCATGACGGCAACCTGGTCGGAAATCGAGAAGCATTCCTCCTGATCGTGCGACACATAGACGGTCGTAATGCCCAGCTCCTGCTGAATGCGCCGGATTTCCACGCGCATGTTGACCCGCAGATTGGCGTCGAGGTTGGAGAGAGGCTCGTCGAAGAGCAGCAATTCCGGCTCGATGACGAGCGCTCGGGCGATCGCGACGCGCTGCTTTTGCCCGCCGGACAGCGCCTTCGGGAACCGGTTCTCGAAGCCGCTTAAGCCGACGATCTCGAGCATCCGCAGCACGCGGCGCTTGATTTCGCCGTCCTTCACTTTGCGTAGGCGCAGGCCGAACGCCACGTTGTCGTAAACGGACAGATGCGGAAACAAGGCGTAGCTCTGGAACACCAGACCGAAGTTCCGCTTGTTGATCGGAACGCGCGTATAATCCTTGCCGCCGAACTTGAAGGAGCCTTCCTTCGCCTCCATGAAGCCGGCGATCAGGCGCAGCGTTGTCGTTTTGCCGCAGCCGCTCGGGCCCAGCAAGGAGATGAGGTGGCCTTTTTCAATCGAGAGGTTGAAGTCGCGCAAAATATAGTTCTGGTCGTAGGCGACCGATACGTTATCAAGCTGTAGCAATGCCATCGTGTCAGGCCCTCCGTTATTGTTTAGTGAATTGGGAAAGTCCCATGAGACGTTCGATCAGGAACATAAACACGGCGGTAAACGCCATCAGCAGCACCGAAATGGCCGAAACCGTCGGGTCGAAATAATTTTCCACGTAGGTGAGCATCTGGATCGGGAGCGTGCTGACGCCCGGACCGGTCATAAAGAGCGAAATGTCGACGTTGTTGAACGACTCCAGAAACGCGATCAGCACGGCGGCGATAATGCCGGAACGGATATTCGGCAGAATAACCTTAAAGAAGGTTGTCAGCCGACCGGCTCCAAGGCTCATGGCCGCCTCCTCGATCGAAAAGTCAAAGTTAGCCAGGCTCGAGCCGACGACCCGGATAATGAACGGCAGCATAATGACGGTATGTCCGATCAGCAGCGCGGCGTATATCGGGATGTCGAGCGTAATGACGACGTATTTGAGCAGCGTGAAGCCAAGCACGATGCTCGGAATAAGCACCGGCGACAGGAAAATCGCGTTAAGCGTTTCTTTGCCGCGGAACGCAGCCCGGTTAAGGGCGTAAGCGGCCGGTATGCCGAGCAGGATCGCGAACAGGTTGCCGAGCAGGGAGACGCCGACGGACGTTTGGAACGTTGTGACGAACATATCGACGTCGAAGACGTTCCGATACCATTTGAGCGAAAATCCCGTCGGGGGGAATTTCAATACCGAGCCCGGCTCGAACGAGGTGAGCGCGATGATGACAAGCGGCCCGAGCAAAAACAAATAGACGACAAAGGTGAATAGGGCAAGCCCCGGATTTTTTTTCATCTGAGTTCTACCCCTTCGGATTAAATTTGGCCGCAGCCTTGTTCATAAGGCCGATGACGATAAACGTGATGATCATCATTATGGTGGCGATAGCGGAAGCCGCCTGCCAATCGTTCAGCGTAATGGCGTTCTGGTACAGGAACGTCGAGACGACGCGTTTCTTGCCGCCCAGCAGCGCCGGCGTCGTATAAGCGGTCAAGCTGCCCACGAACACGAGGATGCTGCCGATAATCAGTCCCGGAATGCTGAGCGGAACGACGATTTTGCGGAACGCCGTAAATTTCGACGCGCCGAGGCTTTGAGCCGCGCCGACCAGGTCGACGTCGATCGATTCCAAGACGCCGACAAGCGTAATCAGGATTAACGGCAGGAACAGATGAACCAGGCCGATAATCATCGCCGTCGGCGTATACAGGATGCTGAGCGGCTCCTCAATAAAGCCAAGCGAAGTCAACAACGTGTTGACCATGCCGTTTTTGCCGAGAATAATCATCCAGCTGAAGGAGCGGACGACCGAGCTCGTAAGCAGCGGGAAGATGGCGAGCGCCAGCATGATGCTTTTTTTGCGCGGCGGCAGCTTGGAAATGTAATAAGCCACGGGAAAGCCAAGCACGACGCAGAGCACCGTCGTCATGACGCTGACGAGAAGCGTCGTTCCCAAAATATCGAGAAAGTAGGCGTCGGTAAAATATTGCGTATACGTCTCAAACGTAAAACTCCCGTCCCGAAACAGCGTCGAGCCGACTGTGAGCAGCAGCGGCACGATCATGAATACGGTAAGAAACAGCAATCCGGGAGCCAGAAGCAGGTACAAGTATCGCTTTTTCATGAAAGGTAATCTCCTGTACGTTATTGTTCAGTCCCGCAGGACTTCGATAAAACGGCGAATAAACTCGCCGGAGTCGGCGCGCAGGCAGACGTCGACGTTTGGCTCGCGGCCAAGCCGGTTTTGCACGTCGCAGACCGTTTGGCCGTCGCACAGCTTGCTTTTGGTCTCCACGTCCACGAAATAACGTTTCGTCTCGTAGAGCTCCGGCCATATCGCCATGCCGACGGCGAGCGGATCGTGCATGGCGCAGGCGTCGACGCCGTTCCGTTCCCGATACCGCCGCATGTAATCGCGCGTGCTGTCCCGCACGTAGCGGGCAATCGCCGTGTCGCCGATCGCGCCGATATCCCCGTCCGTCAGCAGCGCCTTTCGCGTCACGTCGAGTCCGACCAGCGCCAGACGAGGAAACCCCGCCTCAAGCACCAGCTTCGCCGCTTCCGGATCGACGTACATGTTATATTCCGCCGTCGGGGTAACGTTGCCGTACGTGCCGGTCGCTCCGCCCATCACAATGACTTCCTTCAGGTCATGGACAATGCCGGGATAGTTCGAAACGGCAATGGCGACATTGGTCAGCGGGCCGGTGGCGATCAGCGTAATTTCCCCGGGATGCCGCCGGGCTTGGCGAATGATGAAATCGGGGCCGTACGTCTCGGATCTGGAGCGGTTCGATGGAATCATGTCCGGCAACGCTCCGCCAAGGCCGTCCTCGCCGTGCACGCGATGCTCGAAATGCGGGCGTCTCAGCAGCGGGCGGGAGGCTCCGGGGTATACGCCGATGCCGGGATCCGCTTGAAGAAATTCGAGAATTTTCATCGTGTTTAAGGTGGCGGCCTCCAAAGATACGTTCCCGTTAACGGTCGTAATCCCCAGGACGTCCAGTACGCCGCTACGGATCGCCAGCATGATGCCAAGCGCGTCGTCGATACCGGTATCCACGTCCATAATGACTTTTTTCACTATCGAATCCCCTTCCACTTCTTAAAGATGTGCTTGAAACAAAAGCAGAGGCGAGGGGCCCCTGCTTTTGTTAACCGCTATTCCAAAGCGGCCGTTACCGGCGTTAACGGATGCCGTGCCGTCTTTATTAAAGCGTAACTTCGCGGTTAAAGCGGTCGGTCCAATTTTTCAGGTTTTGGTTTACGAAAGACATATCAAGCTTTCGCAGCTTCTCTACGACATCCGCGCCGTACGTAACGCCTGCGGCTTCTTCTTCCGTCAGCGTTACGTCCTTGTTCGCAGGAGAGTCGACCTTGGCTTTCGCCGCTTTCTCTTGAACCTCTTGGCTAAGCTGCCAGTTTATAAACTCTTCGGCGAGCTCCTTGTTGTCGCTGCCTTTCACGACGTTCAGCGTGTTGACGATCGCATAAGCGCCTTCCTTCGGCGTTACGAACTTGATGCCCGGAACGGCTTCCTGCAGGTCGCTCAAATACATTTGCATAATCGGTCCCGCGGACGCTTCGCCTTGGGCAAACATGTTGATAAATTCGGAAGTTTGCCCGTAATATTTCACGACGCTCGGATTCAGCGCGCTTAATTGCGAGAACGCTGCATCTTCGTTAAAGTCGGCATTGCCGGCCGCGATGGAAGCCGCATCCACCATCATCGGGCCGCTGGTCGACGTAATGCTCGGCATCGTCAGCTTGCCCTTCAGCTCCGGCTTCCACAGATCGCTCCAGGACGTAATCTCGATGCCGGTAGCCGCCGGGTCGTACGCGATGCCAAGCTGGCCGATCGTGTAGGCCGGGCCGTATTCTTCGCCGTTAGGCGCTTTGGCGATATCGTAGATGCTGTCAAGATTTGTAAGCTTGCTGCGGTCGATCTTCTCGAAGGCGCCGGCTTCGATGCCCTGCTGCGCATAATAGTCGGACAAATAAATGACGTCTACGTCCGAGCTGCCTTGCAGCACTTTGCTCAAGCGATCCGCGTTGTTGCCCGTTTCCAGGACGATTTCCACATTGTGTTCTTTTTCAAACGGCTCATAAACTTCTTTATTGTAAAATTCCTCAGCGAAGCCCCACGTCGATATGACGAGCTTTTGTTTCCCGCCGGAGCTTTCCCCGGCCGAATCGTTACCGCCGTTCCCTCCGCAGCCCGCAAGCATCAGCGCAGCAGCGGACAACGCGATGAAGCCTTTGCCCAACAGTTTGTTCACAACTACCATCTCCTGTCGTTTTAATTAGTTTCTCCTTCGTGCCGACAATATACGTTGCGGTTACCCGCCCGCCGTTAAAGCGGATGGCATTCCCCCAAAAAAGAAAATATATAAAAAAGCGCTCCGATTAGAAAAATTCTCTAACCAGAGCGCTTTTCCCCGTAAACAAGGCCAAGCGTAATCCGTTATATCCTAGGCGCGGACAATCCTTAAGATAAATCAAAAGGAAAGCGCCGCAAATATGAATCGGTTACTTATGCTTTAGCATAATGGTGGTAACGGCCCACTGCGTCGCGGGGTCGTAATCCCGGAGCAAAACCTCGATCTCAAGGCCAAGTTCGTTCTCCAGCCGTTCTCTCAATCTCTTTTTATATATAGAAGACATATAAAAGTCGACTTCATACTTCAGCGTCGGAACTTCCCCTTCGAGGGCCGCGGAACGAGGCGAGCGGCGATGGCGCGCGTAAAGCGTAACCGCTTCTTGGCTTATGCCCGTCTTAAGCAGCGTAGTGCCGAAGCCGAACAGCTCCTTGGACACTTCGTTGTAGATTTGGCTCAGCTTCTGTTTGAATTCGTTCGAATTAGGTTCGATAGGGGCCATGAAGTCTCCTTCAATCCATAAAAAATTTCGACGATGAAGATTGCATGTAAATTAATAATACAAAATAAACGGAATGCGCGCAACAAAATGTTCGGTTATTTATTGTTTCCGACGATGAACTTATCCTATTGGCTACTGCAATAACCCCGTAATTACGAACTTTTCCGTTCTATGGGAGAAAATATGACCTGTATAATACGGAGAAAACGGGAGGACGGTTTTGAATCCGGCCGCCGTATTCGTTATGATAAGAAGAAAAATCCAAGGGAGCTGCAATGACGTGAGCGAAGTCTATTATTTCCGCAACGAGTTTCTGCCGAAAGAGGACGTCCGGATTTCGCCGGAGGACCGGGGATATTATTTCGGCGACGGCATTTACGAAGTCATCCGGGTGTACAAGGGCCGAATGTTCGAGGCCAAAGCCCATTTCGAGCGGTTTAAACGAACGGCGCTGGCCGTCCGTATCCCGCTGCCCGACATGGGGGAGCTGGAAGCGGCGCTGCAGGAGCTTATCCGGCAAAACGCGGTCGAAGAAGGCAGCGTATATGTGCAGATGACGAGGGGAACCGCACCCCGCGCCCACAACTTGAACGCCGATACCCCTCCGGTCGTCATGGCGTATTGCCAGAAATTGTCCCGTCCGGTCGACAAGATGGAGAAGGGCATCGCGGCCGCGACCGTGCCGGATACGAGATGGCAGCATTGCGACTTGAAGACGCTGAACTTGCTCGGCAACGTGCTGCTGAAGCAGAAGGCGCTCGACCAAGGCGCCGACGACTGCATTTTGCACCGGGACGGCAGCGTAACCGAATGCAGCTCGTCCAATCTCTTTATTGTCAGAGATAACCGTCTTGTTACGCATCCGGCGGACAACCTGATTCTGCCGGGCATAACGAGAAACGTCGTTATCCGGCTGGCCGCGGAGCTGGAGCTCCCGGTCGAGGAGCGGGCTCTGACGGTAGACGAGCTGCTCGGCGCGCAGGAAGTTTTCCTTACGAGCACGGTGCAGGAAATCGTGCCGATCGTAACGGTGGACGGGAAAGCGATCGGCGGCGGAACGCCGGGGCCGGTAACGCAAAAGCTTCAGCAGGCGTTCGAGCGCCTGATTCTGGCTTAAACGCCCGCAAATCGCTCGGTTGACCGTGGGCTTCAAGGGAAGGTCGGCAGCCGGCAAACGAAACGCCGCCCGCCGCTATCCATACGATAGCTGCGGGCGGCGTTTAACGTTTAAACGTCAAAGGTTAGAAAGCCCAAGTGCCTTTCTTGAAGACCGGTTCCTCTTTGCCGTCGGCGGTAATGCCGATAATGTCCATTTCGGCCGATCCGATCATAAAGTCGACGTGCGTGATGCTCGTATTCAGGCCGCGCGCCTTCAGCTCTTCCTGGGACAAGCCTTTGCCGCCTTCGAGGTTAAAGGCGTACGCGCTGCCGATCGCGAGATGGTTGGACGCATTCTCGTCGAACAACGTATTGAAGTAAAGAATTCCGGACTCCGAAATCGGCGAATAATGCGGGACAAGCGCCACTTCGCCGAGGTAGCGGGCGCCTTCGTCCATTTCGATCAGCCCTTTAAGCGTCTCTTCGCCTTTCTCCGCCCGAACGTCCACAATTTTTCCGTTTTCGAACGTCAGCGTGAAGTTGTCGATAATGTTGCCGCCGTAGCTAAGCGGCTTCGTGCTCGACACCTTGCCGTTTACGCCGGTCGCCAGCGGAGCGGTGAACACTTCTTCGGTCGGCAGGTTCGCGACGAACGATACGCCTTGTTCGTTGACGCTGTCCGCCGCCACCCACAAATGGCCTTCCGGCAGCTCGATCGTCAGATCGGTGCCCGGAGCTATGTAGTGAAGCTTCTTATATTTCTTCGCGTTCAAATAATCCGACTTCTCTTTAAGCGTTGCGATATGCTTCTCCCATGCTGCGACCGGGTCGGCTTCGTTGATGCGGACGGTATCGAAAATCGCTTCCCACAGCTTGCTTACTTGCTCCGACTCCGGAGCGTCCGGGAACACTTTGGCGGCCCAAGCCTTCGAAGGGGCGGCCACGACGCACCAGCTGAATTTATCCGCTTGCATGTACTGGCGGTATTTCGCCAAAGCTTTGCCGTACGTGCGCTGGTGATTGGCGATTTTGTCGCCCGAGACGCCTTTCAGCAGATCGGGGTCCTGCGATACGATGCTAATGACGGCGCCGCCTTTCTCCGCCAGCTCCGTCATTTCGCCGGCGTGCCATTTAGGCTCTTCCAGGAACGCTTCGTCCGGAGCCAGATCGTAGCGCAGCCGGGTTACCGTATCGTCGCTCCATTTCACGTTAACGGAGTACGCGCCCGCTTCATACGCTTTTTTGGCGATGAGCCGAACAAGCTCGGCGGCGTCGATGGCCGCATTCACGACAAGCGTTTGCCCCTTTTGAATTTTGACGCCGATGTTGACGATGAGCTCGGCGTAGCTGTCCAATTTTTGCTGAAACGTGGTCATGGATCATTCCTCCATTATTTTTTGAGTTTGAAATGAACGGCGGCGCTGTACAGCATTTTGCCGAGGTTCGGGTTGAAAACCGCCTGGTAGCTTACGGAGCTGACGTCAAGCAGCAAAGCTTGATTGTTCGTAATCTGATCGTCGATTTGCTTCTGCAGCGTTTTTAAGTCGTAAGCCTCAAAAAACTCCACCTTGTTCTCAAACAAATCGAGTTGGATGTTCATATGTATTTCTCCTAAAAGTTTTGTGAAGCTGTGCTTCCTCGGTTATGCATCGAACAAAACTCGCTTCGGAAGCGACTGCTTGGTTTGCTGAAGCTGTTCTTCCTCAAGTGTAGTATACGGACATGGCCGGATTCAAGCCTGCGCTAACCGCCGGCGCGGGGCGCACGTCCCCGGTTCAAGCGGCCGTGGACCGCAAAGAAAACGGCGGACAGCAGCGCCGTCGCAACGGCCAGCCACGCAACGGGCATCAGTCCTCCAACGTCGTAGAAGCTTCCCATGACATAAGGGCCGATGACGCGCCCCGCCGAGCCGAGGCCGCCCGTAAGCCCGATGTAAAACGGGGCGTTCTTGCCGGCATGCTCGGCGATAAAAGCCGGCGTTGCCGGCGAGATGAGCATTTCCCCCAGCGTCGCGAAGATCATCCCAAGCACCATGCCGGGATAATTCGGCATCAGCAGGATTAGTGCGAAGCCAAGCATGTACAAAAGGCCGCTTGCCGTCATCTGCGACGTTTCCGTCGGGGCAAAAAAACGTTTGATCAGCGTTGTGACCGGCTGCGCCGCGAAGATCAGGATGCCGTTTAACGTCCATAAGAAGCCGTACATCGATTTCGGCAGCCCTTCGGCTATGATATACGGCGAAACGCCGGTATTCCATATCGAGTTGCCAAGCAAAATGAGCAGCGTCCCGATCGACATGTACAGATAGAGGCGGACGTTGAGCAGAAGAGGCCACAGGCTTTCGCGCTGCGCCGTTTTGACCCGTCCGCTCCTTCCGGAATGCGCGGCATCTCCTATTGTGCGTAAATAAAAGAAGAAAAAAACGGCGAAGACCGCCGAACTGACGCCGTTCAGCAGAAAGCTTAACGAATAGGACAAATCGGCCAGAAAGCCGCTGGCGGCCGTCCCGAGCGCTACCCCGATATTGTTGGCCACATAGATGACGTTAAACAGTTCCCCGCGCCGCTCGGCGAAACGAAAGCCGACGAACGCCTGGATGGCCGGGAGCGACATCGAATTGAACAAACCGACGAATCCCATGGCCACGACAAACGGGATCCACCGGTCGCCGATGACGGGCAGCGCGAACAGCGAAAGAGCGTTGGCGGCAAGGGCGCCGACGATTAACCGTTTGACCCCGATTTTGTGGTATAAACTCCCCCCTAACAGCTGCCCGGCAATCCCGCCGACCGATTGAACGAGAATGACGAATCCCGCGCTGGCCATGCTTCTGCCCAGTTCGTCAAACACATACATGGAGATAAGCGGCCACATTAACGATCCGCCGACGGAATTGACAAGGCTTGCCAGTAAAAAAAATTTGATTTCCTTCGGATATTGCTCCAGAAGCTTCATGAAAGGTTCTCCTATCCAGATGTCATCTCTCATTATAGCTAAAAAAGGAAGGGGAGTTCTATTGAAATATAATATTTTTTGGTTGCGGTTCTTCTATAGAAGAACCAAGTTAAACATAAAAATTTACAAGGATAGAAGCATGGTGGCTGGAGCGCCAGCATTTTTGCAATGCGCGTATCGCGGCCGTTTGGTAGAATGGGTTGATTCGAACCTATTCATAACGTAATAGAGAGATAGATAGCAGGAGAGAGGAGAACACCTATTGGCAAGCACATCAATGAGAAAATACGCCGCTGCCGCCTTGGCCGCTCTTGCGTGCTTTCCGGTTATGGCGCATGCGTCGTTCGCGGCGGTTACCAAGCCGCCTTATACCGATATTTCGTCCAGCTATGCGAAGGCGGAAATCATAGAGCTCTACGAACGCGACCTGATGAAAGGGACGACGGAAACGACCTTCTCGCCTAAAAAAGCGATAACGCGCGCCGAATTCGTGACGGTGCTGAACCGTCTTCTTGGCCTTAAGCCGGTGGACGCGGCGGTGACGCCGTTCCGGGATACGCAAAGTGCGGCATGGTACTATGAAGCGGTCATGGCCGCGTTTCAGCTTGGATTGGTCCAGGGGAAAAGCGAGACTTCGTTTGCTCCGTCCGCATCGATTACCCGCCAGGAAGCGGCCGTGCTTCTCGTCCGAGCGTTGAAGCAGGAGACCGACGCGTCCGCGAACGAAATGGCCGGAGTATCCGATAAAGCTTCCATCTCCGCTTGGGCCGAGGAGGCCGTCGCGAAGGCGTTCGAGCTGAATCTTCTGAAAGGCGACAGCGGCGGGAAATTCCGTCCCAACGATCCGATCACGCGGGAGGAAGCGGCCACGATCGTCGCCCGTATCGTTTCGAACGAGGACTGGGCCGATGAACTGGAGCAAAAGCCGGATTACGGCATTCAGCTGGGCTGGCAATACGGACAAACGACCGCCGAATTCGAGAAGTCGGTAGCCGCTTCGACCGTCAATACATTGTCTCCGAGATGGTATTTTCTAGAAGAAGGCGGGAAGCTTACGGATCATACCGACAAATCGCTTATCCAATGGGCGAGCGCCAAAGGGAAGCAAGTATGGGCGATGGTGGGCAACCGGTCCGACCAGGACCTGACGCACGAGGTGTTGTCCGACGCAGCGGCGCGGGAAGCGTTGGTCGGAAATCTGGCGTCGATGGTTTCGAAATACGGTCTGGACGGGCTGAATATCGACTTCGAAAACGTCGCTCCGAAGGACCGGGCTTCGATGACGGCTTTTGTCAAAAGTCTCTCTTCCGCGCTTCGAGAAGAAGGTGCCGTGCTTTCGTTCAACGTTTCGCCGGATCGGGGAACGGACTGGACGGAAGCGTTCGATTACGCGGCGATCGGCCAAGCCGCGGATTATGTCGTGCTGATGTGCTACGACGAGCATTGGGGAGGCTCCTCGACAGCCGGATCGGTATCTTCGCTTAGCTATGTGAAGAGCTCGCTCGCGACGCTTGCGCAGGCCGTAGCGCCGGATAAAATCGTGCTGGCGATGCCTTATTACACCAGGGACTGGACGCTTAAAGCGGACGGCAGCGCGGCGTCTTCCGTATCGATCACGCTTCAGAATCAGCAAACCCTTATTCAGACGAACAACGCGGCGATAAGCTGGGACGACCAAGCGGGTCAATATATCGCTACGTATACGAAAGGCGGATACAAGCACCGCATATGGGCGGAGGACGGCCGTTCGATCGGCCGCAAGCTCGAAGCGGCCGCTTCCTACGGTTTGGCCGGTTATGCTTATTGGTACATCGGGGCCGAAACGCCGGATATCTGGGACAGCATCCGAAATTCCTCCGTTTTTCTGCAATACGATTTCGAATAAGGGGCGGAAACGGCGGAGCCGTAGAGTTCGTCCAAAAAAATAGACACGAAAAGAGGGACTGTCGGCTAAAAGCCGCAGTCCCTCTTCGTGCCTGATGGCAGCCATTTGGGCTACTTGTAATTTAAGGCGAGAGCCTTCATGGCCCGGTTTAAACGCTCGAGCTCCCGCTGCGCGTCGAAGGACGCTTGTCCGCCAGCATTGCCGCTAACGGCCGGAGCAATGTCTCCCTTCACGTTCGCGTTTGCATTCGCGTCGGATGACTTGCCGGATAACGTCGTTTCAATGTAGGCGTTAACCTCCAAGATGCGTTTGGACAACGATCCGGTGGAAACGCCGTAGATGTCGGCAAGCTCCGCTTGGCTCCGCGCCGCCTCGTTGGCTTCGGCGACGGCGAATTCGATCGCCGCGGCGAAGATGCCCGGCTTGCGGAAGCTTGGCTTCGTATGTTCCGAGAAACGGTTCCATAACGCGATCGCTTCCAATATAATGCTATCCTCGTAACGGCCTTTCATATGCTCAAGCAGATGAACAGCCAGCGCGCGATACGATTCTGTCGACCAGCTCAATTCAACGTCAATCATATGGATGATGTCATTTTCGGTCAAAGCGACGTTTGGCTTGCCGGAAGTAAGCAACGCGGATTGCAATCTGTTGTTCGACTGATCCTTTCCGAGACAGCAGCGCTTGTACTTTAATCCGCTGCCGCAGTAGCAAAGATCATTTCTGCCTATTTTATCCAAAACATCAACTCCTGTACAACTTGCTGTGCCCCCTAATCATACCCGATTGGCAGGCATTATGACAAGTAATCGGAGGATAGAGCCAAAGCGGCGCCTCATAGATTGCGGCCCGTTAACGAAAAATAGGAGAGAAACTTTCGATGCCCTGCGGACGGGGAGGATTTGGGCGAATAACAGCGAAGTCTTAAGGACGGCGACCCCACAAGCGATTCATTGAAGATGGAATGACCTGAAGCGGGAGGAGTATAAGAAGATGGCCTACAACAGCATTATCGTGCGACTGGAAATGAACCATGAGCTTGTCAACTTTGGCGAAGTCGCTTCTACCGTAAGCAAAGCGGGCGGAGATATCCGTTCCATAGACGTCATTCGTTCGGGCCAGCACAACTCGGTCCGGGACATTACGATTCACGCGGCGGACGATAAAGAGCGGGAAATAACGGAGGCGTTAAGGTCGCTACCGGGCATCGTCGTCGTGAACGTATCCGACCAGACGTTCCTCGCCCATCTGGGGGGCAAAATCGAAGTCGCCCCAAGACAACCGATCAAAAACCGGGACGATCTGTCGAAGGTGTATACGCCCGGGGTCGCCCGCGTTTCGACGGCGATTCACGAAAATCCGGATAAAGCGTATTCGCTTACGATCAAACGGAATACCGTCGCCGTCGTGACGGACGGGACCGCCGTGCTTGGTCTGGGCGATATCGGCCCTAAAGCGGCGGCACCGGTTATGGAAGGCAAAGCGATGCTGTTCAAGCAGCTTGCCGGGGTGGATGCTTTCCCGATCTGCCTCGACACGAAGGATACCGAAGAAATTATCCGCACGATTAAGGCGATCAGCCCGATCTTCGGAGGCATTAATCTCGAAGACATCAGCTCGCCCCGCTGCTTTGAAATCGAAAGGCGGCTGGACGAGGAGCTCGACATTCCGGTGTTCCACGACGATCAGCACGGAACGGCTATCGTTGTCGTAGCGGGCTTGTTGAATGCGCTTAAAGTCGTCGGCAAGCGGATTGAGCATGTGCGGGTCATCGTCAACGGGATCGGCGCGGCGGGCGTTTCGATCTGCAAGATGCTGCTGGCCGCAGGCGTGACCCGCCTTGTGCCCGTAGACCGCGAAGGGGCAATCGTCCGGGGCGGGCAATATGATCACCCGATGTGGGCCTGGCTGGCGGAGCAGCCGCAGGTCGAAGCGGTGCAAGGAACGCTCCAGGAGGTCATTGACGGAGCCGACGTATTCATCGGGGTTTCGAGAGGCAACATTTTGAGCGCGGACGACGTGTCCAGAATGGCGGAGAACCGGATCGTGTTCGCGATGGCCAATCCTACCCCGGAGATCGAGCCGGAAGAAGCGCTTAAGGTGGTGCGCGTGTTTGCGACCGGACGAAGCGATTATCCGAACCAGATCAACAATGTGCTCGTATTCCCCGGCATGTTCCGCGGCGCGCTCGATTGCCGGGCCAAAACGATCAACGAGCCGATGAAGCTGGCGGCCGCCCGAGCAATTGCCGCGGTGGTCAAAGCGGAAGAGAGGCATGAACAGTACATTATTCCAAGCATTTTTAACGATCAGGTCGTGCCTAACGTCAGAAGGGCCGTTATCGAAGCAGCCATCTTAACGGGAGTCGCACGCCGGATTCCGCCCGATTTCCGCTAAGCGGAGCCGGCAGCGGGACTACTAGCGATTCGAAAGGAATGAAAGCGATGTCAGTAGGCGTATTGGCTCATTTGTTCGGCAGTTTGCCTTACCGCGACCTTGCCGCCAAGGTGCGGTCTTACGGTTTTACCCATGTGCAGCTCGCGATGTGGAAAGCGATTAGCGATATCGATTTCAGCCGGCGGGGAAAGCTGAGCCCCGGATTGGCGTTATCGATTGCGGAAGCGTTCGACAAGGAAGGGGTCCGCATATCCGTGCTCGGCTGCTATCTGCACTTTTTTGACCGGGACGAGGCCAAGCGGCGGGACAATGTCGAGCGGTTCAAGGAGCTGCTGCGCTATGCGCGTTTTCTCGGCGCCCCGACGGTCGCCTTTGAAACCGGCAGCTTCCCGGGCGGGGATTATACCGAGCAGGATCGGAGCGTCATGAAGCAGGTGCTGGAGGAGCTGGCGGAGCAAGCCGAGAAATGGGGCGTGTTCGTTGGTCTGGAGGCGGCGAACGGCCATCTGGTCGGAACGGCGCGTCAGCTTCATGCGATGCTGGAGGAGGTTCCTTCTTCGCAAATCGGCGTCGTGCTCGACCCGGGCAATCTGCTCCACGAAGGGAATATCGCGAAGCAGGACGAGGTCATCGAGGAAGCCTTCCGGCTGCTGGGCGACCGGATTATCGCCTGCCATGCGAAGGACCGTCTGCTGCAGGAAGACGGCAAGGTCGTGACGAAGCCGGCCGGCTTCGGGCAAATGAACTACGAGCTGTACATGAAGCTTCTGCAGCAATACAAGCCGGAAGTCGATATCATTATGGAGGAAGCGCGGGAAGACCAGATGGAGCGGTGCAAAAGCTTTATCGAGCAAACCCGGCGCAAATATCCGGTCTTATAATCGTACCCGCAAAAATAAAAGGAATCATCGCTTCTCAGGGCGTGATTCCTTTTATGCTTCTCATATCGCTTTTGCATCTTCTCCCGAAGTCCGGCGCTCGTGCGCGTCACCGGGTTGACGCCTTGCCAGCTTCCCCGCAGCCGCTCCGGATTCGGCTTTCCTTCCCGTTCCAGCTTTCGTCTAAGCTTCTTCGATTTGCTTGTTGCCATGCTCGTTGCCTCCATCCATTTGCATTTTTTCCATGCTTTCTCCATTATAGACGATCCGGCGCCGGAAGGCCATTCGTATTGTTCAAGCCGCATCCATCGGCGGCGTTCATGAATATATTGTTTTTGAGGAAAACTTAATTGCACGACGGACATAACTATGTATAAAGACGAAGAAAGGGCTGGCTAGTCCCGGACAGGTGATCAGGATGAAACCAATCGAGCGAGTCGCGTTGCCGGAAGAGCTTGTGTTCAAGAACTTGTCGGAAAACAAGCTTTCGCTTCGCGACGTGATGGATCGAATACTGAAATTTATGTCGAACGACCCCCGTTCCCCTTACCAGTTCGTCATCGGCACGGACAGCCAAGTGTTTCACGGCTATACGAAGTTTATTACGGGCATTATTATACGCCGGGTCGGCAAAGGGGCATGGGCGTGCTACAGGCAGGTCGTCGTTCCGCGCGAGATGAGGTCGGTTAAGGAAAAGCTGACGTACGAAACGTCGCTTTCCCAGGAGGTCGCTTATCATATGAGAGAAGCGGGCGGCATCAGCCGAATGGAGGAGTTTCTTATTCCGCATCTGTATCAAGGAGCGTCTCTCGAGCTGTTTATCGACATCGATGCGGGGACGGAGCCGATCGTCAACAAGACGTCGCTGTACGTCCAGGAGATGATCAACCGGGTACAAGGGATGGGGAGCTACGAAGCCCGCGTCAAGCCGGATTCGATCGGCGCTTCCAGCTACGCCAACCGGTATACGAAAAGACCGGTCGATATTGAGAAGCCATAAGCCGCGGGGAACGGCTTTTTTTGTTAGGCGGTGCGGCAATCTTCTCCAATATTCGACAAAAGAAAACGGTTGCAAAACCGGGATTGCGAGCCTATACTAGGTGTTGAAAAGGTTTTCAAATCCCGAAAAGGACGGCCTGCCATGAATTCGACCACGATTCGAGACGTCGCCCGTTTGGCGAAAGTGTCGATCAGCACCGTATCGAGAGTCATGAACATGCCGGAGGCGGTCGCTCCCGACAAGCGGGAGCGGGTGCTGGAGGCGATCCGCCGGCTGGAGTATCAGCCGAACGGCTTCGCACGAGGCCTTATTTTCAAAAAATCGAACACGCTTGGCGTGCTTATTCCGGATATCCGAAATCCTTATTACGGGGACATCATCCGGGGGATGGAGGAGGCGGCCAAGCAATTCGGCTACAGCCTCATGATCTGCAACACGGACCGCGATCCGGAGCGGGTTGTCGGTTATATCGAAGATTTAAGGGAAAAGCAGGTTGACGGGCTGCTCTTCGCCAGCGATTACGTCACGGCTCTTTATTACGAGACGATCCGCAAAAGCGGCGTCCCGGTCGTGCTTGTTTCCACCGAATCCCGCGAATACGGCATCCCTTCGGTGAAGGTGGACGAAGAGCAGGCGGCCTACGAGGCCGTCCGCCATCTTATCGCGCTTGGACACCGCGAGATCGGCATCGTCTGTTTTACGCTGCCGGATCCGATATCCGGCGAGCCGAGATACCGCGGCTATGCGCGGGCTTTGGAGGAAGCGGGGCTCGAAGGGAGCAAGAACCATGTCGTCTATGCCACGCATTGGTTTGAAGAAGCTTACGCCGCGACGGACGTATTGTTCCAACGTTACCCGCAGCTGACGGCCGTCTTCGCCTGCTCCGACGAATTTGCGCTTGGGGTCATCTCCTGTCTTCATGACCGCGGCATCAAGGTTCCCGATCAAGTATCCGTCATCGGTTTCGACAATGTTAGGCTCTCCCGCATGTCCATTCCAAGGCTGTCGACGATCGCCCAGCCGATGTACGAGATCGGGTATGCCGGCGTCAGCAAGCTTCATCGGCTTGTCCGGAACGAAAGCCTGGAGACGCTGCGCGACATTGTGCCTCATCGGCTTATCGTCCGCGAATCGACGGGGCCGCCCGGCGGTTCGGGGGAAAACCGCAAAACCATTGATATCCGAACGAACGATAGTTTCTGATCCGCATATGGTTTATTTCATCCTTCCGCTTAAATGCAAAACGACACGTTTCAACTTCTGCTCGCTAGGTAAAGCAAATTAAATTCCAAGTTCATGCCAAATTTCCGAGTCTAACTTCCGAATCAACCGTAACGAATACACCAAACTTGAATAAACCGATGTATAAGTTCGGGCCGTGAATTTGAAAACGTTTTCAATTTATAAATGCAAAAAACGTTATGGAAGGCTCCGAACTTTATTGAAAGGGGGGATTGCGCCGCGGGCTGCCAGTCGTCACTTATAGGCCGCGCAATGAAAATCCGGCTGCCGGGCACGAATGAGACCGAACGGAAACGGTTTTGCACGAAAGGGTCATTAATCGATGAAGGGGATGGTTCGTTTGAAACGGGCACAACGATTAACAAGGTCCATGATCGGCACATTGGTTCTCGTCTTGGCGCTGCTGCTGTCCGCATGCAGCGGCGGCAACGGTGGAAATAACGGAGGCGCTTCCGGCACGCCGGCGCCGACCCCGGAGCCGAGCGAATCGGCATCGGCCAGCCCGTCGGCTTCGCCGGAGCAACCGGCGGACGGTTCCCCGCTGGAACAGGCATACGCCGGCAAGTACAAAGGCACGAAGGTTACGATGTTCGGGCCGTTCGTCGACGTCGATCAGGTGAAGTTCGAGGAAGCGATCAAGGAATTCGAAACGAAGACGGGCATCGATATTCAATACGAAGGCTCCAAGGAGTTCGAAGCGACGATCGCGATTCGCGTCGACGGCGGCAACGCGCCGGATATCGCGGACTTTCCGCAGCCCGGCCTGCTGCAAAGCTTCGTGAAGACGGGCAAAGTGATCGACGTAACGACGTTCCTCGATGCCGAGAAGCTGAAGGCCAATTACAATCAAAGCTGGCTGGACATGGCGACGATGGAAGGGCCAAACGGCAAAATCATGAGCGGCGTATGGAACCGCAGCAGCGTCAAGAGCTTGGTATGGTACCCGAAGAAGCAGTTCGAGGAAGCGGGTTATACGATACCGCAAACGTGGGATGAGCTTCTGGCGCTAACCGAACAAATCGCCAAAGACGGCGACCCGGCCTGGGCGATCGGCATCGAAAGCGGCGCGGCGACGGGATGGCCGGCTACCGATTGGATCGAGGACATTATGCTCCGCACGACGACGCCGGAAAACTACGATAAATGGGTGAAAGGCGAGCTGCCGTTTACCGATCCGATCGTCAAAAACGCCGTCGAAAAGATGTCCGAAATTTGGCTGAACGAGGACTATGTGTACGGCGGAACAAAGTCGGTCGTCACGACGGCGTTCGGCGACTCCGTCGGCCCGATGTTCGAAAATCCGCCGAAGGCTTGGCTGCACAGGCAGGCAAGCTTCATTACCAGCTTCTTCCCGGAAGGCTCGAAGCCGGGCGAAGACTACGACTGGTTCTATCTACCGCCGATCGACCCGCAATACGGCAATCCGGTGCTCGTGGCCGGGGACATCTACGCGATGTTTAACGACCGGCCGGAAGTCCGCGCCGTTATGGAGTTTTTCACGACGGGAGAATCGATCAAGACATGGGTGCAGTCGGGCGGCGTCATCGCGCCGATGAACGACGCGCCGCTGGATTGGTACACCAGCGACGTCGAGCGTCGCATGGCCCAGCTTATTCAGGACGCCTCGACGCTGCGCTTCGACGGTTCCGACCTGATGCCGGGATCGGTAGGCGCAGGGACGTTCTGGAAAGGCATGACCGACTACGTCAGCGGAACGGTAGAGCTGGATAAAGCGCTGGAGGAAATCCAAGCGGGCTTTAACCAATAATCCAAGAAACGAGGGATTCGTATGCAGCCTGCAGCAGCATCTTCCAAATTCAAGCCGGCGCTCGTCCTGAAATCCACCGCGGTTATCGCAGCCAATGCGCTCGCGCACAGCGGCCTGTTTCTGCTGCTGCGGGATGCGGACCTGCCCTCGTGGATTTTTGCGGCGCTGGCCATCTTGTGGGGCGTGCTAGGGGTATATGGGCTCTATTGGTCGCTGAACTGGGCCGTCGAGCAATACCCGGAGCGGTGGAAGAAACGGATCTTGCCTTACGTCTACGTCGGACCGGCCGCCCTGCTGCTCGGCTGGCTGCTGCTCGTGCCGACGCTGCGCACCTTGTATATGAGCTTTATGGACGAAAGCTCGGAGCATTTCGTCGGCTTCTCGAATTATGCCGCCGTTATCTTTAACCGCTTGCTGCTGACGGCGCTGCGCAACAATTTGCTTTGGGTCGCGTTCGGCGCGACCGCATGCATCTGCCTGGGACTGCTAATCGCGGTCCTGGCGGACCGCAGCAGCTTCGAGAAGCTGGCCAAAGCCGTCATATTCATGCCGATGGCGATTTCCTTCGTGGCGGCGGGCGTCATCTGGAAGTTCATTTATTTCTATAAGCCCGGCGACGAGCAGATCGGCCTCCTGAATGCGATTCTGACCGCGCTTGGCGGCGAGCCGCAGGCGTTCACGAGCATGCTGCAGCCGTGGAACAATCTGTTTCTGATCGCGATACTCGTCTGGATGCAAACCGGATTCGCGATGGTCGTTTTTTCCGCCGCGCTCAAAGGCGTGCCGGACGATATCGTCGAAGCCGCCCGTGTGGACGGGGCAAGCGAAACGGGCATTTTTTTCCGTATCATCCTGCCGTATTTGTCTCCAACGATCTTGTCGGTATCTACGACGATTATCGTCTTTACGCTTAAGATCTTCGACGTCGTCATGGTTATGACCGGCGGCCAATACGATACGGAGGTCGTCGCGACGCAGTTTTACCGGCAATTTTTCATGTACCGCAATGCCGGATACGGGTCCACGCTCGCCATCGTGCTGCTCATCGCCGTTATTCCGGTCATTATTTTCAACTTGAGGCAGATTCGGAAGCAGGGGGGACTATGATGGGATACAAACGTAAAAAAATCGCGTCCAAAACCGTCATTAACCTCGTTCTCGGCTTCATCTGCTTCATCTGGCTGATCCCGACCGTCGGGCTACTGGTCTCTTCCTTTCGGCCGGCGGCAGACATCCTGCAGACGGGGTGGTGGACGGTATTCCCGCACAAAGCTTATCGGACGGTAGAAACGATGCAGCTGCCGAAGGAGACCGACCTGCGCGAGCCGATCGAGATTAACGGTGTCGCGTATACCGACGATCAGCTGAGAAGCGGGGCGGCGACCGAGGACGGCCGTCGGCTCATATGGGAGAACCGTCGGGCAAGGACGGTGCAGGTGCAGGAGAGGGACTGGACGTTTAACGCGAGTTTTACGCTCGACAACTACGACAACGTCTTGACGGGGAAGACGTACAACATTACGATGCCGGACGGCTCGGTCAAAACGGAAAAAGGAAGCGGCTTGTCCCAGGCGTTCCGAAATACGCTTATTGTGGCCGTTCCTTCCACCGTTATTCCGATTCTTATTGCGACGTTTGCCGCTTACGCGTTCGCTTGGCTCAAGTTTCCGCTGCGGCGCTCGATGTTCGTCGCCGTCATCATGCTGCTGGTCGTGCCGCTGCAGGTGGCCCTTATTCCGATTCTCCAGGATTACGGCAAGCTTGGGCTGAACGGGACATACCTTGGCATATGGATCGCCCATACGGGCTTTGGCTTGCCGCTTACGATCTATTTTATGTACACGTTTATCAGCCAGCTGCCCAAGGATCTGTTCGAGTCGGCTTTTATGGACGGCGCCAGCCATTTTACCGTATTTACGCGGCTTATCCTGCCTTTGTCGGTACCCGCTATCGCATCCATCGGCATCTTTCAATTTCTGTGGGTGTGGAACGATTATCTCGTGTCGCTGGTCTTTATCGGCAGCCAGCCGGACGTGCAGGTGCTGTCGATGCGGATCGCGGGCCTTGTCGGGTCGCGCGGCGACGACTGGCATTTGCTTACGGCCGCGGCTTTCGTCTCGATGCTGATGCCGCTGACCGTGTTTTTCGCCCTGCAGCGCTATTTCGTTCGCGGGCTGCTCGGAGGTTCGGTGAAGGGGTGAACGCGGCCGCTCATCCTCGGAGGGCTTCGAAACCGCGGCCACTCATCCTCGAAGGACTTCGATAGAAGTTTTGCTCATATTGTTGCCGCTCTTGTGATAACATAGGAGCTAATACAAGCTGCAGCTTAATGACGGGAGGATCGGGAGCGGATGGGAGTTCCGGCGGGCGTATGGATCAGCGCCGTTATTATCGTCGTCGTGATTACTTGGCTGACGTTGTGGGTGACCAAAAAAGCGTACTCCAAGCGTTGGGAGGACGATTAAACGGACATAGCGAAAACCGCGGGTGCGGCTTATACCCGCGGTTTTTTTGCTTGCGTGCGAATGAACCGAATGCGAACTATCCGACAAAAGCCGCAAGCATCCAAATATGCTTCTCGACCGAAGCTTGAATGCCCGTAAACATATCGGCCGAAGGCTGGTCGCCTTCCGAATCGGCCGCTTCGATCGCGGCGGAAAGCTCTTTCGACATCTGCTTGAAGTCGCGGATCAGCTGCGTGACCATCTCCTCGGCGGTTTCGCCTCCGGCCGCTTCCTTGATCGTCGCGACGTTCAGCTGCTCCCTCATGGTCGACGCCGGCTCGCCGTTTAACGCGAGCAGACGCTCGGCCAATTCGTCCACATAATCGGCTGCCGCGTCGTAAAGCTCCTCGAACTTGGCATGCAGCGTGTAGAAATGCGATCCTTTTACATACCAATGGTAATGATGCAGCTTTGTGTACAATACCGACCAGTTGGCCACCTGCAGGTTCAAAGCTTGCTGTACCGTTTGTTTTGCCGTCGTCTCTGTTGCCAAGGAATAATCCTCCTCCCAAATTGTGACGCCTATACCGATGCCGAATGCAAGGGTTGGCACGGTCATTTCCGTTTCCTTTTTTATTTACCCAGCCGCTGCAGTTTTTAATCATGATTATGGCGAAAGAGCAAAATGGATATATCGAAGTTTGTCGAATGGTGGTAAGATTAAATTAGGAATATTTAACCATCGTGGAGGAGCGGGCATGAAAGGTTTTGGGCGTTTATCGTTGATTTTTTGGCTGCTATTTGCGCTTGCGACCGTTTGGCGGCCTTCCTTCGCGGTTGCGGCAGACGGACAAGAAGAGACGGTCATTACGGAGTGGCAAATGAGCTGGGCGGAGGAGCGTCCGGATTTATCAACGAAGGCGGACAGGCTCTCGTCGCTTCAACATCAACGTTGGTTTCCCGTCCATGCGGGGGAGAAGCACCCGGTGCCGGAACACGTGCGCGCGGCATGGATCAAAATCAAGCTGCCTGCGATTGAAAGTAACCGAACGGGGTTGTACATAAAGGAGATCATTGGTCAAAATTTATACGCTTATATCGACGGGGAAGAAATATACTCGTCTGAAAGAGATTATGTTCAAACTCGAAGAAAGCTTCTTTTATCATTAACGGCAGAGGACTCTAACAAAGAATTATTTGTATTTTTAAGTTACCCGAATAAATCATTCCTTGTTAAAAATATTATTTTTGATGAATACAGGGTATTGCAAAAAAAATATTTAACACCAATTCTAACGGATATTATTCTTGGGTCATCGTTAATTCTAATATCACTTTTGATGTTATTTTGTCTCCTTTTTATAGGGAGATCTTTTCATAAAGCCTGGAGTTCTTTAGCAATCTTGATATTAACAACAGGCTTGATTATTATTGGGGATGGGACAATTCCTTATTTGGACCGTGACTCATTTGGACAATTATGGACGAATATTTTTGATCAATCGACCAATATTCTTCCTATTTCTTTATTTATTTTTCTCGAAGCTTTTATTGGAAGAGGACCAAAATCTATTATTTCCAAATTTATAAAAATAGCGAGCATCGTAGGAGTCTTGAATGTAATTGCTTTTATTTTCGATATCATTACTAAAAGTAAATATTTCGGTTATATGTATCACCTCATGACATTTTTATATTTGCTATTGTTGTTAGCAAGTGTAATCGTTATAGCCGCTGTACTGCTTGTCCGATCTATACAAAAAAATAATTATGCTATCATTATTTCTGGAGGTTTATTAGCTTTTCTCGTTATTTGCTCTACGGAACTTTTTTGGTTTTACTTACAAGGTCAAGACCATCGCTTCTATTTTTGGAAGTGGGGAGCTTTGGTGCTAATATCATGTTTTATATATGTATTGGGCAAGATGATATACGATAATTTCCGGAAAGCGTCTGAGTACGCACAGCAGTTAGAAATTTTCAATATTGAATTGCAGAAATCCGGAAAAATGGAAGTAATAAGCCAACTCGCTGCTTCCGTTGCCCATGAAGTCCGCAATCCTTTGCAAGTAACAAGAGGATTTCTCCAGTTAATTGGCTCAAAAAACATTCAATTAAATGAGAAGAACTATATGGCATTAGCCATAAATGAACTAGATCGGGCTACAGAAATCATCAACGATTTTTTATCTTTTGCAAAACCTCAAAAAGAAGAGATGACTAATTTAAATTTGAATGAGGAATTTCAACATATTATCGATATACTGACACCGATGGCTCGACAAAACAACGGAAGTTTCAAGGTTCATTTTAATGGAAAATTATGGATAAGGGGAGTATCGTCAAAATTTAAACAAGCAATAATTAACATTATTAAAAACAGTATCGAAGCTTTGCCCAATCAAGGGAAAATTGAAGTTTTCGGATATATTTATTTGGAAGAAGTTTATATTGTAATAAAAGATAACGGAGAAGGAATGACTGAAGATGAGTTAAGACAACTTGGTAAACCCTATTTTTCTAAAAAGGATAGTGGCACTGGTTTAGGTTTAATGGTTTCATTCAATATTATAAAGTCCATGGATGGAGATGTTGAATATAATAGTGTAAAAGGTAAAGGGACTCAGGTCACATTAAAATTTCCAATGTTAAAAATTTAAAAAATGCGGCTCTTCGCTTATGAGCCGCATTTATTATTAGTTCCAAGGAGTAACCATAACGGAAGCTTCTTCTGTTGTATCGGCCGGATTAGGAGGAATAACTATGTAGTAGTGTTTATTGGTTTCCTCTACAACAGTAATTTCAATGTCCCAAGGTAGCGAATAACCGAACATTTCTTCTATCGTTGATCTGGGATCTTCAAGCAATCTCGCTTTAAATTGTTCATCCTCCCATGCTTTTTGAATAATTTGATTACGAACCTCTTCAACTGACATGTGAATAACACCCTCTCAACAGGCTGAAATGATTTATTTCAGATATATTTTATCATGAAAATGGTAGAATAGCACTATTGATTTGTTGAATTATTCACGTAATAGTAAAATCCTCCTGATAGCATAGACCTTTTATTTTGTTCGATTTCATTTGCTGTTTCACGCAATCCGATGACTAAACTTCTATGAAAGGCATGAAGGTCTGACAAAGCGGGGACAAGGGAAACGGCATTGTTTAAGTTTAGTTCTGCTATATTTGCATACGAGTCAAGTGCACTTTGTACAAATAAATAATTTTTTATCTTTTTCTCATCGAGGGGTGCGTATGGTTTATAAGTATGAATAATATGAGAAATCAAACAATTGTAGCCGTCATTATTAAAATCCTCTTGCCAATCCACCCAATCATCTGACATTTGCAAAGAGACTAGTGTCCAGTTCACTGTTTTTTCAACGACGGGAACCATCTCCGCTTGGTCTGAAAGCAAAAGTACCGCGGTACTTCCTAATTTGACAGGGCTTGCTTTTTTTGAGACTAGGAGCGGCGACTTTATGAAATAGTCTTCGTCGGACTCGTTGCTCACGCCATCGGCCCACTCCTCAACATACCGTCTGTAATGTTGCCAGAAGGGAGAATCGGATTCAAACAGTTCATGAAACAAGCGGTTCATTTCGAAGGTAAACAATTGTGCAACTACGATGTCTTCCTTACTTTGAAAATTAGGGTTATCCATAATATCATCCTGGATAAAAAAAGAAAGCATGCCAAAAGCACATGCTAATGAAATTTTTCTGCATATATCATGATGTATTTCAGATATATCTGTCATCCAGTAAGGAAGTAGATATGAGATGTAATTTTTATTGTCTTTTTCTTTTGGATTGAGGCTCTGATCTAAATAAAGTCTGGCTCTGGCATCCAGAGGATGCTTATATTTCGAAACAAGCTCCAAAGCTTGCTCGTATAAGATGTTCCATTCGCTGCAATATTGATCAACAAATTTCATCTAGGAATTAGCTCCCTTAATCAGTCCCATGGAGCGGCCATTCTAGCTTTATTTTCGAATTGTTCAGCGGGATTGCGAGGAATAACTAAGTAAATTTCATCTGTCGATTCTTCGACTGTTTTGATCTTAAGAGAGTCGGGGAAAAGAATGCCGAAAGCTTCTTTCAACGTTTCTTTCGGATTGGAGATAAGGCGTTGTTTAAAGTCCTCATCTTGCCATGCTTTTTCGATGATTTGAGTTTGCATAAGTGCGTTTGCTGTCATGATTAGTTCATCCTTCCTATTAAATTGTTATAATTACACAAACAACATACCATAAAAATACAACATTATCCACTATTTTTCTCCACCATTCGACACATTTCCTCTTGCAAACGGACTTATTAGATCTTCTGGTATGGAAAGGGCCTCCGGTTGAGAGGGTTGGAATATTTCGGTAGAATAGGAATTACAACTGGACCAAAGTCGAGGACATTTCTCTACTTAGGTTGGTTTAATCGTTTGGCATTGTAAGGTAATGTATAAGCATCGGTTGTTGGTCATATAGAAGTTGTACGTCTATAAGACAGCGTAAATTTTACTGCCGGAGCTTCTATCGTCTCGGGGCAGGACGATAGCGCCGTTGCGGCTTGTATGGAGGTTAAGATAGTGAAGGAATTGGAAGTGTTTGTCGTTCTGACGGATACGGGGACTTTGTTTACGAGGACGATCAAGTATTTTACGAAGGACCCGTTAAATCATGCCTCGATTGCGTTTGACGAGCAATTAAACGAAGTATACAGCTTTGGGCGCAAAAATCCGAACAACCCGTTCATCGGCGGGTTCGTAAAGGAAGATATGCGCGGTCCGTTGTTCAAGCAGGCCACATGCGCCATATACCGCTGCAAAGTCACGCAGGCCGAATATGCCCAGATGAGGCTGCTGATCGAGCATATGGAAATGAATCAATCGCAATACCGCTATAATTTCCTAGGCATTCTTGCCGTCTTGTTTAATATTCAGATGAAAAGGGAATACGCTTATTTTTGCTCCCAGTTCGTCGCAAGCGTGTTTGAACGAAGCGGCGTTTATCTGGTCAACAAATCGCCGCTTCTCGTGCGTCCGGGCGATTTCCCGCATACGCCGCTGCTTGAGCTGGTCTACCAAGGCCCGCTGCAAGCTTATATACGCGCCAAACAGCAGGAGGCTTGCGCCGCTTCGAAATCGCAAACGATCTCGGCGTAAATACTTTTGAACGAATCCGACCGGCTTGCCGCTGCCGTCGGATTTTTCTTTTTTGCGAAATGGGTTGGGACAGGGCTATACTAGAGGCATGTTGCTGGGAGGAGATAAAATGGCGAAACAACCCGTTACGTTTATGATTATCGGCGGCGGCTGGCGAGCTGAATTTTATATTCGCATTGCCGCGGCGCTGCCCGATTTTTTTCGAATAACCGGAATGTTTGTACGGGATGCGGAGAAAGGTGCGCGGCTCGAAAATAAATATAACGTCCGGACCTATCGGACGATGGACGAGCTTCTAGCTCATGCGTCCGGTTCGTTCGCGGTGCTGTCGGTCCCGCGGACCGTAAGCCCGGATTTCATGTCCGAGCTTGCCGTGCGCGGCATACCGGTGCTGGCGGAAACGCCGCCCGCGGCCGATCTGGAAGCGCTGCTGGCGCTCTATCGGAAGCTGCCCGAAGGCGCACGCATTCAAGTGGCCGAGCAGTATGCTTTTCAGCCGAAGCATGCCGCCCGCCTGGCCTTTGCCCGCTCGGGCAAGCTGGGCGATCTATGGCATGCGCAGGTGTCGGCCGCTCATGATTATCATGGCGTCAGCTTGATCCGGCAATTGCTTGGCGTCGGCTTCGAGGATGCCGTTATTCAAGGAAGCCGTTTCGGCTCGCGCATCCTGAAGGGGCCAAGCCGGCAAGGGCCGCCGGCTGCGGAAGAGTTCGTCGATCAGCTTCAGGACATTGCGGCGTTTCGCTTTGAGGAGAGCGGCAAATCGGCGGTTTACGATTTTACGCGCGAGCAGTATTTTTCCTGGATTCGAAGCGGAAGGGTGCTGGTAAGAGGCAGCCGCGGCGAAATCGCGGACGATCGGATCCGCTATATGAGCGATTACGCAACGCCCGTATACTCGGAGCTCCAAAGAATCGATGCCGGCCATGACGGCAATCTGGAAGGCTACCATCACGTCGGCATTTTGGCCGGCGAACGGTGGCTGTACCGCAATCCGTTTGCCCCTGCCCGCCTGTCGGACGAGGAGCTGGCGATGGCCGCCGTGCTGCAGGCCATGGGCGATTATGCCCAAGGCGGCCCGTCCTTTTATAGCTTTGCGGAAGCGGCGCAAGATCAATATTTGGCGATTATGATGCGCGAGGCGATCGAGCGGGGGACGGCCGTCCGGACGGTCCGGCAGCCGTGGGCGCCGCCTTCCCCGTAAGCACTTACCCGTTGACTACGGTTCCTCCGTTTACATGCAGGACTTGTCCCGTTACATAGCTGGAATCGTCCGAGGCCAAATAGACGTAAGCCGGCGCCAGCTCGAACGGTTGACCGGCGCGCCCCATCGGCGTGTCGGAGCCGAACGTTTCGACCTCGTGCGGTTGAAACGTCGAAGGAATAAGAGGCGTCCAGATCGGGCCGGGCGCTACAGCATTGACCCGGATGCCGCGCGAAACCAAATGCGCGGACAAGGAGCGGGTGAACGAAACCATGGCGCCTTTGGTTGCGGAGTAGTCGATTAAGGTCGGGTTTCCTTTGTAAGCCGTAATCGAAGTCGTATTAATGACGGCCGAACCGGGCTGGAGGTAAGGCACGGCGGCTTTGGTCATATAAAACATGCCAAAGACGTTCGTGCTAAAGGTACGCATCAGCTGGTCCGCCGTAATGTCTTCGAATTTATTCTGCGGATGCTGCTCGGCGGCGTTGTTGACGACGATATTCAAGCCGCCGAAAGCTTGTATCGTCTGCTGGACAACGTTCGTGCAGAACACCTCGTCGCCGATGTTGCCCGGCAGCAGCAGGCATTTCGCCCCCGCTTTTCCGACCTCGGCTTTCGTCAGCGCGGCATCCTCATGTTCATCCAAATATACAATGGCGACATTGGCCCCTTCTTTGGCGAAAGCAACGGCAACGGCTCGCCCGATGCCGCTGTCTCCGCCGGTAATAACGGCGGTTTTGTTCGCAAGCTTGCCCGCGGGCTTGTACGTGTCGGATTGAAAAACCGGCAGCGGATTCATCTCCGATTCGATGCCGGGCTGGCGATTCTGGTGCTGGGGCGGGAATTTCGGCTGCTGCGGCGCTGTTTGTTGGTTCGTCATCGGGAATACCTCCATCGTGTCTTTTCCGTCGTTCTGTTTTATATTGGTCTTTTGGCAACGGCGGGTATTCACCAAGCGGGCAAAAAAAGCCTTCGGAAGACAAAGCTTCCGAAGGCTGGAAAGGCAAACCAAATCAAGAGGATAAGCTTAATCGTGCACATGAACGCTTGGATCGGAGGCCGGCTGACCGGCTGCTCGCGAACGCCAAGTATAAGCGGTTTAGTTTCGGCGAAGCAAAGCGGCAAGCCGGTCGGGGTAGTCCGTTATAATTCCCGATACGCCGGCTTCGATTAACCGGATCATTTCATCCGGCTCGTTGACGGTGAATGGATTGCAGCTTATGCCTTTGGCGGCGGCTTCGGCAACCCATTCCGCTTTAACCGTGTAACGGTAAGGGTGAAGCGCGGAGGCTCCGAAAGCGGCCGCATATTCCCACGGTCGGTACAAGCCTTCCATATACAGTACGCCCGTCGCGATTTCCGGGGCCAGCTGGTTGCACAACGCAAGCGAATAGTGGTTGAAGCTGGAAATAATTGTGCGATCTTCCCATTTGAATTCCCGAACTGCGGCGATGACTTTGCTTTCCAGTTCGGGGTACGGAACAAGCCCGTTTTTAAGCTCGATGTTTACGATCGTATCTGTGCCGCGTACAAGCTCCAGCAGCTCTTCGAGCGCAGGCACCCGTTCTCCGGCGAACCGTTCGTCGTACCAGCTGCCGGCGTCCAGCTTCTGCAGCTCATCGAACGTTATGTCCTTCACCCAGACGTCCGCTCCCGCCGTACGCTTCAACGTTTCGTCGTGGATCAGGACGAGGCGTCCGTCTTTGGTCATCTGCACATCCGTTTCGATGCCGTTTGCCCCAAGCTCCAAAGCTTTGGCGAACGCGGCCATCGTATTTTCCGGGCAATAACCCGAAGCGCCCCGATGGGCAAAATTGATTGGCTGGGAGTTTGGCATTACAATCAGATCCTCTCTGGTTAAAATGGACATCTTCTTCACGGCGGTGATAGGGGTCCCCGGAAAGCAGTTGGAAGCAGCTGCATAACTTATTTTCGCTTTTTGGGGAATAGACCGTTTACGGTTCAGCGTAACGGATATTTGTTATTGGGATATTAACCCGGGACAAATTCCGTTGTAAAACAATGTCCGTTCTAACGGAACCTATATTCCGAAGGCCAATTCCATGAAAGAAACTTAAAACCAGCTGTCCGAAGCTTCAAGGGAATCCCTTTCGGAATGGAATGCGTGTCAACGTTCAGTTCAACTTATATAGATGAAGTTAGCGCTTTCAAAACTATGCAAAAAATAGATTGAGCATGGACCGGGAAAGCGGCATGAGCGTCAGGACAGCCATCCGGCAATAAAAGTCATGACTCGGCTACGAGGATCGTAACATAGCTGTAAAGGATTGAAAAGATGCAGGCCGCAGCAAAATAGTAACGGTTAGCGCCGTTCCGCTTGAGTACCCTATAGGGGTATGATATGATAACAGTATTAGATGATACCCCCGGGAGGTATGGCGATGGAAAAATCATTGGAAGCGCCCGAGCAGGCGCATTGCGGCGAATCGCACGACGCGTGCCATAACGGCGAAGAAAGAAAAAGCCATCATTCGGACAAAATGAAAGCGAACTTGATATCGAGACTTAACCGGATCGAAGGCCAAATTCGCGGCGTGAAGGCAATGATCGAGAAGGACACGTATTGCGACGACGTCCTGAATCAAATATCGGCGGTTCAATCGGCGCTTAACAGCGTAGGGAAGCTGCTGCTCGAAGGGCATTTGAAGAGCTGCGTAATCGAACGGATTCAAGCAGGGGAAAGCGAAGTAATCGACGAGCTGCTGACGACGGTTCATAAATTGATGAAATAAAGGAGAGTGCACGGCAAATGACGAACGCGACTTTGAAGGTGGAAGGAATGTCTTGCGGCCATTGCGTTAACGCGGTCGAGAAGGCGCTGTCGAATGTCGGGGCAACCGGCAAGGTCGATTTGGCCGCCGGCAAGGTAGAGGTACGATTCGACGAATCGTCCGTAACGCTTAACCGGATCAAGGAAGCGATCGAAGAGCAAGGCTATGATGTCGTCTCCTAATCACGGTTGAACCCCGCTTTGCGATATCGAAGCTGCCGTCCGCTTACTTGCGGTTACGGCAGCTTTTTTTACGCGCATTAGGCTAAAGGCCCCCAGAAGAGAAAAAGAAAATCGGATCGGACTTTTTAGCTGATCTTGAGAATGGCAAGCTCCTGACAAGCCTGCGTCATCCTTGCGACTAAAGAATCATTTTTGCTTTAAATCGGGGTTTATCCCGCGAATATGCCGCTCTAGGGCTAATGAACCTGCTTCCGGATGACGATGACTACTGTTGAGGTGGTTATCGATGCGGAACATAAGCAAAAGGAATCAAGGGAGGCTGTGGACGTTATTTGTGGCGTTAGCCGTGGCGGCGTCATTCGTTCCCGCTCAAGGCGTTCAGGCACAAGACCAGGCTCTCCGAAGCTGGAACTATTACTATAGCCCCGCCCCGGATGCGGGCCAAGCTCCGGATAAAGGGGCAACCGGGCTTATTTCCTCGGCTAACGGCGCCGTCCCTGGCCGATTATCGACCGCTTACGGGGGATGGATGGGAAGCGCGAAGGCCAAAGGAACGGTACAAGTCGCCATCGATCTGTTGAAAGATTACCCGATCAAAAATATCAATATCGCGATGAATGCGCCCAACAGCTATTGGGGATTTAAGGAGCTTACGGTCCGATACCGTCCCGAGGCTGTATCCGATCGCTACACTATCGCGGGCAAGCAGGTGAAAGCCGGATCGGATTTGAACTTTGCTGCGACAATCCCGATGGGGAACAAAATAGCCAGATACATTGTGGTCGAAATTAAGCGGTCCCATTCCTATCAGCATATTCCGCTTCCCCGAATCGAAATCTATCAAGGCACGGGAGACACGGGACATGATCCCGGGCCGGCGCTTTCCGCCCAGCAGATGAAGGCCGAGCTGCAGAAGGACGCTTTGATGGTCGATAGATACGGACAATGGCTTTACGAAGCATGGGCGGGCAAGGTGACGAGCGACGCGCAATTGCGGAAGGAATACGCGGAGGAATCGGCCGCGCTCGCAAACGTCGCGCTGGATCCGGATCGATACGATCCATACGGCGGCATCAAGGCTGGAGGACAATACGCCGCCACCGGCTATTTCAGGCTGGAGCGGATCGACGGCAAGTGGTGGTTTATTACGCCGGACGGCTTTAAATTTATTCTGAAGGGCGTGGACGCCGCAAGCCTGTGGGAGCCCGGGTACGGAACCCCGCTCAAGAAGCAGGACGGCGTTACCCCAAGGCAAGTATTCGAGGAGCTGCCCGATCCGGACGCTTACGCTCCCGCGTACGCGAAGGACTCTAGCGGCGAAAGAGTAAGCTTCGTCGTCGCCAACGTCATGCGGAAATACGGCAGCGATTATGAGGCGAAATGGGGCGACATCACCAAGAAACGGCTGATCGATTGGGGCTTCAACGCCTTCAGCAAATGGACCAGGCCCTATAACGTCACGTTCCCGTATATTCACGTATTGCAGGACCCGGCGAGCTTAAAGCGGATTCTATGGACCTACGACGTGTTCGACCCGGAGACGCCGTTCAAGATCGAAGCCGCGTTGAGACCGCAGTTGGAAAAAGCGAAAAACGATCCGTGGCTGATCGGCTACACGTACGATAACGAGGCCGGCTGGAACGCCGATATCGTCAAAGAGATTTTGACATATGACGCAACGTCTGAGGCCAAAAGCGCCTTCGTCGATTTTTTGGCTCCCCGGTACAATAACGATATTGCCGCCGTCAACCGGCTGCTCGGCACGAAGGCGGGGTCGTTTGAGGCATTGAAGAATCTATCCATCGCGATCGACAAGGTACCGGATGCGGACGTATCGGCCTTTATAAAGGTTGCATCCCGGACATACTTCTCGACCGTAAACAGCATCATCGATAAGTACGACGGCAATCATTTATTCCTTGGGGCTTCCGTCGTTCCTACCTGGCGGACCAGTCTGGCTTGGGATTCGGCAGCCATGCCGTATGTAGACGCTTTTTCCGTGGACTATTACGCGAACGACCCAAGCTGGATTTCAAGGTACGCGGCTTTCGGCAAGCCGCTGTTGAACCTGGAATTCGCCTTCAGCGCAAACGGCCGCGGCTTGTCGTCGGTCAACGCAGCCACGAGCGTAGCGACGATAGCGGACCGGGGCAAAGCGTTTAAGTCGTTCGTGGAAAGGCAGGCGGCACATCCGCTGTTCGTCGGATCGGGCTGGTTCAAATATTACGACCAAGCGGTTACCGGACGTTCGGACGGCGAAAATTATAATACCGGGCTCGTCAACCAGCAGGATCAGCCCTATACCGATATGGTGTCAATCATGAAGTCCGTTAATGCAGGCCTGGAAGCCGTTCATGCGAGCGGCGGGGGGAAGTAAATCCCAGCCCGGAAAGAGATACGGCGCTTTGGATTAATCGGCTTGATAAATCGCTAAAGAGAAAACCTTCAATCCCGCGATAGAGCGGAATTGAAGGTTTTTTTGCATGAAGGATTGAAAATGATGGCGTTAAAACTCGTCTTTTGGGGTCCGGGATGCCGAAGGGCCGGCCGCCAGCTCATCGAACGACTTTACTTTTCCATGGGGATTCTGATTATGCTTGCGTTGATGCCAACGGTTTTCCCGGCGGTTTTTCGAGGTCGTCATGAATCACAGCTCCTTTCGTCAATAGGGTGGCATCGATGCGGCTCCGCCATACGTGGAATACGGCGGCAACGGGCTGCGCACACTAAGTCGACACGAAGGAAATAAGTTTAGTTCGGGAAGCGTCGCTAACGAAACGGTTTGGGGAGGGGACTTATGGATCAGAGCGTCATCGATGCGCTACGGCATAAAATCCGTGAGATTGAAAGGCATAACAAATTCATCTATTTGGTGGGCCCGATTCGGCTTCCCATCAACTTGAACGATGAAACATACGTATTTCAATGGTATTGCTGGTTGAATTGCAAGGAGCGCGCGCACGACTTGGCATCGATGATCCGGAAGCTTTCCGATCATAACTTGGCCGAAATGCAGCAATCCAGCGTCCTTGTTTACGGCGATTTCGAACAAGCGGACAGCGTTTACGTCCGTCTCCACAGCATATGCCATACCGGCGACATCTTCGGAAGCAAACGGTGCGACTGCGGATACCAGCTCCATCAATCGCTTCAAATGATTGCCGACCATGGCGCCGGCGCCTTGTTTTATTTGGCCAATCATGAAGGAAGGGGCATCGGACTGTTCAGCAAAGCGATGGCTTACTTGCTTCAGGAGAAGGGCTTCGATACGGTGGACGCCAATTTGAAGCTTGGTTTTGCGGACGACGCCCGCCATTACGGCGATGCCATCGCCGTGCTTCGCGCGCTTCGGGATAAGCCGGTAACGCTTATTACGAATAACCCGCGGAAGCTTGAAGCGCTCCGGAGCGCCGGAATGAACGTGGAACGGCGGATTTCGTTGTGGGGGGACGTATCCGAATTCAACGAAAAATATTTACAGACGAAAGTCAGACGGTCCGGCCACTTGGCCAACGGAGGCTGCCCCAACGAATAGCGGGAAAAACTATGCTAAGAGGATGCGGCATGGACCATACGAAAGCTATGCAGCCGGCCGCGGTGTTACCGCTTATTAAGCCTTGGTTGATTCGACGCTTAATGGGATGAGATAGGTCTGCGGGTTGAACGACGGCATGCTAAAACCCTGACTTCCTAAGCGGATGGAAATCAGGGTTTAACCGCAGCCCCTAACTTTCTTTGTTCGCCGCCGCCGCAGCCGTTTCCGCCTGCTTCGCCTTAGAATAATAGAGGCGGAATATAATATCCTGGTTATGGTTGCCGAAGCCGGAACCGAACAGGGTTACGCCGCCGATATGCTCCGCATCCTCCAGTACGGCGATCCGAAACGACCAATAGCTGTTGCGGATCCCGATATCGTCGATCGTGACGTCGGATAGCTTGATACCGTCCATGAAGGTTCCTTCTTTTTTGATGATCAAATGCTTCAGCAAGCCGTATTGGTTGACGCTCTCAAACCACCAGGGCGGATTCAGCTTGCCCTTGCCGCCGAAGTCACCGGGGCTCGTCCACATGCCCACCTTCACGTTGTTGACGAAAAACGTAATGTCGGAAGGCCAATGGTTGTTGGTAAGCGGGGCCTCCGAAGAAATTTCCATCGAAATTTCAAGCTCCTCCGGAATTTCGTCCCCCATTAAATAATTCGGAATTTTGTATTCGACATATCCTTGCCCGAACCATAAAATTTTGGCGTTCAACCGGTCGGGGTCCAGGAAGTAACGGGGGTCGTCGAAAATGCCGATGACCGAATCGCGCGTGCATATCCCGCATGTCGGCTGGATTTGGACGTCGGTAAAGTGACCGATGGACACTTCCGTCTTGCGGACTTCGCGCGGGATGACGTCTTTGATCGGGAAAGCGATCTCCAAATTGTCCATAATAAGAGAGCACACCTTCTGAGCCGCTCCGCCTTTGCCCGGGCTCATCTCCGATTCGACGATCCCCGCTTTCTCCAGTTTACGGACATGCATCGTCATGATGGCGCTGCTAAGGCCGAGAGCCTCCGCCAATTCCTTAATATTCATCGATTTCTGAGACAGCAGGTGCACGATTTGAATGCGCACGTTGCTGGATATCGCCTCGAATATATGCAAGTTCTGTTCCGTCAAATCTATTCTCAATTTCATTCCTCCGACGATAGCGATTTGTTAACAAAAGCACAAATCATACAGGTATTAATTTATGATAGCCGATTATGAATCGGTTCACAAGGGAAAAATCGAATGATTTTAGGCGAAAAAACAGACATGAAAGGGGTTCCAAAGTAGGAGAAAACATTTATAATAGAGTAAAGCGGTTCGGCTCGGGATTAAAAAGTTTACAGAAATGTAAATGAAAAAACCTTCTATCGATGTCCTTTGAAGGTGATCGACCGCATTTAAAGGCCGTTTTTATCGCCAAATCGAATTTTGATTTCCAGTTCGGTAAAGGAATTTATGAATTCTATTGCGGCAAATCTATACGAGACCATTGACAGCGGCTATATTTCACTCTAGTATTTAGTTTAGATGTGAATTAATAAACATTCGTGTAAATCAATAGTTTGAAAGGATAGGAGATCGACACCTATGAGTAAAGTATTGCCGAATGAAACGCTCGTAAACCCTATTATACCGCAACGGGCGGACCCGTGGGTATACAAACATGAGGACGGCTACTATTATTTTACCGCCTCCGTGCCCGAGTACGACCGGATCGAAGTGCGCAGAGCCAAGACGATCCAAGAGCTTGGATCGGCTGCGCCGGCAGTCGCTTGGCGCAAATACGACGAAGGCATGATGAGCGCCAACATCTGGGCGCCGGAAATTCACTATATCGACGGCAAATGGTACATCTATTTCGCCGCGGCTCGCACGACGGCTACGGTAGAAGGACTGTTCGACCATCGGATGTTCGTGCTGGAGAACGAATCCGCCAATCCGCTGGAGGGCGAATGGGTGGAGAAAGGCCAGATCAAAACGAAATGGGAGAGCTTCGCGCTTGACGCCACGACTTTCGAGCATAACGGAAAGCGTTATCTTGTATGGGCGCAGAAGGATCCTTCGATCGCCGGCAATTCCAACCTATATATTGCCCCGATGGCCAATCCTTGGACGCTTGCCGAGGAGCAGGTCATGATTGCGACCCCCGAGCATGATTGGGAGAAGATCGGATTCCTTGTCAACGAAGGACCTGCCGTATTGAAACGGAACGGCAAAATTTTTATAGCGTTTTCCGCCAGCGCCACGGACCATCATTACTGCATGGGTCTTCTCGTTGCCGACGAGAACAGCGATCTGATGAGGGCCGAAAGCTGGACGAAGCTGCCCGAACCCGTCTTCACGACAAACGAGGAGACCGGGCAATACGGTCCGGGCCACAACAGCTTTACGGTGTCCGCCGACGGCAGCCAGGACATTCTCGTCTACCACGCGAGAAATTATAAAGAAATCGAAGGAGATCCGCTTTACGATCCGAACCGCCACACGAGGGCGCAAGTGTTCGGATGGACGAGCGACGGCATGCCCGACTTCGGAATTCCCGTTGCGGACAGCCGCATCGTAGGCCGCTAACCATAGCGGCCTTGCGATCGAATAATAAGCAGGAAAATAGTAGTTGACAATTGAAAGCGCTCTGAATTATTATTTATTCATCGAAATATTAATTATTAATATTTTTGTTATTAAAGCTGCCGGTCTTGTAAGGGTTACTCCTAGGCAGAACTCTTGAAGACAAGCGGCTTAAATGAAAAACTACAATCGATTCTATTCCTGCAACAATGATTCAGCAAGCTGCGGTACTTATCTTTGGATGCGTTTACAGAAACATTGATTTTCTATAGCTCTGGGAGGGGTTCTTCTTGTTTAGGAAAAAAGGAATTCTGTCTATTGTTTCATTGCTTCTCGTTGTATCGTTCGCGCTGTCCGCTTGCGGAGGCGGGAACGATGAGAAAACGATTACGTTCTGGACGCCGCTCACAGGCGATGACGGCGCATATATGGATCAACTCGTAAAAGATTACAACGCGACCAATCCGGAAATCAAAGTGAAGCATGTCATCACGTCGGATATGTATACGAAAATTTCGACCGTATTGAACTCCGGCAAAGGGATTCCCGACCTGGCCATCATACATGCCGACCGCGTGCCGGGCTATGTAAAGCAGGGCGTGCTTGAGCCGATGACCAACATTTTGGCGCAGCAGCCTGAAATTAAACAAGAGAACTACTTGCCGCAAGCTTGGGGGACCGGAACGATCGACAATGTGCAGTATACCGTTCCGCTCGATATCCACGCCAATGCGATGTACTACAATAAAGATCTTCTGAAGAAGTATAATGCGGAATCTTTCTTGGACGACAACGTCGTGACGATCGACGAAATGCTTTCGCTGCAAGGTAAAATGGAAGAAGGGCAATATGTAGTCAACGACGCGCTGCTCGGCTGGGTCATTCTTGCGCAGCTTCAGAACGTAGGCGGCGACATTCAAAAGGACGGAAAGCCTGCCGTCAACACGCCTGAAATGAAAAAAGCGTTTGAAGAAGTGAAGAAAATCGCCGACGCCGGCTTGATGACGCCGTTCGGCGAAGACGGTTACCTGATGTTCCAGGACGGAAACGTATTGTTCTCTACGGACGGCACGTGGACGTCGACGGCGCACTCGGCGGTAGAAGGCTTGAACTTCGGCGTTACGAACATTTATTCCACGACGCCGGATAAATTTACAAACCGCGCTTCTTCCCACTTGTTCGCAATGTTCAACAACGAGAAACGTTCGGACGAGAAAGAAGCGGGCATCGGCCAATTCCTGGAATTCATTCGCCAGCACTCGCTCGAATGGGCGAAAGCCGGCCAGATCGTAGCGAGTAAGCAAGTCAACGAAAGCCCGGACTATCAGCAATATATGCAATCGTTCTTTACGTCCAACGAGCAAGAAACGAAATCGCTTTATATTTACACGTATGAATACTATCCGTATATCGCTGAAGCCGTAGACACTTATGCCGCCGATATCGTACGCGGCAATGTGGATATCGACGAAACGCTGCAGACGATGCAGAAGTTCGTCGAAGACAAAGTTGCCGAAGCGAACCAAGGGGCGCAATAATCCGGCGAATTGAATAGCCAGAAAAAAAGTAATGTGCCATGGATATGGCACATTACTTTTCCAAAAGGAGAATTAAAATGCTATGAATAAGAAGCTGTTTACGCCTTATTTGTTTGTAGGTCCCCACTTGATCCTATTTATTGTCTTCATTTTGCTGCCGACGATATACGGCATTTACGCTTCTTTTACGCAATGGAATCTGATTAACGACCCGACCTGGGTCGGTCTGGACAACTATAAAACGATTTTATTCGATAAAGATTCGACGTTTTACACGCAATTTTGGAGAGGGCTCAAAAATACGTTTTTATTCGTATTGTTTACGGTCCCGCTTTTGATCGTGCTTCCTCTTCTCATTGCGGTCGCTCTTGAACATAAGAAGGTGAAGATGAAAGGATTGATGCAATCGATCCTGTACATTCCGGGACTTATTTCGATTTCGGCGGCTGCGCTTATTTGGGCGCTTATTTTCAATAAGCAATTGGGCATCACGGGCAACGTGTTTGGTTCTACCGTCGCTTGGGCGGCCAATCAGCCGTACGCGTGGATCATTATCGTCGTCGTTACGGTATGGGGCGGCGTCGGCGGCAACATGATCATTTACCGCGCTTCGATCAACGGCGTAGCCCAGGACTTGTACGAAGCGGCCAGCCTTGACGGCGCGGGTTCGGTCCGTAAATTTTTCAGCATTACCTTGCCTTCTATCCGTTTTCCGCTTATCTATACGTTCGTCATGACGACGGGAGCGTCGTTCAACGTCTTCGGCCAGCCGCTGATGATGACGGACGGGGGACCGCGACAAAGCACGCATGTGTTGATGATGTACATCCGGCAATTGGCGTTCGGCAACGGCGAATCGATTGCGGGGATGGCGTCCGCCATGGCGGTATTGCTCGGTCTCGTCATTTTGATTATTTCGGCATTCCAATATTACTTCATGAACCGAAACGCATCCTAGATTTGCGATGAAACGGAAACGAAAGGGCAGGTGCTTCCATTGCTGAAAAAAATAAGCCTATCGCAAATATTAGCTTATTTATTTTTGATCGTATTATGTTTTGCTTGGGTTATTCCCGTGTTGTTCGGTTTTTCGACCTCGTTCCGTTCCCAGACGGAGGTTGTCACTTCCGGATTCAGACTGCTTCCGGCGAACTGGATTTTCGATAACTACACCGCGATCTTGCAAAATACGTCTACGGCTCCGATTCTTCGCTGGCTCGGGAACTCGCTGTTTATCGCCATTTTGCATACGGCGCTTGTCGTCGTCGTTATTTCGATTACCGGCTACGGCTATTCGCGGATGAACTTTAAAGGAAGAGATACGTTATTTTTTACGCTGCTCGGCATTTCTTTTTTTCCGGGCGTCGTCAACTTGATTCCTTCTTATAAAATCATTGACGCCTTGGGCTGGGTAAACACGTCGCTGGCGATGATCATTCCGGGCCTTGCAGGGATGGGCAATATCTTTTTGGTGCGGCAGTTCATGAAGGGGATTCCCGGCGAATTGGACGAATCGGCGCGCGTTGACGGGGCAGGGGATTTCCGCATTTATTTCTCCGTTATTTTGCCTCTGATCAAGCCCGTTCTTATCGTATGCGGCTTGTTTTCGTTTGTCGGCTCCTGGAACGACTTTCTGTGGCCGGTTATCGTCTATACGGATGTCAATAAAATGCCTGTAACGGCCGGCTTGCTTCTGCTTCAAGACATTTACGGCAACTACCGGATGATCGGCCAGTTGATGGGCTCGGCCATGCTCGCCATTATTCCGACGCTTGTCCTGTTCTTGTTTGCGCAAAAGCATTTCCTTTCGTCGATTAATTTGAATTCGGGCATTAAAGGCTAAATGCAAGCTTTGCCGGCTCGAAAAAGGCAGTTCATTATGCTTGTGCAGAAAAATCCTTTTCCTCATGCGGAAAAGGATTTTTCTTTTTGCTCGTTATTTTGCAGTCATGCTCTTGTCGCTGACGCTTTTAGGAGATCGCAAGCCACCGGTCGCCCCCGGGACGCGGGCAGCTTCGTTCCTTCAGCTTGGCGGCGACCTGCACGATGCATCCGCATACCGTGCAGGTCGTGCCGTTCATGAGCTTGTCGCAAGCGCCGCATGCGGCAAGCCGCCGTTCATAAACGTCGTCGCTTACGCTATGCTCCGGGGAACGGAACATAGGCGCTTGCAAAATCCGGCTGATCTGCTCGTCGGTTACCCGGTAGTCGTCCCGGCACCCTTTGCATCCACGAACGTCGCTCATGGCCTTCGTTTACGCCTGCGCGAGCTCGAGCACCGTTACCGACATCGGAGCAAGCTTCGCGCGAATGGACGAGCCGTTCAGCTCAAACGCGGTGAAAGCTTGCGGCGTCACGTTGTCCGGATTGCCGAACGTATTATGCGCATCGATGGCCCCAGCCGTCAACGTCGTCCCGCTTACGTTCAGCTTGCTTCCGGCAAGGCCGCGCACGTCGATCTCGACGTCGGCTGCGCCGGAGTGATCCAGGTTGCAAAGGCTGACATGGATGCGGCCTTGCGCGTCCACCGAAGCGGAAGCCGATACCCGTTCCACCGATTTGCCGTTCATCTCGTAATTTTCGCTTTGCAGGCTTGTTTGAAGCAGCTGCGCATCCTGATGCACCTTATACATGTCGAATACATGGTAAGTAGGGGTAAGCAGCATTTTTTCGCCTTCGGTCAGAATGACCGACTGCAGTACGTTGACGATTTGCGCCAGGTTCGCGATTCGGACGCGGTCGCAATGCTGATGGAATATGTTAAGCGTAATGCCCGCCACCAATGCGTCGCGAATCGTGTTCTGCTGGTACAGGAAGCCCGGATTCGTGCCCGGTTCCACGTCGTACCAAGTGCCCCATTCGTCTACGACAAGCGCAATACGCTTCTCCGGATCGTATTGGTCCATAATCGCGGAGTGGCGCGTAATAAGCTCGTCCATCCGAAGCGCATTATGCAGCGTAGAGAACCAGAACTCTTCGGTAAAGCCGGTTGCCGGTCCTTTGTTCTCCCAAGAGCCCGGGAAAGTATAGTAGTGCAGGCTGATGCCGTCCATAAACCGGTGCGCGTCGCGCATGACCGTTTCCATCCATGCGTAATCGTCGACGTTAGGACCGCATGCGATTTTGAAAATTTTGTTGTCGCCGTAGTTGCGGACGAACGTCTGATAGCGGCGGTACAGATCCGCATAATATTGCGGGCGCATATTGCCGCCGCAGCCCCAGTTTTCGTTGCCCACACCGAAAAATTTCAAGTTCCATGGCTTCTCGCGGCCGTTCTCCTTGCGCAGCTCCGCCATCGGCGATACGCCGTCGAACGTCATATATTCGACCCACTCGGACATTTCTTGGACGGTGCCGCTGCCTACGTTGCCCGAAATGTAAGGCTCGCACTCCAGCAATTCGCACAGCTCCATAAACTCGTGCGTGCCGAAATGGTTGTTCTCCACGACGCCGCCCCAATGCGTGTTAATCATCCGCTTGCGGTTCTCGCGAGGGCCGATGCCGTCCTTCCAATGGTATTCGTCTGCGAAGCAGCCTCCCGGCCAGCGCAGGTTCGGGATGTTCAGCTTTTTGAGCGCTTGCACGACGTCGTTGCGGATCCCTTTCGTATTCGGAATCGGGGAGTCCTCGCCTACCCAGAAGCCCTCGTAAATGCACCGTCCCAAGTGCTCGGAGAAATGGCCGTAAATATGGCGGCTAATTTGACCTGCTGAGGAATCGGCGTTAATCGTCAAACGGTTTGTCATCATTACCCCTCCATGAATTCATAAAAATATTAATCAATTAATCAATACCTTATTCTAACAACATCATAATTGTTAACGCTTACGATTGCAACCCCTAACAAAGATTTCGGGAACAATTTTTTCAAACTTTTTTGCGGAGGTTAAGCCTTGTCCGAAGTTCTAGGCCAGCGTTGCTATGTCCGTCAGGACAAGCAAGGTCAACTCAAACAGAACATGGCAGAAGAAAGAGAGTAGTAGGCAGCAAGGGGCGGGAATGAAAGCTCTGTCGGTCAGGACAGGCGGCTCCCTCATGATCATGTTCTATCGAACACGGCGAGTGGAGGCAGTACGCTAAGGCATAGTGTGGCTTAAGAAGCGGGAAGGTAAGCTTTGTCCGTAGGACAACGCGAGGTTTGGCACGCTTGATTGTCGAAGACGGCCGCGCGGCAGAGACGCCGATTTGGGGTGTCCAGAGGTGCGAGCCCTTTGGAGTCCCCTTCTCTGGAGGGGGTGGGGGGAGGTGACTCTCGAGGGGTGGGGGAGGATCCAGTGAAAATTGGACGGCGGCACCTCGCATCTAAGGTGCCGCCATTTAGCATAATCGCGCGAATTGCGCAATTCTATATTTAACCCGTAATCCGGACTTGTGCCGTTTACTTTAATCCCTGGTCACAACGTTAATTGTTCTAAGATGTTCTTACAGCCTTAATTTCCAAAACAACGAAAGCCCTGCCTCTCTTTCGTCCTTGCGGCTCCGAAGACCGCGCCAGTGTGAATCAGAATAGCTAAAGTAAATGGGTAAATTAACCGTTAAAGAATCGAGAGGAAATAAATTATTCTTTCGAGGGATCTTTGAGAGGTTAAATATAGCACGTATGGAACCACTATACCCGAAAACATAAACTTTTGCAACTTTTAAGTTTAAAAACCTTTGGTTCATCGGGAAAAATGAAAATTCCCGAACCGTGTCGTTTTTTTTTAAAGCGATTTCATTTTATGTCTTCCCATTAGGGCCATACTGGCTTAAACTAAGGAAAGACGCGCAAGGACCAAAGGCGCTGCGGATTCGTACGAGCCTGATGGTCCCATATTTCGTACGCGTCTTATATATAATAGGAAGAAACTCGTTTAATACAGCAGAGGCGAGTCCTCTCCTTGCTTGTACGGGGACGTTCCGTAATCTACATCTCCCTTTGCTCGAGTCGTTTTTTTGTCGGTGATCGTATCGGGCATAATCTGACCGCCGGCAAACTGGTGCTTCACCAGAATGTTAAAATCCTCAAGCCATGGCGAGAGCGAGTGGCCAAGCCACGCTTCTTTGGCGTATTCGCCCATTTCATTTACAAATTCCTTATTGGCGGAAATATAAACTTCCTGTACCATCGGGGCAAGCTCCCGGATTTTGACCGCGATCGTCTGCTTTAATTCGGGCGACAGCTCGCTGTGGTCGTTGACGGAGAAATACGAATTGTACGGGGTTACCAGCTTGCGATTGTCCCAATATGGGCTTCCCGTCGTATGATTATAGACGCCTTCGCCCATGCCGCCGTTATTTTGTTCTTTTGTTTTTCCTCTGCTTTTGATTCCGACGGCCGTCCAGTCAAGCATAACGCCGGCATAGGCGTTTTTATCCGTCAGCATGACGGTAGCGGACGCGATGCCGTTCAAATTGGATACGGCGTTGGATAGTTTGGAGCTGTATTCGAAAAAGGTGTTGTCGTGCTGATAAGGGTTGTCCGATGCGGAGCCGTACATTTGGCCCCCTAGCATCTTCGGATCGCCGGACTCGCGGCTGCCGTAATCCTCGTCGCTGTTATGGACTCTTTGCTCGTAAGCACAGCCTGTCCCGATTGCCGACAGCAGCGCCGTCGCAACGAAAAGAACGCTCATTCGTTTCAGCATAAGCTGCTTTCCTCCTTTGCTCGCCATCGTTAGATCTTAGAGTTTGCCGGCGGCGCATTTATATACGTAGAGGAGGGGGATACATAAATGCCCATGGATAAGGTGCATAATATAGGTGAGTGGGGAAAATGGCAGCGTTTTTATTTGCGAATTTGACAGCTTTTAGAACAATTTGTGAACTCTCTGTGGAGCGTTGACAAAAAGTCCCTGCAAACTTTATATTTAAAAAAGTAATAATGTAGCAACTTTTGTAATTACATCAATGAATGCGCATTCTGCTGCAATTTTGAATAAGTTTTGCAGCCATGAAACTTCAAAAATGGGGTTGATTATTGATGAATCGGTGGCAGTTAATGAAACGGCTAGTACCGCTAATGGCACTGATGGCAATCGTGCTGACTGCCTGCGGCCGGGAAGACTTGTCGGCTTTGAGGCCGCAAGGACCTGTGGCGGAAGAACAGTTCGGACTGATGAAGCTGGCAATCTCGATCATGGTTGTCGTAGTCGTCGTCGTGTTCGCGATCTCGTTCTACGTCATCATCCGGTACCGCAGACGTCCGGGAGACAAGACGATACCGAAGCAAGTTGAAGGCAATCACAAGCTGGAGATTATATGGACCGTCATTCCGATCATCTTGCTGATCATTCTGGGCGTTCCTACCGTTCAGTCGGTGTTCAACCTTTCCAAAGATTACTCCAAAGATCCGGAAGCCGTTAAAGTCATCGTAACTTCCCATCAGTACTGGTGGGAGTTCGAATATCCGGAATACGGCTTGAAGACGGCGCAGGAGCTGGTCATTCCGACCGGCAAGACGATTTCGATCGAAGCGAAATCGGCCGACGTGCTTCACTCGTTCTGGATTCCGTCGCTTGCGGGCAAGATCGATACGAATCCGGGCGGAAATATAAACAAAATGTACTTCTCTGCGCCAAACGAAGGCGTTTATTTGGGCAAATGCGCGGAGCTGTGCGGTCCTTCGCACGGACTGATGGACTTTAAAGTCAAAGCGGTAGACGGCGCTTCGTTCGACCGTTGGGTGGCCGCGCTGCAAGCTCCGGTTGCTCTTCCTGCGGATCCGGCCGTCAAAGAGGCGTTCGTGAACAAATGCTTGGTTTGCCATGCCGTAGGCGATCAAGGCGGACCGGCTTATCCGAATTTGACCGGCATTGCAAGCCGCGAGTCGGTCGGGGGTATTCTTGTAAACACGGATGATCCGAAATACGCAAACGAAGGCTCGGTATACGACAACCTGTACCGCTGGATTTCCGACCCGGATCTGGTGAAGCCGGGCAACGGAATGGGCAAGGTCGAACTGACGGAGCAGGAGCTTGAAGGCATATCGAAATACTTGTCCGAGCTGAAGCTTGATTATGAACAATAAATCATCCGTGATTAAAGGAGGTACCTGCCTTGTCGCACGCTCATACGGTTAAACGCTATACGGGGCTGATGGATTGGCTCACGACGGTTGACCATAAAAAAATCGGAATATTGTACATGATTGCGGGAGGATTTTTCTTCCTGATCGGCGGGCTCGAAGCGATACTGATCCGAATCCAGCTTTGGAAGCCGTTGAATAACTTCGTCGATGCAAGTACATACAACGAACTGCTTACGATGCACGGCACGACGATGATTTTCCTTGCCGCGATGCCGCTCTTGTTTGCGCTGATGAACGCGATCGTACCTTTGCAGATCGGGGCGCGGGACGTCGCTTTCCCGTTCGTCAATGCCCTTGGCTTCTGGACGTTTCTGTTCGGCGGCCTGCTGCTGAACGTGAGCTGGTTCGCAGGCGGAGCGCCCGACGCAGGCTGGACGGCCTACGCCACGTTGTCCGGCAAGACGTTCAGTTCCGGCCACGGACTGGACTATTATGTAATCGGCCTTCAAATCGCCGGTATCGGCACGTTGGTCGGCGGCATTAACTTCCTTGTAACGATCATCAACATGCGCGCGCCGGGCATGAGCTTTATGCGCATGCCGATGTTTACGTGGACGATTTTCATTACGTCGGCGCTTATCCTGTTCGCGTTCCCGGCCCTTACGGTAGGTTTGGTGGCGCTTATGTTCGACCGGCTGTTCGACGCCAACTTCTTTGAACCTTCGGCCGGCGGCAACGCCGTACTCTGGGAGCACATATTCTGGATTTTCGGTCACCCTGAAGTTTACATTCTGATATTGCCGGCGTTTGGCGTTATTTCCGAAGTCATCAGCACGTTCTCGCGCAAGCGGCTGTTCGGCTACAGCTCCATGGTGTTCGCTACGATTCTGATCGGATTCCTCGGCTTCATGGTTTGGGCGCACCATATGTTTACGACCGGCCTCGGACCGGTCGCGAACGCGTTGTTCTCGATCGCCACCATGCTTATCGCCGTGCCGACAGGCATCAAAATTTTCAACTGGCTGTTTACGATGTGGGGCGGCTCCATCAAGTTTACGTCGGCGAATCTGTTTGCCGTAGGCTTTATCCCGACCTTCGTTATGGGCGGCGTTACGGGCGTCATGCTGGCGGCTGCTCCGGCGGACTTCCAGTACCACGACTCCTATTTCGTCGTAGCGCATTTCCACTACGTCATCGTCGGCGGACTGGTGCTCGGCATTTTTGCCGGCCTGCATTACTGGTGGCCCAAAATATTCGGGCGGATGCTTCATGAAGGACTCGGCAAGCTGACGTTCTGGACGTTTTTTATCGGCTTCCATTTAACGTTCTTCGTTCAGCACTTCCTCGGCCTCATGGGTATGCCGCGGCGGATCTGGACTTACCTGGACGGACTTGGCTTCAACAACTTGAATCTGATCAGTACGATCGGCGCGCTTTTGATGGGGCTCGGCACAATCTTCTTCCTGATCAACGTCGTCGTGACGTCGTTCAAGCCGGCTGCCGCAGCGGACGATCCATGGGAAGACGGCCGTACGCTGGAATGGACGATCTCGTCTCCGGCGCCGGAATACAATTTCGCGCAAACGCCGCTTGTCCGCGGATACGATGCTTACTGGAAAGAAAAGATGGACGGCAACAAACGGATGACGCCTGCGGAGCCGCTTGGCCCGATCCATATGCCTTCGCCGTCGATTCTGCCGTTCTTTATGTCCGTCGGTCTGTTCATTGCGGGCTTCGGATTTATGTACGCCAAAGATTGGCCAAACAATCTGGGGCTTTATGTGGGCATTCTAGGTTTAGTGATTACCTTCTTCTGCATGATGCTCCGCTCCCTGAAGGATGATCACGGATACCATATCGATCCAGACGAGCTTCACGAACAGGGGGTTAAAGCATGAGTTCGCATACGCATACCGAAGGCCAATTGCCGCACGAGCCGGAGAAGGCGACGCTGGAGGGACGCAATAAAGTACTTGGCTTCTGGTTGTTTCTTGGCGGCGAGACGGTATTGTTCGGCACGTTGTTCTCGGCATTCCTTGCGCTTCGCGACCAGGTGCTTGACGGTCCGCCGCCAAGCGAGCTGTTCGATCTAACCCTTGTCGCGCTGGCAACCATACTCCTGCTGACGTCGAGCTTGACCAGCGTTATGGCGACGCAAGCGCTGCATCGCCATAACAAAGGCGGCGTTATCGGATGGCTCATTGTAACGGTACTGCTCGGGCTCGGGTTCCTCGCGCTCGAAATTTACGAATTCAATCACTATGTACATGAGGGTCACGGCTTTACGACAAGCGCCTTCAGTTCATCGTTCTATACGCTGGTCGGCTTTCACGGCGGCCACGTCTTGTTCGGCATATTGTGGATCTCGCTTATAATCGGCCAGATCGCAAGGAAAGGCTTGACGGTCGTAACCGCGCCAAAAGCTTACGTTGCCGGCTTGTATTGGCACTTTATCGACGTCGTGTGGGTTTTCATTTTCACCGTCGTTTATTTGATGGGAAAGGTGGGCTGACGGATGACAAGCGAAAGCCGTCATGAGGCTGCGGAGAAGCGTCCCGAACGGCATCGGCTGGAAGGGCCGCAGAAGCATATCGTCGCGTTTATATTTTCCCTTGTTCTGACGTTGATCGCCTTCGCCGTCGTTATATCCGGCGATGTCAACAAAGATTTCATTTACATCATTCTGATCGGAACGGCCTGCCTGCAAGTATTCGTGCAGCTGGCGTTCTGGATGCACATGAAGGATCGGGGACATCTTTACCCGATAATCGGAATCGTGTTCGGGATCGTCGTTGTCTTTACGATGGTTATTATGGCCGAATATTGGGCATGGTGGTAAAGAAAGGAGGGTTCCTTGCGGAGCCCTCTTTGCACTGTTGTCATAGTCATAGAGCCATCGCATGAGAAAAACTTTTATGGAAGTCATTCGAAGATGGCGTCCGGATTATCAGCGGTAGTTTTTATGGCAAGAAGCCGATCCCAAACAGAGGCAGAAAGGAGACCTCCACGATGCTAGGATTGGAATATTTCAGCTTCGAAGAATTGTGGAACCCTATATTTCTATTCGCCGTGGCGGCGGTTATTATCGGCTATTACTATGTCATCGGACCATGGAGAGAGAAACACGCGCCGGGCGAAGCGAGAGCGACGAAGCTGCAGCAGACGATGTTTATCGGCGCTGCGCTGCTTTTTTACTTGGTGCAAGGCGGCCCTCTCAATTTATTGGGCCATCTTATGTTTACGTTCCATATGGTCAACATGTCGGTTTCTTATTTGATTGTGCCTCCGATGCTGCTGCTTTCCGTTCCCGGCTTCGTATGGAGGAAAGCGTTCTCCTCCCCATGGTGGAGGAAACTTAGGCTGCTGACGAATCCGATCGTGGCGCTCCTTCTGTTTAATGTCATGTTCTCGGTCTATCATGTGCCTGCCGTTCACGATTACGTGATGACGCATTATACGATTCACCGGATTTATTATTTGCTGCTTCTGGTCGCGGCGATTCTGATGTGGTGGCAGATTGCTTGTCCCGTGCCGGAATGGAACCGGTTGACCGACCTGAAGAAAATGGCTTATGTATTTGCGAACGGCGTGCTGCTTACGCCGGCTTGCGCATTGATCATCTTTGCGAGCAATCCGATGTATGCCATTTACAACGATCCGGACGTCTGGGTGAAAGCGATGGGGTATTGCGTGTCCGGCGATCCGAGCCGGCTGCTGGAACAGTTCGAAGGCCCGCAGTTTTTTAACCTGATGAAGCCCGTCGAGGATCAGCAGCTTGGCGGCATCGTGATGAAGCTCGTTCAGGAATTAATGTACGGCATCATTTTGGCGTATATCTTTTTACATTGGTTTAGGAAAGAGCATACCGAAGACGATATGCCGAATTCGAATCCGAAAACGGCCTGAAGCGGACTACTCGATACGCGAATTTACGATCAAGGACATAGGTGGGGATGACGTTGTCGAGCTATGAGATTATGCCAGCCATTAGCACGTCGTTTATTGTGATAAGCGCAGTGCTTGTCGCAATCGGTTGGAGGTATGCCGTAAAACGGAGATTCGCCGAGCATGAGCGGGTGATGACCGGAGGAGCCGTTACGGCGCTGCTGTTTTTTATCGTTTATTTATCCCGTACCGTATTGGTGGGCAATACTTCGTGGGGCGGACCCGATTGGCTGAAGCCCTACTATTTGATCTTTTTGCTGTTTCATATCGTTCTCGCGACGGTGGCGGCCGTCTTTGGGATTACGACGCTTCTGCTGGCCTGGAACAAAAAATTCGCCAAGCATCGGAGATGGGGAAGGATCACGGCCACGATCTGGCTGCCTACTGCCGTAACGGGCGTATTTGTATATGTGCTGCTTTATTGGATGTATCCCGGCGGGCATACGAAGCCGGTGTTTGAAGCGATATTCGGTTAGGTTGTCACGGATCCGGGAAACAGAAACCGGGGGAAGCCGATCAGGGCGTCCTCCGGTTTTTTTGTGTCATGCTTCGTTAATTCCGTTCATCCGGCAGCCGTGATTCCTATTTACAAATGGCATCAATCTGTTTATACTGTGTATATTAATATATACAGTATAAACGGTGAATGAAAGCGAGGGAGCCTATGAATAAATGGCAAGGGGCGTGGCATATTGCGCGTCATGAATTGGCGCGGGGCAAAATCGGGAGCATAATAACCGTTTTATTTTCGGCCTATTTGGTGTTTACGACATTTCCGTTATACGATATCCCGGCGGAGCAGCCGGAATTGTCTCGGAACGTCTTGGATTTTATACTGCTGGCCGTTTTTCCGGTGCTGGGCTTCTCGTTTAACCGCTCGACGTTCCGTTATTGGCGGGAAGATATTTGCACGCATAGCTTGGCGCAATGGCGCACGATGCCGATTCCGGTGGAAAGCATCGCTTTGGGCAGACTGCTTATGCTGGCGATTCATCTGGTACCGGCTGCGGTACTCTACTTTACCGCCTTGTACTTCGCGGTGCCGGGCTTGAAAGAAGCTTACGATGTCGGGCCCTACATTCTAGGCGCCTTGTTTTGGTTGTTTTATTCCCTTGGCGTCGCTTCGGTCTACTTGTATTACGAATTGACGCTTTCCGGAAAAAGGTATACGGTCGTTTGCTTTGTCGTGCTTTTCTTGTTCGTGGCCGTGGCGATTGGCGCCGGAATGGCGGAACTGGCGCTTGTCGTAGGCGTGTTCGACGCCATTCAGCAAGGCTCTTGGTGGTACACCGCGCTCGCATTGCTGTTCGGTGCGGCTAGCTTGGTGGGCATTGGGTACAACCGCCTATGCGCCAAGCTTAAGGCAAGAACGTTTTAAGAATAACAGGCTTAACGAAAAGAAGGTGAAGGCATGTGGCTGCCGATTCATATTAACGAGCAGAGCGCCGAGCCGCTCTACTATCAGATCGAAGTGCAGCTTCGGGCGCTCATCGTCAGCGGCCAGCTTGCCGAAGGAACGCTGCTGCCTTCTATCCGCGAGCTTGCCCAAGCCTTGAAGTGCAGCGTCATTACCGTACGCCGGGTTTATCAGGATCTGGAGTCGGAAGGATTGCTTCGGACGAGGCAAGGCACGGGTACGTATATCGCGAAGGTCGATCAGGAAGAGAGAGACCGGTTCCGGCTCATGGAGGTCGCGCAAGCTTTTGAAGCGGCGATTGAAACGGGAATTCGGCTGCAATGCACGAAGGAGGAATTAACGGCTGCGTTCCGGGAAGCGCTGGAGCGACGGATGGGTGAAGACCGAAAGGAAACGGAAGGAGAGTGACGTCATGGAACAGTCCCAAACGGCTATCGCGCTTGACCAAGTCTCGCTTCAAAGGCAGAGATTTCAGCTTGGGCCGGTATCGCTTGCGATCCCGCAAGGCTATGTGACCGCAATCGTCGGTCCGAACGGCTCGGGCAAAAGCACGCTGTTCCGCATGATGCTGGATCTTGTAAAGCCTGAGCGGGGCACGATTCGCTTGCTCGATCACCAGGTCGGCACGGCCGGCGATACGTCGCTAAAGCAGCGGATCGGTTATTTGGCCGAAGGCCCGACGGTCGGAGAGGACAATATGACCGGCGCGTTCAAAACGGCCTTCGTCCGGCGCTGGTATTCCGGCTGGGATGACCGGCATTACCGCGATCTGCTGGCCATGTTCGAAGTCGACGACAGCCTGAAGCTGGGCAAAATGTCGAAAGGGATGCGGCGCAAATACGATTTCGCCTTGGCGCTGGCGCATCGGCCGGAATTGCTGCTGCTGGACGAACCGTCCTCCGGTCTCGATCCGCTTGCTTGGCGGACAATGCTGGAGGTGCTTCACCGCTATATGGAAGACGGCGATCGCACGATTCTGATGGCTTCGCATGTCGTGGAGGAAGTAAGGCGGCTGGCCGATTACATCGTCTTTATGGCCGGCGGGGAAGTGCTGGGCATGTACGAGAAGGATGAGCTGCTTGGGAGATGGCAGATATTGTTCGTGCAAGGCACCGGGTTAACGTCCGGCGGGGCGGCTGGGATGCCCGGATTGTGCGAGCTGGCGCCGGCCGGCCAAGCATGGAGGGTCGTTACAAGAGAAGCGTACGACGCGGAGCGGTGGTGCGCGGAGAATGACATTGACATAACGCACAGGCAGCCGATGGGGCTGGACGATATTTTGGCCGAATTGATGAAACAGAAAAAAACGGGCGGCCGGATGAATACGGGATCGGGAGGAATCGTTTAGATGAAGCCATTGCAAGTTGAACATGTCGTGAAGCAATACGGCGATAAAACGGCGGTGAACGGCGTCAGTCTCGAGGTGGAAGCCGGCGAAATATACGGACTGCTCGGCGCCAACGGCGCGGGTAAAACGACGACGATGCGGATGGTGCTTGGGCTGATCTACCCGGATCAAGGGCGGATTTCGTATTTCGGCAAGCCTTACAGCGCCGACCAGCTGCGGATGATGGGTTATTTGCCGGAAGAACGCGGTCTTTACCCGCGGGTGAAAGTATCCGATCAAATTACGTATTTGGCGCAGCTGAGAGGCATTTCGAGGCGGGACGCCGAGCGGAATTTGAAACGGTGGCTGGAGCGGTTCGAGGTTCCGGAATATTACGACAAGAAGGTCGAGGAGCTGTCCAAAGGCAACCAGCAAAAAATCCAGTTTATCGCTTCCGTCATCCATCATCCGAAAATCGTCATATTGGACGAAGCGTTCAGCGGACTCGACCCGGTTAACGTCGAGATGCTGAAAGGGGTCGTGAAGGAGCTGCGCGACGAAGGAATGGCGATGCTCTTCTCGACGCACCGGATGGAGCATGTCGAAGAGCTGTGCCGCAATATGACCATCCTGCACCGGTCCGATGTCGTGCTTCAAGGCAATATTAAACAAATTAAAAAGCGTTACCCGAGAGAACGGGTCGTCTTGCGGACGGCAGGGGAAGTCGCCGGGCTTGAAGGGCTGCGTGGCGTGACCCAGGTCGAGCGGCACGAGCAAGGCTACGATATCCGCATTACGGGCGAAGAGGCGGCGAGCGAAATTATTAAGCTGGCGGTCAGCCAGACCGAAGTGCAGCGTTTTGAAGTGATGGAACCGACGCTGAACGAAATTTTTATCCGATCGGTAGGTGAAAGCCATGAATAGCTTCTGGACGGTCGTCGGATTTACGGTCAAAAACAAACTGCGCGGCAAAGCGTTTCTGATCACGACGCTTGTAATGGTCATTATTATCAGTATCGGAACGAACTTGCCTTATATTATTTCGTTATTCAATAAAGACCAAGGCCAAGTGAAAGTAACTTCTATCGGCTATGCGAAGTCCGGGCAGGCGGACGGCATCGCGGGAACCAAGCTTGCGGAGGAGCTGGAAAGCTATTACGCTTCGCAGGAGCAGGCCGACATCAAGCTGGTCGCTTATCCCGACGCAGGCGGCGCGGACAACAACGAAGCTCAGCTGAAGAAAGCGGTCGCGGCGAACGAAATCGACGGTTATTTGACGTTTGGCCCGGTTCAAGCGAACGGGCTGCCGGCCGTCTATTACAATCTGGAGAACCTGATGAGCGACTCGGCTTCGTCTTCGTTGTCCGGCGCGCTGCAAGTGATTAACGTAAACCGCGTGCTGCAGGATGCCGGCATTTCGGAGGAACAGAAGAAGCTGCTGTTCGAGCCGGTGAAGGTGGAGACGGTGCAAGTGCCGATCGGCGAAGGCGCCGGGCAAGGCTCCGAAAGAACGCCGGAGCAGCAAGGGATGGCTATCGGATTAACGACGGTGATCTCGCTCATGTTGTTCATGGGCATTATGATTACCGGCCAGATGATTGCCTCGGAAATAACGGCGGAGAAAAGCTCCCGCGTCATGGAGCTGCTGATTACGAGCGTATCTCCGCTCAAACAAATGTTCGGCAAAATTGTGGGCATGTGCATCGTCGGTCTAGCCCAAATCGTACTGTACGGTCTTGTTATTCTCGCCAACCTGTCCATGTCGCATAACCGGTCGGCTTTCCAAAGCTTGAATATCGATTTGAGCGCGATCGATCCTTCAATTATTGTCTATGCGTTATTGTATTATCTTTGCGGCTATTTTCTTTACGCGACGCTTTATGCCGCAATCGGCTCGACGGTGAGCCGCACCGAGGATCTCGGCCAGGCGGTGATGCCGATTACGTTGGTAACGTTGGCCAGCTTCTATATTGCGTCGTTCAGTGTTGGAACACCTGACAGTACGCTCGTCAACGTCGCTTCCTATGTGCCGTTCTCCTCGCCGTTTGTCATGATGCTGCGCATCGGTCTGACGAATCCGCCCGTATGGCAGGTGCTATTGTCGCTGGCCATCCTGATTGCCTCCATTCTGGCGGCCGGGTGGCTGTCGGCGAAAATTTACCGCACGGGCGTCCTCATGTACGGCAAGCGCCCAAGCTTTAAAGAGCTCCGCAAAGCGATGAAGGCGTTTAAAGCGTAATAAAGACTCGCGTTGATTGCCGATGAAAAGAAGCGTCCCGGAAGTACCCGGGACGCTCTTGTTATCACATGGAACTATAAACTTCTCTCTAACAAAGTGCCGACTTGCTTGGCCATCACTTGCGGCGGGTACGGCATCCCATTCCTGATCCACCACTCAATTACCCCTACATATGCCGTCCCGGCATATTGCAGCATAACATCTTCGCTTAAACCGGTATTCCTGCCGCTTTCCCTGTCAATCTCGCCTTTGAACCCTTCCATAAAAGCAGCAAGAAGCCGGGATCTGAAAGCTGATGGGGCACCCTTGGACTCTTTGCTTGCTAACATGGTCGAAAAAAACAAATAATTTTTCTCAAAATATTCAAAATACGGCACAAGGGCATCGGTCCAATTCAACTCGCACGCCCACTTATCCATTTCGCCGATTTCATTGAAGTAGGTTTCTATGAGTTTATCCAATAAATCATATTTGTCCTGATAATGAAGATAAATGGTTCCGCGGTTTACGTTTGCCCGGTCCGCAATATCTTGAATGGTAATTTCATCGAAGTTTTTTTCAGACATCAGTTCTATAACAGCTTTTTTTAAGGATTCTTGTGTTTTAAGAACTCTCCGGTCGACTTTGGGCATCGAATATACTCACCTGGCTTTCTAAGATAATGAACGTTTTTTGGTTGCTTTGTTGATAAATCAACGTTTTGCGTTGTTTTAACCATTGATTGCGCGCTACTTCCTTTTATAATAATAAACAAGGGTTGAATAAACAATGTACTTTGTTTATTCGTTTCCTGTTGTGTAGGAACTACCGGTTCGCTGAATGGCGGGCAGCGACAAAATCAATAATTCATGGATAACAGGAGGATGTATGTATATGATTACTGCTAATGCACGTGCTGTATTCAATCCGGAAGGTCCGTTCAAACTGACCACGATCGAGCGCAGGGATCTTAAGCCGCATGATGTCCTCATTGAGATTAAATACGCAGGTATTTGCCACTCTGACATTCATACCGCTCGCGGCGATTGGGGACCGGTTCAATATCCACTCGTGCCGGGGCACGAGATCGCCGGAATCGTCACCCAGGTTGGTTCGGAAGTTACCAAATATGCCGTCGGCGACCGGGTAGGGGTTGGCTGCATGGTTGACTCCTGCGGGGAGTGCGTGAACTGCCATAAAGGGGAGGAGCAGTATTGCCTAAACGGCAATACGGGCACTTATGGAGCCATCGACCGGTATGGGCAATATACGCAGGGCGGCTATTCCACCCACATCGTCGTAACCGAAGATTTCGTGGTTAAAATTCCCGATAGTTTGGAGCTTGACGTGGCCGCCCCGCTCTTGTGCGCCGGCATCACAACGTATTCGCCGCTGCGCCATTGGGGAGCCGCCCCCGGCAAGAAGGTAGCTGTCGTTGGACTGGGCGGACTTGGACATATGGCTGTGAAGCTCGCTCACGCCATGGGGGCGGAGGTTACGGTTTTATCGCAAACATTGAAGAAGAAAGAAGACGGTTTGCGGCTTGGTGCGGACCATTATTATGCCACGAGCGATCCGGAGACGTTTAAGAAACTCGCCGGTTCGTTCGACCTCATCGTGAATACGGTGAGCGCGGAAATCGACATTAATGCCTACCTTTCGTTGCTGGCGTTGGACGGTACGTTGGTCAACGTCGGTGCGCCGGCGGAACCGCTGCCGGTTCAAGTATTCTCGCTGATCCCTCATCGCCGGTCGTTTGCAGGATCGATGATCGGCGGAATTCGCGAAACGCAGGAGATGCTGGACTTTTGCGCGGAACATAACATTACGCCTGAGATCGAGGTCATTTCCGCCAATCAGATTGATGAAGCGTGGGACCGCGTATTAGCGTCGGATGTCCGGTACCGATTCGTAATCGATATCAGCACGATGGAGGAAGAATAACGATTCATCCTGACGAAACAGGAGGGGCGCGCCTGCACCGGCGTGCCTCTTCATTTGTTGCGACAAAACAAACGTAACGGCGGCGATACAGCTCCGGAATTCGGTATTGACTTAGAGTTAACTCTAAACTGTATAATTTGGAGGAAGGCAAATATTGGAATCGAAGGAGCGTGTCGACGAATGGACTATGTCAAACTTGGACGGAGCGGTTTGGAAGTTTCCCGAATATGTCTTGGCTGCATGAGCTATGGGGTAGCCGACCGCGGACACACCTCATGGTCGTTGAATGAAGAAGAAAGCCGGCCGTTTATAAAAAGAGCTCTGGAGCTGGGCATTAACTTCTTCGATACCGCAAATATGTATTCCGGCGGGACAAGCGAGGAAATCGTCGGACGCGCATTAAAGGATTTCGCCAGCCGCGATGAGGTCGTCATTGCGACAAAGGTATTTTTCCGCATGCGCCCGGGTCCGAATGGAGCGGGGCTTTCCCGTAAGTCGATCATGAGCGAAATCGATAACAGCCTAAGGCGTCTCGGAACGGATTACGTCGATCTGTACCAAATTCACCGCTGGGATCAAACGACGCCGATCGAAGAGACGATGGAGGCTCTTCATGACGTCGTCAAGGCGGGAAAGGCAAGGTATATCGGAGCCTCCTCGATGTATGCCTGGCAGTTCTTGAAGGCTCAGCATGTCGCCGAGCGCAACGGGTGGACCAAGTTCGTTTCCATGCAGAACCACCTCAACTTGCTCTATCGGGAAGAGGAGCGGGAGATGCTGCCGCTTTGCCGCGAAGAGGGAATTGGCGTTATTCCGTGGAGCCCGCTCGCAAGAGGCCGATTGACCCGGGATTGGGATGAACAGACGGCCCGTTCGGAAAGAGACCAGGTCGCAAATGCGCTTTATTCGAAAATGGCCGAAGCCGACCGCGCGGTTGTGGAACGTGTGGCCGAAATTGCCGCGAAGCGCGGCGTTCCCCGGGCGCAAGTCGCGCTTGCTTGGGTGCTTCAGAAGGAGCCTGTAACGGCGCCCATCGTCGGCGCAACCAAGCCGCATCATCTGGACGATGCCGTCGCGGCCTTGTCGGTGAAGCTGGATGCGGAAGAAATTGCAGCCCTAGAAGAGCCTTATGTGCCGCATCCGGTTGTCGGCATCTAGGCCGGAATGAGGAAAGCCGACTGGCGGCCGTAATATTGGTAAATAAGTCCAAGAAGATTCCTATTTAACTTATAGGGATCTTCTTTTTTTCGTCTGATACAATAGAGAGAATCCAAAAAAAACGGACATCTCGCCAAAAAAAGTCCGACAACGCAGCGCGCGCGGCCGATATTAGAATAGAAGTAATCACGGCTTCGACTAAACGGGAGGATAACCAGATGAATTTTTGGAAACGCATACAAATTCCCCGCATCCGGTTTCGGAAGCTGAGAAGCCGGTTTTTGGCCGCAATGATCGTCATCTCGCTGCCGCCCCTTTGCATCCTCGGCTATTTCTCGTTTGAGACGGCCAAAAGCACGCTGATGCGAACCAATGCCCAAACGAACGTCGATCATCTGAAAACGTCGAGCGAAGTGGCCGATTTGCTGTTCCGCAATTTGACGAACCTGAACCGGTTCATCGTCATGAATGACGAAATTCGGGACGAGCTAAAGAAAAAGAAACCGGACGACGAGGAGACGCAGACGGCCATCAGCGAACGCACGGCGAACCGGATTCAGCGCGTCATCAACAATCATTTGCTGGACAACCGATTCGTGAATTCGATTTGCCTGTTCGATCTCGAATTTCATACGTATTGTCTCGGGAGATCCGACGACGCCGGGGTTTACGAAGGCAGCGGCAAGGCGGTCGCCATCCGGTCATCGGATTGGTATAAGGAGGCGGTTGCGGCGCAGGGGCGGGTTGTCTTCTTCGGAACGGACGTGCTGGACCGGAAGGACAATTCGTTCTCGACCGTCAAGCTGTACCGCGATTCCGCCAGTCCGAACGGCGAGCCGATCGGCCTCTTGATCGTGAATGTATCCGACAATATTTTCGGGGACATCTTTAACCGCAACAGCAGCCTTGGCAGCTTTATGGCGATCGATACGTCGGAGACGCCGGTTCATCTCGTATATGGCAACGGGAAGAACGGAGAAAGCCGGCTCGTCAAAACGACGATGGACGATACGATCGACGCTTTGGAATCGCATGATTATTTGGTCAGCCTATACCGGAACGAAACGACGAACTGGACGTTTGCCCACCTGGTCGAGAAGAAGGCTCTACTGACAGAATCGAACCGGATCGGCACGGCGACGGCCGTCATCGCCTCGCTGATCGCTTTGGTCGCCATGATTTTGTCGTATATTTTATCGGGGACGATTACCCGCCCGCTTATCGCGCTCAAAAAAATGATGGTCGAGTGGACGAAAGGCCGACGAGCGTTTGACGCGACGTTCGAGCGGGACGAAGTCGGGGCGATCGGCGAGACGTTCAAGCGGATGGCCGCCGAAAACGAAGAGCTGAACGACAAGCTCGTATCTTCCGTGCTGAAGGAGCGGGAGGCGGAGCTCAAGGCGCTGCAGGCGCAGATCAAGCCGCATTTTTTGTACAATACGCTGGATTCGATCTATTGGATGGCTACGCTCCAGAACAACCGCGACGTCGCCCAGATGGCGGTATCCTTGTCCGAAAGCTTCAAGCTCAGCCTGAATAAAGGCAAGGAGACCATTCCCGTCTACAAGGAGCTGAAGCATATCGAGCATTACATGACGATTCAGAACATCCGGTACAAAAACCGGTTTCGTTACGAGGAAGACGTCGATCCGCAAATTAAAGGGATGGAAATGCTGAAGCTGCTGCTTCAGCCGCTGGTGGAGAACGCTATCTACCACGGGCTGGAGCCGAAGGTAGGCGAAGGGACGGTCCGCTTGACCGGCAGGCGTGACGGCGACCGGATCCGGTTCGTCGTGGAGGACGACGGAGTCGGGATCGGCGAGATGGCGGATATCGAGAAAGGCTACGGACTGAACAACGTCAAGGAGCGGCTGGAGCTGTATTACGGGAAGTCCAGCTTCTTCCGCATCGATACCGTGCCGGATCAAGGCACCCGCATTGTGCTTTCGTTCAAGCCGTATCGGGAACAGGAGGAGGAAGGCGATGCTTAAAGCGGTTGTTTTCGACGACGAATATATCGTGCTGGAGGGCCTGAAAGTTATGATCGACTGGGCGGGCTTCGGAATCGAGCTGGCCGGCACGGCCGGCGACGGGAAATCCGCCTTGAATCTTGTGCGGGAGCTTGCGCCCGATCTCGTGCTGACGGACATCCGCATGCCCGGCATGGACGGGCTGGAGCTGATCGAGAAGATCGCGGAAGAACGGCCGGACACCGCCTTTATTGTCTTTAGCGGGTTTAACGAGTTCGAGTACGTCAAACGGGCGATTCATCTAGGCGTCGCCGATTATCTGGAGAAGCCGATTACGATCGAAAGCATCGGCAAAGCGCTCGGCAAAGTGGTTCGGCAGCTCGAGAAGCAGCGGGAAGCGTATTTGATCAAGGAGCAGTGGGAGAGGAGCAGACGGGAGGAGAGCGGGCAAGCCGAGCAGGCGGAGCCGAAAGGATCGCCCGTCGAGCAGGCCCGCGCTTATATCGACCGGCACGGCATGCGCGATTTGACGCTGCAGGAGGTGGCCGACCACGTCGGCCTGAACGCCGCTTATTTAAGCGTGTTGTTCAAGGAGACGATGGGAGAGTCGTACATCAAATATTTGACCCGGATCCGGATGGAACGCGCCAAGACGCTGCTGCTGAAAGGGATGAAGGTCGGCGACGTCAGCGAGAAGGTCGGTTACCATACGTACAGGCATTTCTCGGAAATTTTCAAAAAATATACGGGCATCCCGCCCGGCCAATACAAAGAGTCGAGCCGTCCGGAACCGGATTCGGCGGCGATGTCCGCGGGCGAATCGAAGCGTGACGAACGCTAAGCTTGACTGCTAAAAAATACGGACACGAATCGTAAAAAATCGGCACTGCCTGCCGCTTGTTCGTTCGGATTACAATAGAGCCACAGGGTACCCGGGCCCGCTAAAGTCCATCACATGATCATATGGGGGATATGTCCATGAAGAAGACAAAAAAAGCGTTAACCATCGCAACCGTAACCCTTCTGCTGGCGGGACTTCTGTCGGCGTGCGGCGGCGGCAGCGGCAATACGAGCGCCGGAGGCGAATCGGGCGAACCGGATTCGGGTTCGGCCAGCAACGTAACGCTGACGATGCTTGTCGACAACACGCAGGACTCGGTGAACAGCGCCAAAGCGATGGTCGAAGCCTTCGAACAAGCCAATCCGAACATTACGATCGAAGTGGAAACGCGCCCGGGCGGGAGCGAAGGCGACAATCTGGTCAAGACGCGTCTGTCGACGGGCGATATGACCGATATATTCATGTACAATTCCGGCTCGCTTATGCAAGCGCTTAACCCGGAGCAGAACCTCATGGACCTGACGAACGAGCCGTTTATGGCGAATGTCATCGATTCTTTTAAGCCGACCGTTACCTACAACGGCAAAATATACGGAGCGCCTAACGGCTCGACGATGGCGGGCGGCTGGTTTTACAACAAGAAGGTTTACGAAGAGCTGGGGTTGTCCGTCCCGAAGACTTGGGAGGAGCTGATGGCCAACAACGAAAAAATTAAAGCCGCGAACATCGTTCCCGTCATCGGCACGTATAAGGACAGCTGGACGTCGCAGCTCGTCGTGCTCGCAGACTACTATAACGTTCAGGCGCAAAGCCCGTCCTTCGCCGACGACTACACGGCGGGCAAAGCGAAATACGCTACGACGCCGGCCGCGCTGCGCAGCTTCGAGAAGCTGCAGGAGCTTTTCGATAAAGGCTACATGAACAAGGATTTCCTTGCGACGACGTACGACGCCGGCCTGAAAATGCTGGCGGAAGGCGAAGGGGCGCATTACCCGATGCTGACGCTTGCGATCCCGCCGCTGGAGCAGAACTATCCGGACCAAACCCAGGATATCGGCTTTTTCCCGCAGCCGGGAGACAGCGCGGACGACAACGGCTTGACCGTATGGATGCCGGGAGCGGCTTATATTTACAAGAACACGGAGCATCCGGAAGAAGCGAAAAAATTCGTCGCTTTCGTCGCCTCCAAGGAAGGCATGGCGGCAGCCGCGACCGTATCCAAGCCTTCGGGCCCTTACGCGATCAAGGACGCGGTTATTCCGGACAACGTCGCTCCGGCCGTCAATGACATGCTGCCTTATTTCGGCTCGGGGAAAACGGCCCCGGCGCTCGAATTCCTTTCGCCGATCAAAGGGCCGAGCCTGGAGCAAATTACGGTCGAGGTCGGCGCGGGCATCAAAAAAGCGGCGGAAGGCGCCGCCGTATACGACAAAGACGTCGAGAAGCAAGCGAAGCAGCTCGGGCTCGAAGGCTGGTAAGCCGCCGACGTTGTCGAGAAGCGGGACGGATCGGCCGGCCCGGCCGTTGAACGGCAGGCCGGCCCCTTCTTTGCGAATCGGTTGCACCGGGGAGGGAAAGCAGGATGCCTAAAGTATTCAGAAACACGTATTCGCCTTTGTTTTTGCTGCCTGCGGCGGTCATCTATCTCGTTATTTTCATCGTGCCGACCGTCATGGCGTTTTTTTTCAGCTTGACCCGCTGGAACCTTACGGATTGGGAATTTATCGGACTGGAAAACTTCCGCATGTTTTTCGAGGAGCCGTCGCTTTCCATCGGTTTCAAAAACACGTTTGTATACGCGGTCGTCACCTGCTCGCTTAAAGTGGTATTCGGCCTGCTGCTTGGCGTCTTCCTCACGTCGAAGATTAAGACGAAAGGGTACTTGCAGTCCGTCGTCTTTTTCCCGACGCTCGTCAGCACGATCGCCGTCGGCATCGCGTTCAGCATGATGATGCATCCGACGGACGGGCTTATCAACGCGGCGCTGTCGGCAATCGGCATTCAAGGCCCCGACTGGCTCGGCGATACGCGCATCGCGCTGTTGTCCGTGGCGTTCGTGGACGTCTGGAAGGGCGTAGGCTTCGCGACCGTCATTTATATCGCCGGCATTTTGTCCATCCCGTCCGAATATTATGAAGCGCTTCAGATCGACGGCGGGGGCTCGTTCCGGAAGTTCTGGAACATCATCCTCCCGCTTAGCCGTCCGGCTACCAATTCGGTCATTATTCTAGCCTTCATCGGCGGTTTGCGTTCGTTCGATCTCGTATGGGCCATGACGAAGGGCGGCCCGGGCTTTACGACCGACCTGATCGCTTCGATCATATACAAGCAGTACCAGGGAGGATTTTACGGACTCTCGACGGCGGGCAACGTGATTCTGTTCGTATTCGTGACCGCGCTGGCGTTTCCGCTGTACATGTACTTGAATCGAAAAGAGGTTGACCTGTGATGAAAACGGCGAGAGGAGCGCTTATCGAAGTCATTGCCGTCCTGGCGACCGTCGTTATTTTCTGGGTGCCGCTATATTTCGTGTTCGTCAACGCGATCAAAAACCAGCAGGAAGCCTCGCTTCTGAACTTAAGCTGGCCGTCCGCCGTCCATCTATGGGACAACGTCGCGGAGGTGGTCAAAGCGCGCGATTATATGCTGATCCGCGCGTTCTTCAACAGTGCGGCGTTAACGGTGCTTTCCATCGTCGTGCTCGTCGCGGTATGCTCTATGGCCGCTTTTGTCATTCAGCGGAGGGTAAGCAAAGCGACGCCGTGGATCAACTTCTTTGTCCTGGCGGGGCTTATCATTCCGCCGGCCATCGTTCCGACGATCTGGGTGCTCGACGGGATCGGCTTGTACAAGACGATGACGGGGCTTGTGCTGGTGGAGGTTGCGCTCAGCTTCCCGTTTGGCGTGCTGCTGTACAGAGGCTTCATGGCAACCATTCCGCGCGAGGTCGACGAAGCGGCCGTCATGGACGGGGCAAGCGGCATGAAGCTGTTTGGCCGGATTATATTTCCGCTGCTTCAGCCGGTTACGGCGACGATCGTCGTCACTTCGTCCGTCGGCATTTTTAACGATTTTACGAATCCGCTGTATTTTTTTCCGGGGGCGAGAAACGCGACCGTACAGCTGACGCTTTACAATTTCCAAAGCCAATTCAACACGCAGTGGAATTTGCTGTTCATGAACATTTTGCTCATTACGATTCCGCCGCTTGTCCTGTTTCTAATTTTCAACAAGAAGATCGTGGGCGGCATGACGGCAGGCGCCGTCAAAGGGTGATCGCGGATGGAGAAGATTTCGCCGGATGAACGTCCGGCGGCGGTTAACGAGCGTTCGCTTCGGTTACGCTACGGATAGAGAGGAGCGTGAGAAGCGATGGATTGGTACATCGTCGTCATGTCGATCGCTTTCGTCGCGGGAATCGCGGTTCTGCTCTATTACGGGGCGAAAGCGATCAAAAGCGGAGAATAAGCCGTTGCGAAGGCAAACGCCGAGCGGGTAAACCCGTTCGGCGTTTTGTGCATAAAGCGAAGGACTGCGTGCGGGCCGGAAAGGTGACAGCTTCCCTTTAACGGGTATACAATGGAAGCAACAGATGCAATTATCCAGAAATCCAATGGGGAAGGTGAGATAAATGGCTGCTGCCACTACGGATCCTTACGTCCGGAACGAACGGGAGGCGGAGATTGCCTTAAGATCGGAGCGTCTTGCGCGGATATTTGCGGAGCGGGCGCCGCTCCACGACAGGGACGGCTCGTTTCCTTTCGATAACTTCGCCGACTTGCGGGAAGCGGGATATATGAAGCTGACCGTCCCGCGCGAATACGGAGGGGATGAGGCTTCGCTGTACGAGCTCGTGCTGGCCCAGGATTATTTGGCCCGCGGCGACGGCTCGACGGCGCTGGCGGTCGGCTGGCATGTCGGCCTGATGCTCCAGCTTCGCTGTACGAAATCGTGGCCGGAGCGGCTGTACGCCCGCTTCTGCGAGGAAGTCGTCCGGGAAGGCGCGATGATCAACAACTTTGCGAGCGAGCGGGCGACCGGCAGCCCAAGCCGGGGCGGCAGGCCTGAGACGACGGCGGTGCGGACGGAGGGCGGCTGGCTGCTGTCCGGGCGTAAAATATTCAGCACGTTAAGCCCGATTTTGGAGCAGTTTACCGTATCGGCATATGTGGAGGATGAAGGGAAAACGGGGCTGTTTTTCGTCCGCAAAGGAGCGGGTGTTACGATCGAAGAAACTTGGGACACGCTGGGCATGCGCTCGACCGGCAGCCACGACGTCGTGCTGGACGGCGTGTTCGTGCCGGAGGAGGAGCGCCTCGACGGCGAGCCGCGAAGCGAAGGCATCTCCGACCATGGCGGCGCGCTGCTGCATATTCCGGCTTGCTATATCGGCATCGCCCATGCCGCGCGCGATTGTGCCGTTCGGTTTGCCGTCAGCTACAAGCCGAACAGCCTGCAAGGGGCGATCGCCGGGCATCCGAACGTCGAGCGGCAGATCGGGGAGATGGAAGCGGAGCTGCTGACGGCGCGCTCGTTCCTCTACGGCGTCGCGGACCGCTGGGACCGCGACCCGGAAGGCCGCGCGGCGCTGAAGCCGGAGCTTGGCCTGGCCAAGAAGCTCGCGACCAATTCGGCGATTCGAATCGTCGACATGGCGATGCGCATCGTCGGCGGCTCCAGCCTGTCGCGTTCGCTGCCGCTGGAGCGGCTGTACCGCGACGTGCGGGCCGGACTTCATAATCCGCCGATGGACGACGCCGTCACCGCCATGCTGGCCCGCCGCGCGGTTGCCGAAGCGATGCCGGGCGCCGGGGAACGGGCGGATGAATAATAGGCCGGGGCGGCGATTGGCGCCGTCCCGAGATTTAACCACCAAGCGATATGCCGGTGGCGCCGGAACGCCCCGCGAGGTGCAAAAGTGCACCACATGAGCGGGAAACGGCGCCGAAATGCCCCGCGAGGTGCAAAAATGCACCTTATGCCGCAAAACAGCCAGAGGCGCTTAAGTGTTGACAAACCGATAAGCTTTGGTTTATATTTATCTTAAATTTAAGATATTAACCGGGAAGGGAGGCGGTCGGCTTGGACGAAAATCGGGATAAGGAGCTGTCGCTGAAGCTGATGGTCGTTTTGTCCAAAGCGTACAAGACGATCATGGATCTTGCCATGCGGGATATGAAGCGGTACGGCTTTTCATCGTCCGAGTTTGCGGTGCTGGAGCTGCTGTACCACAAGGGACGCATTCCGCTGCAGCAAATCGGCAGCAAAGTATTGATCACGAGCGGCAGCATTACCTACAACGTCGACAAGCTGGAGACGAAAGGCTACCTGAAACGCGTGCCGTGCGAGAACGACCGGAGGGTAACGTACGCGGAGATGACGGAAACGGGGAAGCGGCTGTTTGACGATATTTTCCCTCTTCATGCGGAAGCGATAACGTCCGCCATGAGCGGCTTGACTTCCGAGGAGAAGGCGACCGCCGTCGAGCTGCTTAAAAAGCTTGGGCTTCAAGCCGCGCAAAAGGCTTAGCCCTTATTTTTCGGCAAATATCTTAAATTTAAGATTTTGTACGCAAAGACATCGATAAAATTTTTCTCCTAAATGGAGAACAATATCTACAATAAAAAGGAGAGTGTTTGAAATGAAACAAACGAACGGCATTCATCACGTAACGGCTTTTGCCGGCGGGGCGCAAGAGAACGTCGATTTTTACGCCGGTTTGCTTGGATTGCGCCTGGTCAAAAAAACGATCAATTTCGACGCGCCGGAAGTATACCATCTGTATTTCGGCAACGAAACGGGCAGCCCGGGTACGGCCATGACGTTTTTCCCGGCCCGCGGCTCGCGCAAAGGCAAAGTCGGCGGCGGACAGGTCGGCTATACAAGCTTTGCCGTACCGGCCGGATCGCTCCCGTTCTGGGAAGCGCGCCTTGCGAAGTTTAACGTTCCTTTCGCGGTAGCCGAGCGGTTCGGCGAGCGTTACCTCCGGTTCGCCGACACCGACGGGCTGCAGCTTGAGCTGGTGGAACGCGAGGAAGGCAAGCCAAGCGAATGGTCGTTCGGCGAAGTGACCGCGGACAAAGCGATTAAAGGCTTCGCGGGGGCGCTGCTGTACAGCGTCGCGCCGGATAAGACGGTCGACGTGCTGACGAACGTGCTCGGCCTGCAAAAAATCGCCGAAGACGATCAATTCGTCCGCTTCCGGGCTGCCGGCGACATCGGCAACGTGATCGACATTAACCGTGAGCCTATGCCTTGGGGCGCAGGAGGCGCGGGTACCGTCCATCATATCGCATGGCGGGCGCATAACCGGGCGGATCAGGAGCAATGGAGAGAACATGTTCTAAGTCACGGCTTTCAACCGACGCCGATCGTCGACCGGCAATATTTTACGGCGGTCTATTTCCGCGAAGCGGGAGGCATTTTGTTCGAGATCGCGACGGACGATCCGGGTTTCGTCACGGACGAAACGTTCGAAGAGCTGGGGCAAGAAGTGAAGCTGCCGGAATGGTATGAGAAGCACCGCGCCGTGATCGAACGCAACCTGGAGCCGATCGAAGTACGCGTATTGGAGGGAGACCGGGCATGAGCACCGAAACGATGAAGCATCTATACCGGCAAGGTGCAGCCCCGTCCGCTCCCACGCTGCTGCTGCTGCACGGGACAGGCGGAACGGAGCATGATCTGCTGAAGCTCGCCGAGATGATCGCTCCGGAAGCGGGAGTGCTGAGCGTACGCGGCAACGTGCTGGAGAACGGCATGCCAAGGTTTTTCCGGAGGCTGGCCGAAGGCGTGTTCGACATCGAGGATTTGATCTTCCGGACGAAGGAGCTGTACGACTTCGTGGACGCCGCGGCCGAGCGGTACGGATTTGACCGCAGGAACGTCGTTGCCGTCGGGTATTCGAACGGCGCGAACATTGCGGGCAGCCTGCTGTTCCATTACAAGGACGCGCTTAAGGGCGCCGTCCTGCATCATCCGATGGTGCCGATTCGGGGCGTAAAGCTGCCCGACCTGAGCGGCGTTCCGGTGTTTGTCGGCGCGGGCGTAAACGACCCGATCTGTTCCCCGCAGGAAACGGAGGAGCTGAACAAGCTGCTCGCCGCAGCAGGCGCCGAGGTGGAGCTGCATTGGGGCAATCGCGGGCATCAGCTGACCGGCGACGAAGTCGAAGCCGCCAAGGCATGGTATGCTAGCCGTTTTGGAAGGTAAAGCCCGGCATAGCAAGCGTTCGGATAGAATGCGTGCTGGAGCGGGCCGTCTCGCTGGGAGGCACGGACGATGCGCCTGAATCTTAGCGATTAAAAAAAGCAGCTGCAAGGAGACGGCCCGGTCGAAACCGGAAACCGCTCCTTTGCCGCTGCTTTTTTTCCGAATGCCGGACGAGCGCGTATGCGCGGACGGGCGGCTACTTCAATAATTGATCGTCCTGCGGGTCGTCCGCAATGCCTTTGGTCGAGTTGCGGAATTCGCGCAGCGTGTCGCCGAACGCGCGTCCGAGCAGCGGCAGCTTGGCCGGGCCGAAGACGATGAGCGCGATCGCCAGAATGATGATCAGCCCCGAAACGCCGATATTGTTGAACATGGACCGTTCCTCCTTTCCGTATCAGTTTCCGGTATTCCGGTTCTACGTCGGGCTCAATCGCGGCTTCGCAGCCCGTCTGAGCGAATACCGCCAAGAGACGAAGACGCTGATCTCGAACAGCGCAATAAGAGGCACCGTAACCGACAGATGGGAAATAAAATCGGGCGGCGATATGCAGCTGCCGACGACGGCAAGGCCGACGTACGCGTATTTGCGGACCTGCTTGACCCGCCCGGGAGTAAGCACCCCGACGAAGGTCAGGAACAACGCCGCCAGCGGCATTTCAAACGCCAGTCCCATCGGGTACAGAAACCCGATCAGAAACGAGACGTAATGCTGCAGCCCGTATACCTCATGCGCGCCGATGGCGTGGTTCAGCTTGACCATAAACGATATCATCATCGGCAGCGCCACCGTGTAGCCGAACGTCACGCCCGACGCGAACAGAAGAAGCGAAGCCGGCACGAACAGCAGCGTTGTCCGAGCTTCCTGCCGCGTCAAGCCCGGCCGGGCGAACGCCCAGAGCTGGTAGAGCAGGCAGGGAAGCGTCAGCGCGGTGCCGAACAGCAAAGCGCATTTCATGTAGACGACAAGCCCGTCGGACAAGGAGAAGACGCTCCATTCCACCTGGATCCGGCCGACATGGTTTTTGATGAAAACAAGCAGCTGAGGCGACAGGTACACCCCGATGCCGAACGCGCCCAAAAACCAAACCGCGACGACGATCAGCCGCTTCCGGAGCTCGGTCAAATGGCTGACGACGTCCTTCTGCATATCCATTTACACGAGCGACCCGCCTTTCTCCAAATATTTCAGTATCCCTTCGGCGGCCCGGTAAGCAAGCGCTCCGACCGTCGCGGTCGGGTTGTAGCCGCTGTTATGGGCGAATGCCGAAGCCCCCACGACGAACACGTTTTCCGCGTCCCACATTTGCAAGTAGTTGTTGACGGTCGAGATCGACGGATCGTCGCCCATGACGGCGCCGCCCGTATTGTGGGTCGACTGGTAAGGGACGATGCTGTACGTTTTGATCTCGCTGCTCGTCTCCGTTTTGGTCGGCTTCATCGCTTCCATAATGTCTTTCGTTTTGCCGGACAAATATTTGACGAGCTCCCGGTCCTGCTCCTCGAAGTCGAACGTAATGCGCAGCAGCGGGTTGCCAAGCGCGTCTTTGTATACAGGGTCCAAATCCATGTAATGGTGCCTGAACGGCATGCTCGAGCCTTGAACGCCAACGCTTAAGGTGCGGTTCGCGTAGAACAGCGACTGCTTCTTGAATTCGGCGCCCCATGCCGGCGTGCCCGCGGGCGTAATGTTATTCTGGATCGGCCGCATGCCGAGCTGGGACAACGCGATATTGCCGCCATGCAAAAATTTCAAGTCGGAATGGTCGAAATTGTCCCCGTTGAAATCGTCGATGCACATGCCGAGCGCGCCGGCGCCCATATACGTATTAAATTGCTTTTCGTCAAAAAATCCCCGCGAGCTTGCGCCCATAACCTGATAGCAGTAATTGCGCCCGACGACACCCGTTCCGGTTTTCGGATCGTACGGCTTGCCGAGCTTGGACTGCAGCAGCAGCTTGACGTTGGAGAAAACGAAGCCGGCCAGTATTACGACGTCGGCGGGCTGCTCGTATTCCTCGCCGGTCGGGGAATTGACGTAAACGACGCCCGTCGCTTTGCCGCCGCTGTGCGTAATTCGCGTCACGTTGGCGAAGGTGCGGATCTCCAGCTTGCCCGTGTTTTGGGCGACCGGAAGCACCGTGACGGTAGGGTCGGCCTTGGCGCCGTATTCGCAGCCGAACCGTTCGCAGAACGAGCAATATTGGCAGGCGCCGCGGGCGATGCCGTCCGGATTCGTGTAATCCTCCGACAGATTGGCCGAGCTCATCATATAAGGCGAATAGCCCAGCGATTTGGTCGCTTCCTCGAACAGAAGGATGGAAGGCGTTTTTTTCATCGGTCCGGTCGGGAAAGGCTTGGACATCGGTCCGCGATGCTTCTCGTTGACGGTCTGCTCGCCGGAGATGCCGGCCATTTGCTCGAATTTGACGAAATACGGCTCAAGCTCGTCATATGTAATGCCCCAGTCCTGAAGAATCATGCCTTCCGGAATTTTGTTTTTGCCGTATTTTTCGACCGTTTTCGTTTTGATCTGGAAATCGTACGGCAAAAACCGGAAGTATTGGCCGTTCCAATGCACGCCGGCTCCGCCCAGCCCGTCGCCCATCAGGAAGGAGCCGTAGGAGCGCATCGGCAGCGAGCGTTCTTTCTCGTTATGACGGAACGTGATCGTCTCCTTGGACAAGTCCTGCATCAGCTCGTAGCGCTGCGCATACCGCAGCTCGTCATGAACGTGGAAATAATCTTCCGTCGAGCGCGATTTGCCGCGTTCCAGGCCGACGACTTTATGACCCGCCTTCGTCAGCTCGGCGGCGATAATGCCGCCGACCCATCCGAGGCCGACAACGACAATCGGGACTTTCGGTAGTTTGGTAGCCACTTGTCTTTTCTCCTCCTTGCTTATCCTAAATTCAGATGATCGTGAAGGCTGAGCGGTTCGATTTTCAGAAACTCGTCTTTTTCGATATCGTTATAGTAGCTGTACTGATTGCCCGGATAGCTTCTCATGCGCCAGCCGTCCATATTTTTGTTGCCGCCGTACAGCGGATCCGCGTATACGCCTTCGATCGTCAACTGGCGCAGCAGGTTGAAGAACGTCGCGGCCGGCAATCCTTTAATGTCCGCTTTGTTTTCCGCGAAAGCCGTAAGCACCTCGTCCTGCTGCTCGGCCTTCAGTGCGGTGAACGGGTTGTTGAATTTGTTTTTGCTGTAATCCTCGAGCCCTTTCAAGCCAAGCGTAAACAGCTCGTGGCGCTTGAAGCTGAGCTGGTAGCCTTGCTCGGCTTCGGCCTCGTAGAACGGGCCCATCATATAATCCCGCGCATTGATGCCCCATGAGCCCGCCAGCTGATGGTCGATAAAATAAGCGACGCCCAGCGTTTTGGCTCCGGGTCCGCTCTCGTCCTCCGGAAAAATCCGTTCCGCGGCGGCCTGCGTCGTCTGGAACTGGCTTTGCGTCAAGAACATCAGCGCCTGGTTGTAATCCTTATTATTCGACTCGCCCGGCGCCGCTTCATTGCTTTGGTTCGGCGGCTGCTCAGTCTCTCTGTTCGTATTAGCGCCGATTAATCCGCCGATCACGCCGCCTACGACAACCCCGCCGAGCGCCGTGCCGGTATATTTCAGGAAGTTGCGCCGCGACGCGTCTTGCGGCTCGTTTTTTCTCGCTTCGTTATTGTCGGCCATTTCAGGATCAACCTCCGGTGTTCGTAGTTGGTACAATGGCAAGTACCGCTAGTTTTACCTGCGCCGAACAAATTCATCCAATCGGGTTCCGTTTTTTTTGGGGATATTGCTAACTAGCAAGGAATTGAAGCGCTTATGCAAAAAAAACAGCCCTGCATTACGGTTGGTCCGTAATGCAGGGCTGTTTAAGGAAGCCGTTGTCCCGTCGCAGGTACTGCGGCTCCGCGATTCGATTGCCTTAAGCGGGCAGCTGCGTGCCGTTAGCGGGCTTGCTTGACATACAGGCGGCTGCTTGTTTCCCAGATGCCGCCAGGCTCAAGCGCCACAAGGCCGATCTCGTCCGCCGGCAGCTCGACGTTCGGCGCGTTGACGAGATTAAGCTGCGGCTCCGGGCAGAAAAACTTGCGGGATGCGTTGTTGTTCCAAATCATCCATTGCTTGAACGCGGAGCTGACGTCGTACACCAGCGTCGTTCCCGTGCGGTTGTCCGTCAGCTCCATGACGTTGCGGCCGTTCTGCGGCAGCGCCGTATAGTGGTTGTCCATCGAGCTCCAGTACGGCGACAAGCCGCCTGTCTTCATTTGCTCTTCTTCTGCGGTAAGAGTCTGCTTGCGTCCCGTCGGCAGCATCCGGTCGCTCAGTTCCCAACGTTCGCCGATCGTCAGCTTGAACGTGTAATCGTCGGCCGTGCTTGCCGGATCGAACGGTGCGTTAATCGCCGTATGGAAGGCCAGCATGCAAGGAAGCGTATCCGTTCCTTCGTTATGTACCGATACATGCTGGAGAAGACCGGCTTCGCTTAGCGCATAGCGCAGCTTCAGCGTAAAACGGTGCGGCAAGTACTGGTAGATCGGGTGATCTTCGGTTACCGAAATGGCAAGAGAGACGTAGCTTTCGGTTTGGGTCGTGCCGTAATCTTCGACCGTCCATGCCGCCGTATGGAAAAAGCCGTGCAGATGATTGCCGGTGGCCGGCTCATTGACGGGGAAGCTGTAGGCGCGCCCTTGGAACGTAAATTGGCCGTTATCGTAACGGTTCGGCGGGAACAGCACCGGAATGCCGTATACGCCCGGGTTGGCCTTGAACGCTTCCATTTCGTCCGCCTCCGGCTCGCGAAGGAAGCGGAAGCCGCTTTCCGTGTCGCGGAACGCGATCAGATTCGCGCCTACGGCCGGGACGACCGCCGCTTCGTAACGTCCCCATTTCAGCCATACGGCCGGTTCGCCGTGAAATTGCTGCTCGAATGCTTGCCCGATAGTGCTCATAATTTCCTCCCTATTCGCATCATACTTAATTAGTTAACAAAGGAGCATATCCGTTATTAAGGATAGCAGGATGGAGGGCCTCAAACAACCGTTTCGTTGGCCCCATAACGACGGAGCGCTCCCTCCAGATAAGAGAGAGCGCATTATTTTTGCTCATGCCTGCCGGGCTTCGTTCCGTTTGTCGAGCAGCTGCTGAAGCTGCGCTTGCTTCCACCATGGAACCGGAAGATGCTTGGTTTCCCGGTAAGCCGGGCCGAAGTAGACGATGCCGCCCGTAAACGAATTGATTTTGCCGATGTTGACGTAGCAGTTCGAACCGATCGGGCAGAAGCTTTTCTCTTTTGTGAGCTTCTTGAGTTGATCGGGCGTCAGCCGTTTTTTCAGATTGTAATTTTTCCCGTGAAAGCTAACCAGTCCGAACGACCCGACTCGAAAATAGAAGATGTCCCGTTCCAAATCGAATTTCTCGTACAAGTCCGTTTCCCTCAGTGGTAAATTCATCATTCCATTCCCCCTTTATCCGAAATGTGAACCCTGAGTTTGTTAGCGCTTACATTATAGCATAGCAAATAACGCTTTTGAAGCTTTATTTTGCCGGGATTGTCCCGCCGTTTTCGCAAAAGCGATTGTTTAATCGCAAACCTTGTGCTATGGTCACTTTATTGGATTCGGAATTGGAAAAATAACGGGAGGATTGATTGCGATGACTATATCCGGTGCGGCATATTCGGGAACCGTCTATATCGGATCTTACGGACCGGCGGATCAAGCTACGATCCATGTGTGCTCCTTCGACGGCGCGACCGGGGAACTGACGGTCAAGGAAAGCTACGGCGGCATCGAGGAGGCGTCGTTTCTGGCGCTTCATCCGAACGGAGGCACCTTGTACGCCGTCAGCGAGACGGAATCGGCGCACGGGGTGCCGGGAGGCTCGGCCGCGGCCCTTTCCATCGGCGCCGACGACGGCAAGCTGACGTTTCTCGGCGATGCGCTGACGCACGGCGAGCATCCTTGCTACATCAGCACGGACGCGGCGGGGACGACCGCATTCGTCAGCAATTACAGCGGGGGAACGATCGCGCTTTTCCCGATTGCACAGGACGGCTCGCTGGGCGAAGCGACCTTTGTCATTCAGGAAGAGGAGGAGCTCGGGCCGCGGGCGGACCGGCAGGAGAAACCTCACCCGCATTCGATTCAGCCGTTTGGTTCTTACGTCTACATGGCCGACCTGGGGACGGATACGATTTTTATATTCAAGCACGGGGGAGACGCATCGGCATTTGCATACGTCGGCACTTGCCGCCTTCATCCCGGAGCGGGGCCGAGGCATATCGCTTTCCATCCGGAGCTTCCGTACGCATATGTCGCCAACGAGCTGGATTCTACCGTTACGGCGCTGCGCCTCGAGGACGGCGGGGCCAAGCTCGTTCCGGCCGGCACCGTATCGACGCTGCCGGCGTCTTGGGAGGGCGCCAATTATCCGGCGGACATCCATCTTTCGCCGTCGGGCGAGCGGTTGTACGTGTCCAACCGGGGGCATAACAGCATCGCCGTGTTCGAGACGGCGGAGGACGGGGGGCTCACGGCCGTACAGCATCATGACTGCGGCGGCGATTGGCCGCGCAATTTCGCGCTGACGCCGGACGGGAACTATTTGCTGGCCGGCAATCAGAACTCGGGCAACGTGGCGGTTTTTGCGCTTGATCCTGAAAGCGGCAAGCTGCTCAAGCAAGTATCGTCGCTCGCATTGCCGAGCCCGGTATGCATTTTGTTCGGGGGATCGAACCTGTAAATCAGGCCGCTTTCACCCTGCGGCTGGAGATCGCTTTCTGTTGAGAGAAACGAGACGATAACTTTCTAAGAAGCCGGAAAGAAGGTTAGGACTTTTATGTTGGAAACCCGCACGGCCAAGCTGACTGCGATACGGACGGGAGCGGTTTATTCGATTCTTGTCGCAATCAGCGCGGTCCATTTGCTTAACGATTCGATGCAAGCCGTCGTATCGGCGTTGTTTCCGGTATTGACCGATTCGTTGGGACTTACGCTCGGCCAGATCGGCTGGGTGGCATTCACGCTTAACATGACTTCGTCCGTTCTGCAGCCGGTGGTCGGGATCGTATCGGATAAACGGCCGGCGCCCTGGATGCTGATCGCGGGCATGACTTGCAGTATGGCGGGAATGGTGGGGATCGCCTATGCCCCGAATTTTTGGGTATTGCTGCTGGCCGTCATGTTTGTCGGGTTCGGTTCGGCGGTATTTCACCCGGAAGGCTCGCGCGTCGTTCATTTTGCGGCGGGCGGCAGACGGGGATTTGCGCAGTCGATTTATCAGGTCGGCGGCAATTTCGGCCAGATGCTCGCGCCGCTCATGACGATGTATATTTTCATCCCGCTTGGCCAGCAGGGCGCGGTATGGGGAACAATTCTCGCGGCGGCCGCCATCGCCGTCTTGATCCGCGTCGTCCCTTGGTACAGCGGCAAGCTGAGAACGGAGGCTCTGCCGGTCAAAAGCCGCAAAGCCGCTTCTAACCCGGAGCAAGCCGCGTACAGCAATCGGGTCGTGCTTTTTGCTCTCATCTTGCTGCTCGTGCTCGTATTTGCCCGGTCCTGGTACGCGGCCGGAATATCGACCTTTTATCAATTTTACGAGATGGAAGCTTACGGCTTGTCCGCGTCGGCGGCGCAAATTCCAATCTTCTTGTTTATGGCGGCGGGCGTCGCGGGCACGTTCTGCGGCGGACTTCTGTCCGACCGGTTCGGGCGCAAGCGGATGATTTTGTATTCGATAGCCGGAGCGGCGCCGTTTGCTCTGATGCTTCCGCATTTGCCGCTTGGCTGGGTGTACCCGGTTATGTTCGTGCTCGGCTTTATATTGCAGTCGGGCTTCTCCGTTACGGTTGTGTATGCGCAGGAGCTGATGCCGGGCAAGGTCGGAATGGCTTCGGGCCTCGTCACCGGGTTAGCCTTTGGTATGGGAGGACTCGGCGCGATCGCGCTCGGTCACGCGGCCGATATTTACGGCCTCGCCAATGTAATGGCCGTTGCCAGCGTTCTGCCGGTGATCGGACTGCTGGCTTTGCTGCTGCCGAAGGAGAAAAGCATGTAATTCAAGCTGTCAAAAAATTCGAACCCCCGAGAGCAAGCGAGGACGCTTGCTTCGGGGGTTTTTGTTTTTCTCATCATATCGTCAATATCCCTTCGACTCAGGAGATCTGAAGCGTCTCTCCTACGATTGAGGAGGCTTGTCCGATTCCTGAGCAATAGGGATATTGTTCGGAAAAGTGGGAAAAGGGGGAAAAGGGGGATAACTGTGGCGGATTAAAACAACAACAGTTGCCAAAAACAAAACATAATCATATAATGTCTATATTATTATCAAACGAAATGCAGAGGTGTTTGTTTATTATGTTGATATATGACGGTTCGGTTCGTCTGGACGACTTGAAGAGAGGCTTTCGTTACGACCCGGCGAACGAACGGTACGAATGCCTCGTTTGCGGCGAGCAGTTCGAGGAAGGGGCGGTCTATCGCGTCCCGGGCGTCGACGACCGCATGTACGAAGCGCGCAAATACGCCGCTTACCATATCGAAGCCGCGCACGGCTCCATGCTGTCCGCGCTTCTGGCTCTTGACAAGAAGGCGACGGGACTGACCGATTTGCAAAAAAGCTTGATCCGCGATTTCGCCATGGGACTTACCGACGCCGAAATCGTCAAGCGCGCGGGCTCCGGCAGCGCTTCGACGATCCGCAATCACCGGTTCGTGCTCAAGGAGAAGGCGAAGCAAGCGAAGCTGTTTCTTGCGGTGATGGAGCTGATGGAAAGCGGGGCTTCGCCGGATGCGCCGCGTTTCGTCCCGATCCATCCGACCGCCACGCAGGTCGACGAGCGGTATGCGATTACCGAAGAGGAATACGCGAAGCTGATGAAGCAATATTTTCCGGAAGGGCCGGACGGTCCGCTAACCACCTTCCCTCGCAAGGAGAAGAGGAAGATCGCGATCTTGCGGCATATCGCTTCTTATTTCGAGAAGGGGAGAACGTATTCGGAGAAGGAAGTGAACGAGCGGCTGAAGCAATTCTATAAAGAAGATTACGTGACGCTTCGCCGCTATTTGATCGAATACGGCTATTTGGACCGGACGGACGACTGCAGCGCTTATTGGGTGAAAGGCTAGAACATAACTTGAGGTGAGGGACGATGAATAAAGAACAGCGCAAGCGAATGGTGGAAAGCTACCAGGAGAAGCCCAGGGAGATGGGCGTTTATTCCATTACGAATCTAATGAACGGGCGCCGATTGATCGGGTCTTCGACGAATTTGGAAGGGGCTTGGAACCGCGAGCGGTTCGGGCTTGAGCTTGGGACTCACGAGAACAAGGAGCTGCAGGCGGACTGGAACGAATACGGGTGCGAAGCTTTTCGATTCGAAGTGTTGGAAAAGTTGAAGACGGAAGAGAAGCTTACGCATGATTACAAGGATGTGCTGAATCCGGCGATCGAAGGGCAAGGCGTGGAAATCATGCGCCGCTACCGCAAGGAGGTCGCGAAGAAAGAGAAGTCGTGGATCGAGCAGCTTGACAGCTTCGTCCCGAACGGCTACAACGTCAGATAGGAGGGAGCGGTTATGCTTCAATTAGAGGAAACGGGTACCTCCCCGTCGCGCATCGAGATGGATATTTTGAATTCGGACGCTTTCTTTAATCTTATATCCGTCGATCATGAGACGTTGACCGAAGAGGAGGTGGCGCTTGAAAACAAACAATCGGCCGAAATGGGAGCGGAGCGATACCTCGTCAAGGATGGTCCGCAATACGTCGGGATATTGGACTTTCTGATGCGGAATCCGAAGGACGGTTGTCCGTGGCTCGGGCTGCTGCAGGTGGACAAGAAGCTGCAGCGGCAAGGTTACGGCAGCCGAATGCTGGAGACGTACATCCACGTCATGAAAGAGAGAAAAGCGGAACGGTTCCGCATCGGCATCATCCGGGAAAACGAGCCCGCGCTCCGGTTTTGGACCCGGCACGGCTTCGAATATGTAACGACAAAGCTGAACGACCGCGGCAAAACGATTCTGATCTACGAAAAAACGTTAAGCGGGCAAGAGGTGTGACCGCTGCCCGGAAACATGTAAAGCGGGGGCGCCCCTTTCAGCGAAAGGACGCCCCCGCTTTCCGTTCCGGCCGCGATATCGGCCTCGAACGCGAATCGATTATTACTACAAAAACATCGTGGCGTTAAAATACCGCCGCGATACGGAATGGAAATAAGCCGTCTGGATCGATATGGCGGCGATAAACAGGAAGTTGCGTACCGCCTCCCGCTGCTTGGCCGTCAGCTCGGGCAGCTTGGCGGCGCATTGGTCGGCCGCGGCCAGGACGACGTTCTCCGTGACGAAATCCTGTTTCCTGCTGTCGCTGACGAAGCCCGCCGTATCCATCAACTGGTCGTTGTTGGCGTCCAGCTTCTCGAACAAGGCGGAGTACGCTTCGTACAGGCTGACGGGGCAAATAAGATCGTCGGACTCGTCCTCCGGCTTGTTGAATACGATGCAAAACAGCTTGCGTATCGACTCGAAGTCCAAATTGCCTTTCAAATCGTCTATTATAAACAGCAATGCGGCTTGATTAATCGAATATTTCTTCCCGACTTTAGGCGAATCGAAATATTCCTTAAAGTCGCGTTTCACCCAATTTTGCATGGCGGTAATCGACAAGCTCGAGTATTCGATCAGCCTTCCGAGAGCGGCGATTTCCTGCAAGGAAAACCCTTTGACGCGCGTTCCCTTGATCAGCTTTTCGACAACCGGGGGCAATGCCGCCGATAGAAAGGCGGGCGCGGCTTTCCGGTTGTCGGCGTCGCCCTGATGATTTCTCATCCAGGCGCACTGCAGCACTTGCAGCGGATTTCCGCCGTTATCGCCGTTTAACGCTAGCAGCAGGCGAGCCATGTCTTTTCGAGTAAGAGTAAAGGATTCCATATGCCCCCCTCCTCGTATTTCAAGTTCATATGACCACATCATACGCCTCCGAAAACGGCTTGTAAAGCTTCGATAATAAAAGATAATCGTTCGCTTAACCCGAAAATTACCCGAATTCAGACAATTGCTGCCGGAAGCGGCCGGATTGGAAGGTTGATGACGGAGCTTCAAGTTCGTTATATTAGTTCATAAGAACTTAAAATCTAAATATAAAAGGATTGTGAAAACCGAAAATGGGTATAGGATTTAATCTGTTCTTGTTTGCAGTTCTAATTTTGCTGTCGGCGTTTTTCGTTGCGACGGAATTTGCGATCATACGACTGCGTTCCAGCCGTGTCGATCAGCTTGTTCTGGAAGGCAAAAAGAACGCTCTCGCCGTGCAAAGAGTGACCAGCAATCTTGACGCTTATTTGTCCGCCTGTCAGCTCGGTATTACGATTACCGCGCTTGGCCTCGGCTGGCTGGGCGAACCGACCGTAGCGAAATTGCTTGAGCCTTTGTTCGAGAGATTGCACCTGAACGGAGAAATCAGCCATCTTGCAGCTTTCATTGTCGCATTCGTTATCGTAACGTATCTGCACGTCGTGATCGGCGAGCTTGCGCCAAAGACGCTTGCCATTCAAAAGGCCGAGGCGATCAGCTTTTTGTTCGCCAAACCGATTATCGCGTTCCATAAAGTTATGTATCCGTTCATCTGGCTGCTTAACGGCTCGGCGAACGGGCTTGTGCGGATTTTCGGCCTGAAGCCGGCGAGCGAGAAGGAAGAGGCGCACTCCGAGGAAGAGATTCAAATTATTTTGTCGGAGAGCCTGGAAAGCGGCAAAATCAATACGACCGAATACGGATATGTGAGCCGGATTTTCGCCTTTGACGAAATGCTCGCGAAGGAAATCATGGTTCCGCGTACCGATATGGTGGCCTTATATACAAACAAATCGTTTGACGAAAACCTGGAGATCATCCGCAAGGAACAATATACGCGTTTCCCGGTGGCGACGGACAGCAAGGACAACATCGTGGGCATGATCAACACGAAGCAGCTGTTCCTCGAATACGACGCGGACAAGGGGATCGACTTCAAAAGCTTGATCCACCCGGTGCTGACCGTTCCCGAAGTGATTCCGGTCAAGCAGCTGCTGAAGCGGATGCAGCAGGAGCGCGTTCATATCGCGATTCTGATGGACGAATACGGCGGCACGTCCGGACTCATTACGATCGAGGACATTCTGGAAGAAATCGTAGGCGATATCCGCGACGAGTTCGACCAGGACGAGCGCAAAGAAATCGAGAAGCTGGAAGAGAATTGCTATTTGCTTGACGGCAAAGTATCGCTGGACGATCTTGCGGATTTGACGGGCGTTGCGTTCGACGAGGAAGAGGTCGATACGGTCGGCGGATTCCTGTACATTCATGTCCGCGAGCCGAAGCCGGGCAAGGAATATCACCACGAGAATTTGCGCTTTATCGTCCGGGAGGTAGGCAAAAACCGGATCAAAAAAGTGGAGCTTATTATTCAGAAAGAAGAGGAGATGGAGGCGCTGGCGGAGATCGAGCCGGCGTAACCGGATCCCTGCATATAGACCACAGCGCTTCGCGCGACAAAGGTGCCGTTCTTGACAAGGACGGCACCTTTCTTTGCATACGGAAAATAGGATTTACAAGTGGTGGCGCTGCCCGTTATCGGATGCGCCGCCGTTTCGGCCGATGAAAGTGCTTGCCAGCTTTCCCGCGTTAATTAAGCCGAACAACGAAGCGTCGGCGAGCAAAGCGCCCGTAACCGGAGAAAGCGTGCCGTCATAGGCGAGCAGCACGATCCAGATCAGGGCGAGCCAAAAGTTCAGGCGCACATATTGCGTCAGAAGCTTCATCATGGCATGCGGCTCCTTTCCCCGGCGAGCCGGGCAACAAGCGAATGCAGTAGCTTCTATCAGTTTATGACGGAAACCGGGGAATGTGCCTTTTGCTCTGAACGCGGTCGACTATCTTGAGCCGGCCTTGGCTGAGCTACATGCTTTTGATTCGGGCGAAAAACCGGCTGATCGCGTAATGGGCCGCGCCGCGCACCGCCGAACGGTCCTGCAGCTCGGCGAACGTCAGCCGAACCCGTTCCCGGTGGTAAGGCAGCGTCCGGCGGGACACTTCGTCCCGGACGGCTTCCTCGAGCCAGGCTTTCGCCCGGCTCATCCGGTTGCCGATAATGACGACGTCCGGGTTAAACACGTTAATAATGTTCGCGATGCCGGTTCCGAGATAGACGCCGATCGACCGGAACAGCTGGCGCACCCGCTCGTCGCCCGCATCGGCCGCCTGGATCAGCTTGCTTAAGGAGCGGTATTCGCCGAGACCAAGCTCCGATGCGCGCGTGAGCAGCGCGTTCTCGGAGGCGTACAGCTCCCAGCAGCCCCGGTTGCCGCAGCGGCACGGCTTGCCGTCGTATTCGATCGAAAGGTGGCCAAGCTCGCCGGAGAAGCCGGAAGCCCCTTTGTACAGCTCTTTATTCAAAATAATGCCGGTACCGATGCCGATTCCGACGCTGACGTAAATCTGATGCGCGATGCCGCGTCCCGCGCCGTACTTCTGCTCGCCTTGCGCTCCCGCATTCGCTTCGTTGTCGATCGTCACCGGGATGGAGAAGCGCTCCTCCAGCATCCGGCGGAGCTCCACGCTGCGCCACTCCATGTTCGGAGCGAACAGGATGTCGCCGGAGTCGTTTACGATGCCGGGGACGCCCATGCCGATGCCGACGACCCCGTAGCGGCTGGCCGGCGCTGCGGCGATCAACCGCTCGATGCAGGATATCAGCTCGGAAAGAGCATACTCCGGCTCGTGCCGCTTCAGTTCCAGCTCCTGCTCGGCAACGGCGCTGCCGTCCAGATCGGCAAGGACGCCGCGAATATAATTGACGCCGAGATCGATCCCGACCGCATAGCCGGCCGTCGCGTTAAACGCGAGCATGACGGGCTTTCGGCCGCCGCTCGATTCCCCGGGACCGGTCTCCGTTATCAGATCGCCGTCCAGCAAATCCTGCACCAGGCTGGAGACGGTCGCTTTGTTCAGACCGGTCCGCTCCGATATTTGGGCGCGGGAGAGCGGCGCATGCTTGATTACGGCATCCAGCACGATCGACGTGTTCATTTTTTTGATGAAAGCAAGATCTCCTGTCTGTTTCTTAGCCAACAGCTTGTCCTCCGTTCCGTTCATTCCGTTCGCGTCCCATTGTAACAAGGATAAATCGATTTTAACATAAAAACTTTGTTTGTTTAATAGACAAACTAAGTCTCGGCATGTTATTCTTATGGAGACGTTTACACCAATCACTTATTTTCGGGGCTTGTTCGCAAGCTCCGCCAACTTAAAGGAGGATTTTACCCATGTCCGTATTCAGCCATATTCCAACGATCAAATTCGAAGGCAAAGGCTCCGACAATCCGTTTGCGTTCAAACGCTACAACCCTAGCGAAGTCGTGCTGGGCAAAACGATGGAAGAACATCTCCGTTTCGCCGTCGCTTATTGGCACACTTATGTCGCTACCGGTTCCGACCCGTTCGGCGTAGGCACCGCAGACCGCGAATGGGACAAATACGACGGTCTGGACCGCGCGAAGCTGCGCGTGGAAGCGAACTTCGAATTTATGGAGAAGCTGAACATTCCTTACTTCTGCTTCCATGACGTCGACATCGCGCCGGAAGGCAGCACGCTGGCCGAAACGAACAAAAACCTCGACGTTATCGTTGCCCAAATCAAGGACAACATGAAAGCGACCGGCAAAAAACTGCTCTGGAACACGGCGAACATGTTCTCCAATCCGCGTTATGTGCACGGCGCAGGCACGGCCGTAAACGCCGGCGTATACGCTTATGCCGCTGCGCAAGTGAAGAAAGGGCTTGAGGTCGGCAAAGAGCTCGGCGCCGAAAACTACGTATTCTGGGGCGGCCGCGAAGGCTACGAAACGCTGCTGAACACGGATATGGGCTTCGAGCTGGATAACCTGGCGCGCCTGTACCGGATGGCGATCGATTACGCGAACGAGATCGGCTTCGACGCGCAATTCCTGATCGAGCCGAAGCCGAAGGAGCCGACGAAGCACCAATACGACTTCGACGCGGCTACGACGATCGCGTTCCTGCAAAAATACGGCCTGCAAGACAAGTTCAAGCTGAATCTCGAAGCGAACCACGCGACGCTGGCCGGCCACACGTTCGAGCATGAAATCCGCGTGGCGGCAATCAACGGCATGCTTGGCTCGCTCGACGCGAACCAAGGCGACTACCTGCTTGGCTGGGATACGGACGAGTTCCCGACCGACCTGTACGCGACGACGCTGGCGATGTACGAAGTGCTGAAAGCCGGCGGTCTCGGCCGCGGCGGCGTAAACTTCGACGCGAAAGTGCGCCGCGGCTCGTTCGAGCTGGAGGATCTGGTGTACGCGCATATCGCCGGCATGGACAGCTTCGCCTGGGGCCTCAAGGCGGCTGCGAAGCTGATCGAAGAGCGCGTCATCGACGGCATTATCGAGAACCGCTACCGCAGCTTCAAGGAAGGCATCGGCGCGGACATCGTATCCGGCAAAGCGACGCTTGCATCGCTGGAGCAATACGCGCTGCAAAACAGCGCAGTCCGGACCGAATCCGGCCGTCTGGAGCGCATCAAACACGTCCTGAACGAAATTATTTTCAGCGTATAATATAGGAGGTCTTAACCGGCATGCCTTATGTCATTGGGATTGACCTCGGAACAAGCGCCGTCAAGGCGCTGCTGGTAGACCAGAACGGCGTAGTTGCGGGAGAAGCGTCCCGCAGCTACCCGCTGTTCCACGAGCATTCCGGCTGGAGCGAGCAGCGTCCGGACGATTGGGTGGAAGCGACCGTTGAGGCGCTGAAGGAGCTCGCTTCGCAAGGCGGCGTATCGGCCGCCGATATCGAAGGCGTCAGCTTCTCCGGCCAAATGCACGGCCTGGTGCTGCTGAACAAGGAAGGCGAGCCCGTGCGGAACGCCATCCTGTGGAACGACACGCGCACGACGGCGCAGTGCCGCGAGATCGAAGCGACGCTTGGCGGCAAGCTGCTGAGCGTCACCCGCAATCCGGCGCTGGAAGGCTTCACGCTGCCGAAAATTTTGTGGGTTCGCGAGCACGAACCCGAAGCTTTCGCGCAGGCCGCGATCTTCGTCCTGCCGAAAGATTACGTGCGCTACCGCCTGACCGGCGAGCTGCACATGGATTACTCCGACGCAGCGGGCACGCTGCTGCTCGACGTAGCGGGCAAGCGCTGGAGCGACGAAGTGCTCGCAGCGTTTAACCTTGACGCCGGCTTCTGCCCGCCGCTCGTCGAATCGCACGGCCTCGTCGGCACGCTGCTGCCGCAGATTGCCGAGCGGACCGGTCTGTCGCCGGCGACGAAGGTGTTCGCCGGCGGCGCGGACAACGCCTGCGGCGCGATCGGCGCAGGCATCTTAAGCGAAGGCCTCACGCTATGCAGCATCGGCACGTCCGGCGTCATTTTGTCGTATGAGAACGACAAAACGAAAGATTTTGCCGGCAAGGTTCATTTCTTCAACCACGGCAAAGAGGACGCCTTCTACGCGATGGGCGTAACGCTTGCGGCCGGCTACAGCCTCAGCTGGTTCAAGAAGACGTTCGCCCCGGGCGAATCGTTCGACGAGCTGCTGGCCGGCGTCGGCGACGTGAAGCCGGGCTCGAACGGCCTGCTGTTCACGCCGTACCTCGTCGGCGAACGGACGCCGCATGCGGATTCGACGATCCGCGGCAGCTTCATCGGCATCGACGGCTCGCACGAGCGGAAGCATTTCGCCCGCGCGGTTATGGAGGGCATTACGTTCTCGCTGCACGAGTCGGTCGATATGTTCCGCCAGGCGGGCAAGTCGGTCGACCAAATCGTCTCGATCGGCGGAGGCGCGCAAAATCCGGTCTGGCTGCAAATGCAGGCCGATATTTTCGGCGCCGAGGTCGTCGCGCTCGAGAACGAGCAAGGCCCGGGCCTTGGCGCGGCCATGCTGGCGGCTTACGGCTGCGGCTGGTTCGCCAGCCTCGACGATTGCGCCGCAAGCTTCGTCAAGCATGCGCGCTCGTACAAGCCGAATGCGGAGGCGGCTGCCGTCTACGGCAAGCTGTTCCGCGTATACCAGCAAGTGTACGGCGCGACTCGCGGACTGAACGCCGAACTGGCGGCATTCCGGGGGTAGTCGGCGGGGCGGTTGCCTGCAGGCTCCCGCATCGTCATAAGCTCTCTTGCAAGCTGCACAATAATACGCTCAAGAACCCGCCCAAGGCTGTACGCCGAAGGCGGGTTTTTTGCGCTTGCGTCTCCAGTGAACAATAACCGGTTGAAGAACTTAATTGCATAAATACAGTTGAAGGTGGACGAGTTTATCGCTTTATACCTGTTCGTTTACAGATCACTTCCTCGAAGCTGACCCGGCCGGCATCTTAATCGCATAAACAAGCAAAAACGGCATTGACCCTTCCCGGGACGATGCCGTTTTTGCATGTGATATCGATGAATGGCGATGCTCAAGGCGAAAGGAGGCCGTTAATCATTTTCAAATTGTTTTGCTAACAAAACCTGTGTTATGATAACAAAAAATAAACAAGAATAGTGAAGGGTGGCAGCATATGGCGGGCAACAAGGTTACGATGCAGCAAATTGCCGATCATCTCGGCCTTTCGAAATTCGCAGTTTCTAAAGCGCTTTCAGGCAAGCCCGGCGTCAGTCTGGAAACGAGAGAGAAAATCGTCCATACGGCGACGCAGCTCGGATACTTCGCAGGCAAGCCGCCGAAGGCGGCCGCGAAAAAAAACGATGCGGACCCAAGCGGCGTGTCATCGCCCGAAACCGTTATCGTACTCGTGCCGAATGTTAGGTATCAGACGCGCGATTCGTTATATTGGGGAAGAATTATCGACGGCATTACCGCGGAGCTCGAAGCGAGAGGCATCGGAATGGTGATCGTCACGGATCAATTCAAGGACAGCTTCTCCAATTTGATCAATCCGAGCGGCGTTCGCGGCATTATCGGCGTCGGTCTTATTTCCTCCCAGCTGCTGCTCGAAATTCGAAGCCTGGGCATACCGTTCGTGCTCGTCGACCATGAGGATCCGCTTATTCCGTCGGATACGCTGTTTATGAACAATACGGAATGCATGCGGCGGGTAACGAATTACCTGCTCGGCTGCGGCCACCGGAAGCTGCAATTCGTCGGCAATATCCGTTATTCGCGCAGCTTCGCCGACCGCTATCAAGGCTACCGCTCGATGCTGAAGGAGCAAGGGATCGCCGCCGTTCAGGAGGAGGAGCTGCTCGCCTTCGAAGGCGACAACCGTTCGGAAATGACGGAGGCGCTCGAGCGCATCATGAAGCGCATGAAGGAGCTGCCGACCGCGTTCGTCTGCGCGAACGATTCCATTGCCATATGCGTGATGACGGTGCTCGGACGAATGGGCATTGCGGTTCCGGAGCGCTGCTCCGTAACGGGCTTTGACAACATTGAGGACGCTGCTCTTTCGTCGCCGACGCTTAGCACGGTCCACGTCCATAAGGAAGCGCTCGGCCGCCGCTCGGTCGAAACGCTGCTGAGAAGAGTGGCGCAGCCGGACAGCCCGCAGGAGAAAATAATGCTGGCGGGAGACTTCGTGCTGCGCGAGTCGACGGCCTATGCGAAAGCGGCGGATTAAATGAGCGTCGGGAGATCTGTGCTGAGACGATGGACCGAACGGCCGGCAAGCCGCATGGAAGGGAAGCTGTTCGTCGTGTTTCTGTTCCTTATCATTTTGCCGATCGGGCTTATTACATATATCGCCGCGCTCCGTTACACGTCGACGATCGAATCGAACACGGTCGCTTATGTCTCGCAAATATCGAGCAAAATGATGGGCAAGCTGGACGACTATGTCAACGATATGAAAAAAATATCGATCATTCCGTCTTATCTGAACGAAATTCAGTCCGGTCTCGTCATGTCCAACCGGCATTACGCGAACGCCGGGGAATCGGGATCGGCCGGCGAAGCGGGCGGAAATCAAGTGAAGCTGCAAATTACGCGAAAGGTCGAACGCAGCATTTATTTTATGAACAATATCAAGGAAGGCACGAGCAACGTTTATTTGTTCGACCTTTACGGCAACCCGTATTACGTCATTAAAAGCGGAGGCAAGCGGTCGGATCTGCAGCAATATTACGCCGGTTGGCGGGAGATGGCGTCCGCGGCCCAAGGAAAGCCCGTCTTGGTCAGCACGCAGGAAATCGCGGTTCTGCCCGGCAGCAATCAATTTATGTTCACCGTCGTAAGGGACATCATCGACAAGTCTTACCGTTCGATCGGCACGATCGCGGTGGACGCGAACATCGCGGTGATCGAAAATATCGTGACCGATCTGGACGATACGACGCACGGATCGACGTTTATTTTCGACGACAACGGAAAAGTGATTTACGACAGCGAAAAAAAATATTTGGCCCGCAATATGGCAAGCAATGAAGCGTTCGTCAAAGCGAAGGGCGGCGAGGGCAGCTTTCATCTGGACGTGAACGGGAAGCCGCATCTGGCCGTCTATAAAAGATCGGAACAGACCGGCTGGCTGATGCTGATCACCGTCCCGGAGGAGCAGCTGATGCGGGAGGCCGTTCAAACGCGCAACTACACCTTTGCAGCCGCAGCGGGAGTGACGAGCTTTGCCCTGGTCATCTCGCTTATTCTCATTTATGCGTTAACGCGGCCGCTGCGCTCGATCGTCAGCTTGATGAAGCGGGTGCAGACGGGCCGGTTGGACGTCGCTTTTCCAGTCCGAAGACGCGACGAAGCGGGAATGATCGGCCTTGCGTTCAACCGGATGATGGCCCGCATCAAACAGCTGATTGAAGATATTTACCGGATCGAGAAGCGGAAGAAGGAGATCGAGCTCGAAAGTCTCCAGCATCAGATCAACCCTCATTTTATCTACAACACGCTGGAGACGATTCGGATGACGGCCGTGCTTCATAACGATACGGAAGTGGGAGAAATGGTGCAGCTGCTCGGGCAGCAGCTGCGGTACAGCATTCATGCCGGGAGCGAGATCGTTCCGGCCGAGCTGGAATGGGAGCATCTCCGCGCCTATATCCGGCTGCTGAACTACCGGTACGGGGAGCGGTTCGTCCTTGAATTGCCGGAGGATCCGGCGGTAGGCGGCATTCGGGTCATGAAGCTGCTATTTCAACCGATCGTAGAGAATGCCGTGAACCACGGGTTCGACGAGACGAAGCAGTTGCTCCGTATTTGCATCGGCTACCGGCGGGAGGGAAGCGATCATTGCTTTTCGGTCAAGGACGACGGCGCGGGCATGGATGAAGCGGCTTTGCACCGTTTGCGGCAAATGCTCGAAGCGCCGGAGCCGTTGGGGAACGGAGAACGCGGCATCGGACTGCGCAACGTAAACGACAGATTGAAGCTGCGTTACGGCATGTCTTACGGCCTTGCCGTAGAGAGCGAAGAAGGACGAGGCACGGTCGTTGCGATCCGGTTTCCCGCAATCGAAGCGAAATTGAACGAATCGGGAGGAATGGACGATGCTTAGAATAGCGGTCGTAGACGACGAGGAACGGATCAGGCTTGGGCTCGGCAAGCTGATCGCGGATGCGGGAGCGCAATATGAAGTCGTCGGAACTTTCGCAAGCGGCCAAGAGCTGCTTAATCAATGGTCCGCAATGAAGCCTGAGCTGGTCATCACCGATATCCGAATGCCGCAGATGAGCGGCCTGCAGCTTATGGCTCAAGCGAAGGAGCAAGGATGGAACGCGAAATTCGCCGTACTGAGCGGCTATAACGATTTCGAATATGCCCGGACGGCCATGCGGCAAGGCGCGCTGGAATATTTGCTTAAGCCGGTGAATATGAAGGATCTTTATCGGCTGCTGGCGACGGTGCACGAAACCCTCGAGCGGGAGCGCGGCGAGGAGAGGCTGGAGTCGGACGATCTGGTCAGCTTCCTGTTATGCGGGGAGGAGCGGCGATTGCCGGAGCAACTGCTGCAGGAGGTGACCGGCAGACTGGACCGAATGCCGCTGTTCCGCAAGTCCTATGCCGTTCTGCTGCTTCGCACATCGCCGGATCTGACGGAAGCGCAGCTGGCCGGGCTGACGGAGGATTGGGGAGCCGACCGGCAAATCGCGGCCAGCGACGCCAACCGGAAGGCGGTTATTTTCTCCATTGGCCCGTCCGGTCATGCGAATACGGTCCGCGAACGGGCAGTGACGCTGCTGCAGCGGATGCCGCCCCATACGCGGGCGAAGGCCGGCATGAGCGGCGTGTTCTTCGGGAGCGGCTGGCTGCCGCAGGCTTATCGGGAAGCGGAGACGGCGTTCGAGCATGCCTGGTACAGCGCGGAGTCCCGCTGGTGCTCCGGAGAAACGGAGCGCGTTCCGCGCAAGGAGGAGAGGTACCGGCTGCTTCGAATGGCGGAGAAGGGGCTGCTTCCGGCGCTGCAGCTCGGCGAATACGCGCGTGCGGAAGAGGCGTTCGGCTTGTGGCTGAACGAGACGGCCGCGCTTCGGCTAGGCTGGCGGGAGCTTGCGGAAGCGTGCTCCGATTTGGAGGCGCTCCTTGCGGAGGAATTGGAGCTTCGCAGCATTCGCAATGAACAATTCGGGGATCTCGGCGCTCCCCGCGATTACGAGAACTGGCGGGCATTCGCGGAGATGCTGAAGGAAAGAATGACGCGCAAGATCGGTTTGCTGGAAAACGCCAGAAACGAGAACCGGACGGTGGAAACGATCAAATGCTACATCCACGAGCATTATGCGGAGGAGCTCGAGCTGCAGCAACTGGCCGATATCGTCTATTTGACGCCCAGCTATTTAAGCAAGCTGTTTAAGACGGAGACGGGCGAAACGATAACCGACTACATTATCCGGGAACGTATCGAGCATGCGAAGCGGCTGCTGCGCGAGGATATCGGCTTGAAAACCTATATGGTCGGGGAGCGGGTCGGATACCCCGATCCGGCTTATTTTACGAAAGTGTTCAAAAAAATGACCGGGAAGACGCCCAAAGAGTACCGCGATCTTGTTAGGTAAAGATTATCAAAAATAAAGACAATAAAACAAAACGAAGGCCATTATCATTTGAATCATCCTGTTTTATAATCTTGAAAGCGGTAACACTCTGATGGAAAGCGAGGAGAGGAACGTGTTCAACTTCAGCTACAAAACGCAGCGCTATCTTATTTTGTTCGGGTTTCTGACCATTCCCGTTCTTCTGTCCCTCACCTTCTCGTATTATCCGGCCGTATCTTTGCTCTATTACAGCTTGACGGATTGGACCGGCTTGGGCTGGGATATGAACTTTATCGGCTTCGACAACTACAAGGAAATTTTCACGAAGCCCGAAGTGTTCGCTTCGCTCAAGAACAATCTTTATTATTTCGTCGGAGGGCTCGTTCAGGTTGGCTTTGCGCTCTACTTTGCGGTCATTCTGACCGGCAGGCTGCGCGGCAGGAACGGATTCCGCGTCGCCTTGTTTTTGCCCTACGTGCTGCACAGCGTGGCGACGGTCATTATGTTCAAGAACGTCTACCATATGGAATACGGCTCGCTGAACGCGCTTCTTGGCGCGCTTGGGCTGGAATCGTGGCAACAAAGCTGGCTGGGCGACAAGCGGCTGGTCAATTTCTCGCTGGCTTTCATCTCGATGTGGAAGTACATGGGACTGAATATGGTCATTTTTATCGGGGCTCTTCAATCGATACCGAACGACCTTTACGAAGCGGCCTCCATCGACGGGGCGTCGGGATGGCAGAGGTTCCGGTACATTACGCTCCCGAGCATCCGCAGCGTGCTCGAGCTGATGCTGATTCTGACGCTAACGGGGGCGCTCGAAGCGTTCGACATCCCTTACGTCATGCTGCTTGGCGCCAACGATACGTCGACTTTCGTCATCAAGACGGTCGATACGGCATTTAAGTACCAGAATTTCGGTCTGGCGTCCGCGATGGCGGTTGTTCTTCTGGTTATCGTATTGCTGTTCATCGTCATTCAACGGAAGCTGCTGTTCAGAGGGGAGAAATAAAGATGAAGCAAGAGCAATCGATCGGTTTTTTGGTTTTCAAATATGTTACGCTCGCTATCGCCTTGTTCGTCGTTTTCTTTCCGATCTATTCCGTCGTCGTCGGGGCGTTCAAGACGCAGGTGGAATATTACCAGTCGGGCCTTGCCCTGCCTGACGACTTCCTGAACTTCGATAATTTCGCCAAGGTGATCCACGTCGGCGATCTCGGTCTCGGCTTCCGGAATATTCTAATCGTTCTTGCCGTTTCGGTGGTCGGCAATATTATGTTCGGAACGATGGTCGCCTACGCGATCGGGCGTTTCGACTTTAAGCTGAAGAAAGGCATTATGGGAATGTATCTCGTCGCGCAGGTCATTCCGATGGTCACGACGCAAGTCGCAACCTTCAGCGTCATCCAAAGTCTTGGCGTTTACAATACGATGCTGGCGCCGATCCTGCTTTATTTGGGCGCGGATGTGCTGCAGATCGTCATTTATTTGCAGTTCGTGAACAGCATCCCGAAGGATTTGGACGAAAGCGCCATGATCGAAGGGGCATCCTTGTTCAAAATATACCGTTCGATCATCTTCCCGCTGCTTGCGCCAGCGACGGCTACGCTCGTCATTCTGAAAAGCATCAGCATCTATAACGATTTTTACACGCCGTATCTCTATATGCCGAGCCAGAAGTTAAAAGTCGTCTCGACGGCGATCTATTCCTTCATCGGGCCGAACGCGGCTCAGCTTAACGTCATCTCGGCCGGTATTCTTATCATTTTCATTCCGACCGTTCTGCTGTTCTTGTTCATGCAGCGCTACATTTTTGCGGGAGTGACGAACGGGGCGGTCAAGTAGAGGGAAATCGCGTTATCGTTCCCTGTTGAAAGAATGTCCGCCTAACAAGCATCGTTGTTGTTAGCATAATTGATGACAATAAAAACAAATAAATCTCATTTGTTTTCGGCCCGCTCGTAGATAAGATGGTAAATGTAAGCGATATCAATTGCGTATAGACGCAAAATCAAAGTGCAGGGGGTAACGAAATGAAAAAAGGTTTGGTAGCCGCGCTCGTTCTTGCATTAACCGTATCGATTCTGGCTGCTTGCGGAGGCAACAATTCGAACCAGGCGAATAACGCATCGCCAAGCGGCGAAGCCTCCAGCCAGCCATCCGCTTCGAGCGGCGCCGCCGAGCTCGGCGGCAAGCTGAAGGTGCTCACGCACCGCACGGATTTGGTCAACGACGGAACGATGGACAAATACGAGGCCGAATTTAAGAAGAAATACCCGAATGCCGAGCTTGAGTTTGAAGGTCTTACCAACTACGCGACGGATATTCAAGTTCGCATTACGACCGGAGAAGCCGGCGATGTGCTGATGATTCCGCCGGGAATGGCCGTATCGGAGTACGGCAAATATTTCGAGCCGCTCCCGGATTCCATGTTCGAGAACGTCTACTTCGCGGACAACACGCTTTATGAAGGCAAACGGTACGGCATCACGACCGGCGTCAACACGCAAGGGATCGTTTACAACAAGAAGGCGTTCGAAGCCGCAGGGATCGACAAAGTGCCCGCTACGCTCGACGAGCTTTATGCGGCAGCCGAAAAATTGAAAGCGGCGGACATCATTCCGCTTTATATGAACTTCGGCGCCCAATGGCCGATGGGCAACTGGGCGGACAATTCCGCTTGGTACGTAGCCGGAGATCCGCAGTTCGTCTCGAAGCTGGTGGCGGAAGAAGCGCCTTTCAAAGTCGACAACGCTTGGGGGACGCTCGCCAATATTGCCCGCACCTTCGTGCAGAAGGGCTGGGTCGAGAAGGATCTGTATACGAACAACTGGGAAATGTCGAAAGGAGAAATGGCTGCGGGGAAAGCGGGCATGTATTTCCTCGGCAACTGGGTTATTCCGCAAATTATCGGTGCGGGCGCGGCATCGGAGGATATCGGCTTCTTCCCGCTGCCTTACGACAACAGCGGCAAATATAACGCTCCGCTCGGCTCCGACTATATCGTTGGCGTAAGCAAAGAAAGCGAGAACAAGGAGCTCGCCATGGCATGGGTCGAGTTTTTCGTGAAGGAATCGGGTTATGTGGAAGATTCCGGATTTATGCCCATCGACAAGACGAAAGAGTCCTCGATTCCGCAATTGGCCGAATTCCAGTCGTTTAATCCGACGTTTATCGAAAGCGAAGCGACGGATCCGAAGTTCAACGAAATCGCCAACAAAGCGCAAATCGGCATCGGCGTCGGCGACTACGTCCAGGAGTATATCGTAGCGGACGATTTGCAGGCTGCTTTCGACCAGCTTAACGCGAAGTGGAAGGAAGCGAAAACCGCTCTCGGCTACTAGTCGGGACCGGTTCCCATTAAGCACAAGCGGCCTTGCTCCGAATGCGTTCGGGGCGAGGCTGCTTGCGCTAATGAGGACATGAGTTGATTCGATAAGAAGGATCGGGCTGCGGGGCTGTCGGGCGTGCGCTCCGCAAGTCGTTGAAGCGGTCGGCAATTATTTATAGACACCGCTTACAGTTTGCTATATAATGAGTGGCAAGTTGATATGGTGACGGAGAAAAGGAGAGCACGGTTATCTTGGCCCCATAAAGGGACGGGTGCGTGATTTTTTCCTTTTCTTTTTTTTCTCAGCCGACAGACGGGAGGAACGGATCATGCTTGCTAATCGCCAACGGATTCTTCCGGCGGCCCGTAAAGTGAAAGATTTGGAGAAGCTGCTGAAGCTTTCGTATGAATACATCGTCATTCTCGACACGCATGTAAGCCAGCTCCAGCCGATCGTGCAGCTGGCAAAGTCCCACGGCAAAAAGCCGATTCTGCATGCGGACTTGATCGAAGGGCTTAAAAACGACGAGTATGCGGCCGAATATTTGTGCCAGGTCGTATGCCCCGCGGGAATCGTGTCCACTCGGGCCGGCGTTATCGCCAAGACGAAGCAGAACGGGCTCTTGGCCATTCAGCGGATGTTCCTGCTGGATACGAACGCGCTCGAGAAAAGCTACGCCATGTTCGAGCGGACGAAGCCCGATTACATCGAAGTGCTGCCGGGCGTCATTCCGCATATCATTACCGAGGTGTCCGAAAGGACGGGTATTCCCGTCTTTGCGGGAGGCTTGATCCGCACCGTAAACGACGTGGAGCAGGCGCTTGCGGCGGGAGCTTCCGCGGTAACGACGTCGAACGCCGAGCTTTGGAAACATTTTGAACGCAAGTAGCGAATAGGTGAGTGCTTCCGCAGCGCGATTTTGCTGCGAAGAAGATCAGGGGAGCCTTGCTCCGCAAAACGAAGCAGATGCTTTCGAAGCAAGATTTTGCTGCGAAGCAGATCAGGGGAGCCTTGCTCCGCAAAACGAAGCAGAGGCTTCCGAAGCACGATTTTGCTGCGAAGCAGATCAAGGGAGCATTGCTCCGCAAAACGTTGAGGAGGGGAAGGTCGTGACGGCGAAGCGGTACGTTCTTGCAATCGACCAAGGAACGACAAGCACGCGGGCGATTTTATTCGATAAGGAAGGGCATGCCGTATGCTCCGCGCAGCAGGAGATCCGGCAATATTATCCCGAGCCGGGATGGGTGGAGCATGACGCCGGCGAAATCTGGGTTTCGGTTCTTGGCGTTATAGCGCAAGCGCTGACGAAAGCGGCCGTACAGCCGGACCAGATTGCGGCGATCGGCATTACGAACCAGCGGGAAACGGCGGTCGTATGGGATAAGCATACGGGGCATCCGATCCATCGCGCGATCGTTTGGCAGTCCCGGCAGACGAACGATATATGCGAAAAGCTGAAGGGCCAAGGCTATGACGAGCTTTTCCGGCGGAAGACGGGGCTTCTTATCGATCCTTATTTTTCCGGCACCAAAATCAAGTGGATCCTCGATCATGTGGAGGGCGCACGCGAGAAAGCGGAGAACGGGGAGCTGCTGTTCGGGACGATCGACACATGGCTCGTCTGGAAGCTGAGCGGCGGCAAAGCCCATATTACCGATTATTCCAATGCGTCCAGAACGCTTCTGTATAATATCCGGGATCTGCGCTGGGACGAGGAGCTGCTCGGTATTCTCGGTATTCCGTCCGCGATGCTGCCCGAGGTACGGTCTTCGTCGGAAGTGTATACGTACACGGTGGAGCATCATTTCTTCGGCAGCCGCATTCCGATCGCGGGCATTGCGGGCGACCAGCAGGCGGCTTTGTTCGGGCAAGCTTGCTTCGACAAGGGCATGACCAAAAACACCTACGGCACCGGCTGTTTCATGCTGATGAATACGGGCGCCGAAGCCGTCGAATCGAAGCACGGCCTGCTGACGACGATCGCCTGGGGAATCGACGGAGAGGTGCAATATGCGCTGGAAGGCAGCGTATTCGTGGCGGGCTCGGCGCTGCAATGGCTGCGGGACGGTCTCCGGATGCTGAAAACTTCGGCCGACAGCGAAGCTTACGCGTCGAAGGTAAACTCCACCGAAGGCGTCTACGTAGTGCCGGCGTTTGTCGGATTGGGCACGCCTTATTGGGACAGCGAGGTTCGAGGCGCCGTATTCGGGCTGACGCGCGGCACGACCAAGGAGCATTTCGTCCGGGCCACGCTCGAATCTCTCGCTTACCAGAGCAAGGACGTGCTGGACGCGATGGCGATCGATTCCGGGCTGCTGCTTCCTGCCTTACGCGTCGACGGCGGCGCCGTCCGCAACGATTTTCTGATGCAGTTCCAGAGCGATATGCTGGGCGTGGAAGTGGAGCGGCCCGTCGTGAACGAGACGACGGCGCTTGGGGCCGCTTATTTGGCCGGGCTGGCGGTCGGCTATTGGAAGAGCAAGCAGGAAATCCGGGAAAGCTGGAAGCTGGACCGGGCTTTCACGCCAGGCATGCCGCAAGAGGACAGGAGCCGCCTGTACGCCGGCTGGAAAAAAGCCGTTCAAGCGGCTATGGCTTTTAAATGATAAGGGCAATTATTGGTAAAACGATTTACAAGTTACGACAAGTTAATAGTTCCGGTAGGAGATTAGGAGAACCGCGATAGAACCCGGCTAAAGCTTTGGCGCTTTAGTCCGGGTCGTCGCGGTTTTTTTCACATATCGAAGCTGCGGAGAGGAAGGATACGGGATGAAGCATTCATTTTCGGCAACGGACCGGGCGGGCAAGCTGGCAGCAATGGAACAAGAGCTGTACGACGTCGTCATTATCGGCGGCGGCATTACGGGAGCGGGCATTGCGCTTGACGCGCAGAGCAGGGGGCTGAAGACGGCGGTCCTGGAGATGCAGGATTTTGCGGCGGGCACGTCCAGCAGGTCCACGAAGCTCGTACACGGGGGACTGCGTTATTTGAAGCAATTCGAGGTGAAAATGGTTGCGGAGGTCGGGAAGGAACGGGCCGTCGTGTACGAGAACGGGCCGCATGTGACGACGCCGGAACGGATGCTGCTCCCGCTGTACCGGGGGGGCACGTTCGGGCCGTTCAGCACGTCGATCGGGCTGCGCGTTTATGACTATCTGGCCGGCGTAAAGCGCGAGGAGCGGCGCACGATGCTAAGCAAGGAAGAAACCCTTAAGAAAGAGCCTCTGCTGAAGGCGGAAGGAATGAAGGGCGGCGGCTATTACGTGGAATACCGGACGGACGACGCCCGGCTGACGGTCGAGGTGCTCAAGAAGGCCGCGGAGCTTGGGGCGGACGCCGTCAACTACGTCAAAGTAGAGGAGTTCGTATACCGCGAGGACGGTAAAGCGGCCGGCGTTCGTGCGCGGGATATGATCGGCGGCGAATCGTTTACGATTCGGGCGCGCAAGGTCGTGAACGCGACGGGGCCTTGGGTAGACGGGCTGCGAGAGCTTGACCGCTCCAAAAAAGGAAAAACCCTCCGTCTGACCAAAGGGGTTCATCTGGTATTCGACGGAGACCGGTTTCCGCTGCGTCAAGCGATCTATTTCGATACGCCCGACGGCAGAATGGTGTTCGCCATTCCCCGCGACGGGAAAACGTATGTCGGAACGACCGATACCGATTATACCGGCGATACGGCCAATCCGAGAATGACCGCAGCGGATCGGGATTATTTGCTTGCGGCCGTGAACGGCCTGTTTCCTGGCTTGAAGCTTGCGGCCCGCGATGTCGAGTCGAGCTGGTCGGGCTTGCGGCCGCTTATTTACGAAGAAGGGAAGTCGCCTTCCGAAGTGTCGAGACGGGATGAAATATTCGTGTCGCCGTCCGGGCTGCTGACGATTGCCGGAGGCAAGCTGACCGGCTACCGGAAGATGGCGGAGACGGTAACGGACCGTCTTGTCGCCGATTTGAAGGCGGAAGGGCGCGGTCCGTTCGCCGCTTGCGCAACGCGTACGCTGCCGATTTCCGGAGGCGACGTCGGCGGCTCGGCGAAGCTGCCCGCATTTGTTGCGAGCATGCAAGAGAAGGGGGTTAGCCTCGGACTTTCCGCGTCAAGCGCGAAATGGCTTGCGGCCCGTTACGGCTCGAACGCGCCTAAATTGTTCGACCGGATCAAGAAGTGGAGTCCGGATCTGCCGTCCGCGCACGGTCTCCCGGCCGATGTGTACGGCATGCTCCTGTATTCGGTCGAAGAAGAAATGGCCGTAAAGCCGGTCGATTTTTTTGTAAGACGGACAGGGGCGTTGTTTTTCGACATTGCTTGGGTGCGGCGATGGAAAGACGGCGTATTGGAATGTATGGCGGAGTGTCTGCGGTATAGCGATGACGAGAAGCGGGAGTATGCGGAAGAGCTGGAGCGGGAGCTGAGAGCGGCGACCGAACCGGCATCGAACGATTGAACGGAGCCATGATTATAAGCTTCGGCCGTACGGCCGTTCCTTTAACCGGTTTAAAGGAACGGCCGTTTTTTTGAGCCTTTTCATAAAAATTAAAACTATTTAACTTTTTGTCGATAAATAGAGAATTTCAGATGATGACAGAAATCGACCGATATCGTTCATGAAAATAATGAAAAAATAGGGCTTTAGTAATGATAGGAGTGTAATATATACTATATTTTATACATAATTAATCGAGACGAAGGGGGCAATTTATGCGCTTAAGGAAGTTCAATCTAACGGTCAGTCAACGTCTGACGGCATCATTTCTCGTCATTCTTGTCATATTGGCGGCGAACGGCATCATCTCCTTCACGCAGATGGGCAAGATGAACGAGAACGCGGCGAAAATATCGGGCATTTGGCTTCTAAACACGCAGGCGATTCTTGAATTAAACCATGCCAACGAAAACTTGTTGACCATTCAGTACAAGATGATCTACCAGAAGGATACTCCGGCTCAAATGGAGAGCCTGAAGTCGCAAGGCGAGGCGGCGATCGCCGAGCTCGAGCAAATATTCGCATCCTACCGGACAGGGTATACGAAGACGGACGATTCGAGGCTGTATGAATCGCTGAAATCCCAGTGGAGCATCTACATCGAGGGCTACAACCATCTGGTCGACGTTCTCGATTCCAAAGGGGACGACCGCCAAATCGACACGGCGATCCGCGATTCGGAAAATTCCTTTAACGCGCTTAGCACCTATACGGACGCGCTGATCTGGCAGAATCAGTCGGGGGCGAGCGACGAAAGCGCGTCAAGCCGGCGCATTTACAACCAGAGCGCAATAGTGTCGGGAATCGGCATCGGCGTTGCCGTCGCGCTTATTGCAGGGCTTCTATTCTACATACGGAGAACGATTTCCGTTCCGCTGAAGAAGGCGTCCGAAACGGTACGCCTCGTATCGGAAGGAGATCTGCAAGTCACGGTGCCGAAGGTGCGTACCCGCGACGAAATCGCCGTCCTGATGGATGCGCTAAGCGGGATGATCGCCATGATGCAAGGGGCTGTAGGCCGCATGCAAGCGGCATCGGCGGGCATATCCGCATCGGCGCAGGAGCTGCTTGCGGTTTCGCAGGAGAACGCAAGCTCCGCGGAAGAGGCGGCATCGCTTGTGCGCGAAGCGGCAGCGGGCGCATCCGAGCAGCTCGTCAGCTTCGGCGAAATCGCCCGTTCGACGGAAGAGATGTCGACGGGGGTACAACGTATCGCCGAGAGCAGCTCCATCGTATCGCAAATATCGGCGGAGGCGGCCGAACGGTCGAAGGAGGGCGCCGGCACGATCGAAGATGCCGTCCGGACGATGAACGCCATCGACGAGTCGATCCGCGGAGCCGCGCAGCAGGTCGAGCAGCTGGAAAGCCATATGCAGAGCATCGGGAACATTATTAATCTCATCGGCAACATATCGAAGCAAACGAATCTGCTTGCGTTAAACGCCTCGATCGAGGCGGCGCGCGCCGGCGAGCACGGCAAAGGCTTCGCCGTCGTGGCGGAAGAGGTGCGCCAGCTTTCCGGGCAAACGGCCAAAGCGGTATCGGAAATTACGGAGACCATTACGAAAATTAAAGACGATACGCTGCAGACGGCCGCGTCGATGCACGCCAGCAGGGAGGAATCCGGCAAAGGCATCTCCAAGATCAACGAGGCCGGAGCGGCGTTCCGGCGGATCGCGGACGCTTCGGACGACGTATCCGCCAAAATTCAGGAGGTCGCCGCTGCAGCCGAGCAGCTCGCAGCCAGCTCCGAGCAGGTGGCGGCATCGGTGGAGCAGGTGATGGACATTGCCCGAAGAACGTCGGATATTTCGGGCCATGTGGCCGCCGCATCCGATAAGCAAGCCGCCGCGGCGGGAGGAATCGCTTCGTCCGCCGGTTCGCTCAGCGAAATCGCGCTCGATATGAACGAGGTCGTTTCGCGCTTCAAGCTGTAGCTTAGCAACGTTTAAGATGCGATAAAAAAGGAGCGGCTTACCGCTTGAAGCTGCTCCAGATCGTTTCGGGTTTGACCCCCAGCCTGCCGGCAATGAGCTCTGCCGTCAGCCGCTGGGGCTTTTTTATTTTGCCGTTGCGGATTTTGGATATCGTCGTAAGGGATATAAGCGTCGATTGCGCGAGGGAGGTGGCGGATATGTTTTTGTTCAGCATCAGCATGCGCAGCTTGAGCGACGGGTCCTCCTCCTGCTCGTGGAAACGCAAGCTCGTAACGATCACGATATAGCCTTTAAAGGCGCGCGATCCGTTAAACAGGGGCTTGATCAGCGCGCTCACATAATAGACCGAATCGCCGATTTGCAGCGTTGCTTCGGCTTGCTCGACGGCGCCGCCGGTGCGGGCGTTGTCGAACGCTTTGCGCAGCGGCTTGCGCGAGCTCTCGGCTACAAAATCGAATAGGGACGCATTCAAATAATGCGACGCTTTATTTTTAACCGGGGAGTAATAACGCTCGAGCGAACGGATTTTAAATTGCGCGTCGACGCTGAGTGAAGCGTCGATATGGTTTTCGACGGCATATTCCTCGATCCATCTTTGCCCGGCGATGTCCTGGCACATGATGACGTAACAGGTTCTGTCGTCCGATTGCAGCGTCCGGCAGGAGAGGCGAACCGGAACCGCGGCCGTCGACTTGGAGATCAGCTCCCACTCCAGCGACGCGGCCGCTTCTTCGGCTTCGTCGGTCAAGCGGGCGATCAATTGCCCGAAGGGCAGCCCTTCCTTCAGCAGTCCGGCGGGATCGGCCTCCAGCAGCTCGTTCTTTTTGTACCCGGACAGCGCCGTAAACGATTGGTTCAGATCGCGGATGGACCACCGGTCATGCTCGAGCTCCACAATGAACATCGGTTCCTTCATCAAGTAAAATACGTTTTGCATCGTTTGCACCTTCCTTGTTTATCCATAAGTTGAACGAATGAACGACTTGCAAGACACATGGCGCGGGAGTCGTAAAATATCCGCTGCTCTAGAAGTGCAGCCATGTTCATAATCGAAGATAACTAGTGTATATTTGTTAGTGACACATACCTCACATAATCCATGCCCTGGTTTAACCTATTATGTTATATAACCTAACAGAAACCTTCTAAAACGATTATGCAAAATTATTTGGCAATTGACAACAGTCTTTTTCGAATCGTTTACGATGAGTCCGTTCTTATTTTTGCCGGATCTTGCACGGACGACATGATTGCTGCCAACGTTGGGCACTCTAATGTTGTTAACGGGAAATGAATCGGCGGCTATGTGCCGCAAGAAAGAAGGGAACTCGCATGCCGACGGATACAAAAGCGTTGTTGTTTAACTTTGCAGATTCAAAGAGCGCGGCCATTGCGTGCGACACGCTGCAGGAGCTCGGTTACGACCCGGTGCTGCACGAAGGAAACCGCGTCCATATTCATCTGAACGGGGACGATTTGACTTCCGCCCTCGAAATCGCGCAGGCGAACGGCGGAGTGCTGGCGGAGCAATCGAACTTGAGCGAATCGCTGGTGGTGAACACGGCGTACGCGCTGGACGGGCTTTCGATACCGGCGCATATCGTCAACGAGGATTGGTTAGCCGAGGAAGAAAACGAAGCGGCCGGACTTCGAAACCGGGACGAAGATGCGGATACAGACGGGGAATTTCTTCCCGACGCCGGGGATTACGGATATTTTTCCGGCGACGTGAAAATATGAGACGAAGCTACGCAACCCAAAAAACCGCAGCGCGGGCGATATGCCCGTCTGCGGTTTTTTGCCGGAAAAGCGCTCCGGCCGCTCAGTCTTTGTCCCGAAACGTCATTGCGTCGATGGGCTCCAGCCGGTCGTCCATATTAAAGACGTTGATCAGGACGTTTTTTTTGTCGGAAACGGCTATGCGCACTTCGTAATCGCCGGTTGCGCCGGCAATGTCCGCCGTAATGTATTCGCTGTGTTTGGCCGGAACGGAAATAAGGCTGTGCGTCACGGTCTTCGAGGTATCGGACGAAGGCCATTGGACGACGGCGACCGCGGCCTGAATCGGTTGAAGACGGCGGTTGTGAATAATGATGCGGGCGAAAGCCGCCGGATTGGATTTTCTTGATATGATGCCGGTGCTGTAGAAGGACGCTTCGTTTCCCCTTGGTAAGGGAGAAGCTCCTTCCGTTAGCGGGAAAGATCCTCTGCGAATGCCGCGCGAGGAGTTGACTGTCCCGGCGGAAGCGCCAGCGCTGCGGGCAGCACTGCGTGCGCCGCTAGAGGCGGCAGAAGCGCCAGCGCTCCGAGCAGCGCTATGCGAGCCGCTAGAGGCGGCAGAAGCGCCAGCGCTGCGGGCGGAGCTGAGCGTGCCGCTAGAGGCGGCAGAAGCGCCAGCGCTCCGGGCGGAGGTGTGCGAGCCGCTAGAGGCGGCAGAAGCGCCAGCGCTCCGGGCGGAGGTGTGCGAGCCGCTAGAGGCGGCAGAAGCGCCAGCGCTCCGAGCAGCGCTATGCGAGCCGCTAGAGGCGGCAGAAGCGCCAGCGCTCCGGGCGGAGGTGTGCGAGCCGCTAGAGGCGGCAGAAGCGCCAGCGCTGCGGGCAGCACTGCGTGCGCCGCTAGAGGCGGCAGAAGCGCCAGCGCTGCGGGCAGCACTGCGTGCGCCGCTAGAGGCGGCAGAAGCGCCAGCG